>JAQTWB010000004.1 GCA_028689495.1 bacterium | reverse complement strand
GAATCGATTTCCTCACTTTTTAACTGTTCGATAATACTGCTCAGAGCTTGGCTGGCCGGAGTTGAATGGGGGTAGCTGAGAAACTCCGGTGTCATCAAACCACCAGCAGTATCCTGGTCATACGAGAGAAGAGCACTCAGCGATTTGACAGTTTCAGGGCTGAGTTTTTTCAGAATACCAATTTGTTTCCGGCGTGGCAGGAGTTGCATTATGTCTGCGGCATCGTCTGTTTCCTGGCGCCGGATCACGGCGGCAATACGGGCATCATCCAGCATGCGTACGATTCGTTCCCGCATGGTGTCATCAGCCTGGAAAATCAGTTCTGCCAGCTGGTCGAGACCACTAATCAGTTTGATGAGTTCCAGCTGCAGGTTTTCATCAACCGAATTAATCAGATTGTAGAGCTGAACCGGGTGGATTTCACTCAACAACTGCGACAGACCTTCTGTGTTTTTCTCCTCCAGCAGTTGCAAAGCGTCTGTCACGTGATTAGGTTCAGGGGCGGTTGTAACGTGGCTTTGCATGAAATCTTCCTGTAGGCTTTACAGAATTACTGTATGGCGTAGCGAAATAGTCCAAATCTGGACCGTTTGGTTTAAGATTGTTTTAGTGGCGAATCCTGTAAGCAGTGAATTATTCAAGCAATGAATTTATGAGCTGAGTGACAATCCAGCAACTTTAATTTGCGCTTCTGTTCGGGGATATACCTTCGGAGATATTCCACGGCTTGATAGGCTACCTTTACTGACAAGGAGAGACAATAGTGGTGAATACATACGATAACCGGGGGAAGGGTGATGCGGATTCAGGCGTTATCGAAGAAGAACGGCATGAGTCTCATGACGATGGAACTTGCTCGTCATTTGAAGATGTGGTTGCAAGCGAAGAGGGTGTTTCTGTAGAGGAACCAAGTTGTGGTGAAGAGGAGGCTGGGGAAATCATTGCCCAGTTGAGACTTGAAGTTCAGGAGAATTATAACAAGTATCTTCGTGCTGTCGCTGAACTGGAAAACTTTCGTAAGCGCAGTATCAAAGAAAGGGCAGAAGCGGCTAAGTATGCTGGTGAAAACATAGCTCGCGATCTGCTCGAAGTCATAGACACTTTGGAAATTGCCCTGAATCAAACCAACACCGATGGTACGACTATTATTGATGGGGTCCGCCTAGTTCTGGAACGTTTTAACTCAATACTTGGTAATCATTCAATTCGCGGTGAAAGTGCTCTTGGAGAGATGTTTGATCCCAGTCGCCATGAAGCGTTGGCCACTGTGCCAGGTAGCGGGGCGCGTGAAGGGGAGATTATTGAAGAGTTTAAGAAAGCTTACTATTTCAAAGACAAACTTTTACGCCCTGGTCAGGTTGTCGTTGCCGCTGCGGAAACGGCTTGACGGTTGGAATGTTCAAAGACTAATGGAACGCCCACAGGCGAACTTATCGGGTGTGTGGTGACAAAAATCAGGACAATCAGGTGATTTTTTTTGAGCACGGGTTGCGCCCTCCGTTGCTCATGATTAGTAGAGAACGGGGCGGGACAACTAATTTTTTTGGAGTCATGAAATGAGTAAAGTCATTGGTATCGATCTTGGAACTACAAACTCCTGTGTTGCGATTATGGAGGGTAGTGATGCCAAGGTAGTCACAAACAGTGAAGGTGGCAGAACAACACCCTCGGTTGTGGCAGTGAATGACAGCGGGGAGCGTCTGGTTGGGCAAATTGCCAGACGTCAGGCTGTGACAAACCCCAAGAATACAATTTTTGCTGTAAAGCGTTTGATTGGCCGTAAATCCGGCAGTCCCGAAGTTGAAAAAGCTAAAACGATGCTTCCTTACGAAATATCGTCAGCTGATAATGGCGATGCCGTTGTCATGATGCGCGGAGAAAGAAAAAGCCCGCAGGAAGTTTCGGCGATGATTTTAACCAAGATGAAGCAGACCGCTGAAGACTATCTTGGCGAAGAAGTCACCCAGGCGGTAATCACGGTGCCGGCCTATTTTAATGATGCCCAACGTCAAGCGACGAAGGATGCAGGACGCATTGCCGGTCTGGAAGTTCTGAGAATTATTAACGAGCCGACTGCTGCGGCACTTGCTTATGGTGTCGATAAGAAGAACGATAAAAAGATCGCTGTTTTCGATCTTGGCGGTGGAACTTTTGATATCTCTATTCTCGAATTGGGAGATGGAGTGTTTGAGGTGAAGGCGACGAATGGGGACACTTTCCTCGGCGGCGAAGATTTTGACTTGGCTATAGTTAATTTCCTTGTCGATGAGTTCCGTAAGGATCAAGGTATCGATTTGCGCAATGACACAATGGCCTTGCAGCGGCTGAAAGAATCGGCAGAAAAGGCCAAGCACGAGCTTTCAAGTTCACTTGAGACAGATATCAATTTGCCTTTTATTACGGCGGATGCATCTGGTCCGAAACACCTTAATATCAAGCTCAATCGCTCGAAGCTTGAGGCGTTGTGTGAAAGTTTGCTTTCGCGGATCAATCGTCCTTGCGAACAGGCGTTGAAAGATGCCGGGTTCTCTATTGGTGAAATTGATGAGGTGATTCTTGTTGGTGGGATGACAAGAATGCCGGCGGTTCAGGAGAGAGTCCGTAAGATTTTCGGTAAGGAACCAAGCAAAGGGGTAAACCCGGATGAGGCGGTTGCAGTCGGCGCCGCAATCCAGGCTGGTGTCCTTCAGGGGGATGTTAAGGATGTTCTGTTGCTTGATGTTACTCCTCTAAGCCTAGGTATTGAAACCATGGGCGGAGTGATGACCAAGTTGATTGAGAAGAATACAACGATTCCCACCCGAAAAAGTCAGGTCTTTTCGACCGCCGCGGATAATCAACCTGCTGTGACCATTCACGTACTGCAGGGCGAGCGTGATATGGCAGCTGATAACAAGACGCTGGGTCGATTTGAGCTTGTTGGTATTCCACCAGCGCCTCGTGGTATCCCTCAGGTTGAGGTGACTTTTGATATCGATGCCAATGGTATTGTTCATGTGTCTGCCAAGGACCTGGGAACTGGCAAGGAGCAGTCAATCAAGATCACAGCAAGTTCCGGACTTTCTGAAGATGATATCCAGCGAATGATTCGTGACGGTGAAGATCATCGAGCAGAGGACGGCGAGCGACGTGCTCTTGCTGAAGCGCGCAATAAGCTTGATGGACTTGTCTATACTTCAGAAAAGTCTTTACAGGATCACGGTTCGGCGCTGGATGCCGCGGATAAAGCCAAGATTGAAGCTGAGCTTGCCAGTTCCAAAACTGTTCTCGAGTCGGGTAATACCGCCGATGAGTTGAATAAGCAGTTTGAAAAACTTTCAACCGCAGCTCATGTTTTGGCAGAGAAGATATATAAATCGGCAACAGCATCAAATCCTGAAGGTGAGTTTTCTTCTGCGGAACAGTCTTCTGCTGGTGGCGATGATGTGGTTGATGCCGATTTTGAAGAAGTGAAGTAACTGCATCTTTCTCACAGGCGCAGCATTCCTGCGCCTGTGTGTTGTATTGTTGTCGTCGCATCTCCCATCGAACCTCTAACCGGAAGAAGTAAGAGATTCTGGTGGGCTAATTATAGTTGGTTTGTGCGGAAAATAATTTACCATAAGCACCATTCGCGTGTTTCGTTAGCCTGATAAATGTAGAGGCAGTTCATTGAGTAAAAGAGATTACTACGAAGTACTCGGGTTGAAGCGAGACGCCTCGGCTGATGAGATAAAAAAAAGTTATCGTAAGTTGGCGCTTAAGTTCCATCCGGATAAAAATCCAGGGAACAAAGACGCTGAAGAGTCATTTAAGGAAGCTTCTGAGGCTTATCAGGTTCTTTCTGATTCTGAACGTAAGGCACAGTATGATCGCTATGGCCACGCGGCGTTTGCCGGTGGTGCTGGTGGTGCTGGGTTTGGCGACTTTTCTGGCTTTGCCGAAGACATTTTTGGCGATATTTTTGGAGCTTTCTTTGGAGGTAACTCCGGTCAGCGAGCAAGGTCAGGGCGTGATTTACGCTACTCAATGGATCTGACCCTGGAGGAGGCGGCATCGGGAGTTGAGAAACAGATCTCTTTCAAGAGAGCTATCAAATGCGATACTTGCGATGGTTCCGGAGCTAAAGCAGGAACATCGCCTGAAAGCTGTAAACATTGTAATGGCGTGGGCCAGGTGAGAGTTCAGCAGGGCTTTTTTTCGATTAGTCGTACGTGCCCTGTATGTTCGGGAAAAGGCAGTATCGTTCGTAATCCTTGTGCCGACTGCCATGGGGCAGGTCAGGTGATGAAAGATGTGACTCTCAGTGTTCGAATACCAGCAGGAGTTGATAGCGGTCAGCGTTTGAAACTTGATGGTGAGGGCGAATCGTCCGATGCCGGAGGTCGCAAAGGCGATCTTTATGTCGAGATAAATGTGTTGGCCCACAAGATATTTAAACGGCATGGTAATGATGTCGTTTGTGATGTTCCTGTTACCTATTCACAATCTGTTTTAGGAGCAGAAATTTCAGTGCCGACACTTGAAGGTGATGTTACGATGAAAGTCCCTTCCGGGACACCTTCAGGCAAGATCTTTCGCCTGAAGGGCAAAGGGATGCCGGATTTGCGCAGTGGCCGAAAGGGAGATCAGCATGTGCGCACCTATGTAAGTGTGCCCACATCTATAAGCAATGAGCAGAGAGAGCTGATAGAGAAACTGGCAAAGATAGAAGGAGCACCGATACGTGAGGATTCACCATCGTTTTTTGACAAGGTCATGCATATTTTCGAGTAGCGACTCCCCTGTCGGGGGGATTGCGAGGGTCCTTCTGGTTCTCCTTTGGCTTACTCCATTGTTAATTGGCTGTAGCCCGGAAAAAACTAGCCACGAACTGTCTTTTGTTGATTTGCCTAACTCCAAGGGGATCACATTAGAGTTTTTTGGTCCTGTTCCTCCTTGGCAGATGCCGCTTTTTCAACGCCAGGATGGTAGTGTTCTTGATGATGCTGTTGAGTTGGAGGCGGGCGGTCAATTATCGATGGCTGAGGCCAAGTATCTGGCCGCCATTAGTGAAGCGAATAATATAAATGAATGGCGTGAGATTCTGCTTCGTCGTTATGGAGTTCTACTTAAGCAGGGCAAGGGGTCGCTTGTCAGCTCGGAGCTTTCTGCTTTGGTGGCCAAGGGTGGGGGCATTGAGTCTTCAACCCCTGAAATTGCCCTACTGATGGCTTCCGCTTATCTTAATGAGAGAAATCATGATCAGGTTCTGGCCTGGGCCTCTCTAGGTAATCGTAAAATCGCTGGGAAAGGTAGCATTTCGCCCAAGTTTAATGCGATTGTTGACGCCCTGCTGGCTTCTATTCCCCAGATAGAATTTGATCAGTTATCAGCGCGTTGGGGTGGTGATGCTTTCGTGACATCGCGGCTGTCTGTTGAGCGCTTAAGGCGTCTTCAGGCCGGGAGACCTTCCCCTTACGCTAACTTTCGCGACTGGTTTAACGAGTCTTCATACGCTGGGCCTTCGGCGGAACTGAAAAAATATTACGGCGCAGATGCTACATTATCTTCGTCAGATGGCGGGCCCACTGATTCAGCCAGCCCGGTACCTAGCTCGGATCTGGTTGAGGAAAACCTTGCTGTTGGAGATGCCATCAAGTTTGGAATACTCCTGCCATTCACTGGACAGTATTCCCAATTTGCAGCCGAGATCTTTAACGGTGTCGTTCAGGCGCTGGAGGAAGATGGAAAGGGGTGGGCACTTGGTTATGAAAAATTCGATACAACTGGTGATCCGTTACAAGCACTGACGGGTTATAATCAGTTGGTTTCTCAAGGAGCAGGATTTATTTTTGGTCCACTGCTACTAAGTTCTGTTCAACAGATTGTCGCTGATTCTGTTGAAAAAAACGTACCGATTATGACCTTTGCCCGGAAGAATAACTTATCCGAGCTATCGGGAAACATCTTTCAGTTAGGCGTTACGGCAGAAGATCAGGCCCGTGATGTCATTGGTTACGCTTCTACCATGCTTCGTGTGCGAACCTATGCAATTTTTTATCCGAAAACCAATAGTGGATTGGAGATGCTCGACGCTTTCCGTGATGCCGTGCGTGAAGCTGGGGGAGAGGTTTTGCTGGAGCTCAGCTATGTCTCGGGAGATGCGCAATCCAGTGAAGTTGTTGTTGAACGACTTGCCGCGGAAGCCTCACCCGAAGCAATTATTATGGTTGACTCGATTGCTGGTTCAATGTCTCTGCTGGAAGCGCTTCAGGCATCATCTTTGGTGGATCGGACGATTGTTGCTACAGCATCATGGGATGATCAGGCAATGCTTAGTGGTATTGGGAATATGGCAAAGACAGCTGTGTTTCCCGCTCCCTTTCACAGTTACAGTTATGATATCAGACAGCGTGAGTTCGCCGAACTCTACCAGTTAAGGAATCATAGCAAACCAACACTTTTAGCCGCTCAAGGTTACGATGCTGCGGCTTTGCTGGTTGCCAGCATTAAAGATGGTAACCGATCTTTAAAGCCTCGTGTCGGAGATTACGAAGGCGTTAGTGGAATGTTCAGGGTATCTGCAGACGGAAAGATTCGACGTGAGTCCAGTGTCCTCCTTCTACAGAATGGCGAAGTTAACGAGGTTGTTCACAACGGGCGCAAAACAGGATTTATCCCTTATGGCAAAGCAGACATCAAGCACTGAGAAAGAGCCACTTCCGAAGACTCTATCTCTATTACCTTTGCGGGATTTTGTGCCTTTACCCGGACTTATGGTGCCCGTTTATATCAGGGCAGGCGTTGGTTCGGAGGCAGTTGACTATGCTCTTTCTCGAACTGAGTATATTATTCTTTGCTGGCAGATTGGTGATAACGATGGTCCATTGGGGCCTCGCGATTTGAGTAAGGTTGGAGCGCTGGCCAGGGTTATTAACTGTGTTATTTTGCCGAATGGCGACATGAAAGTCAGGTTTCATGTACTTTCGCGTGCAAAGATAACATCAGTTGTACAATTCGAACCCTTCGTAAAGGTCAAAGTCAGTCATTTGACAGAGGAGTCAGTCGTCGAAGTGACCAGTGAAACACAGGCGCTGATGGAGATTGTCCGGGGTTCTTTTGGAATTATTGCTGGTGATGAAGCTGGTTCCGATGATTTGCTTCAGGCGCAGAAGGAGATTGTTGATCCGGGTCACTTGGCTGATTTTGTAATATCATCTCTTGGAGTTCCTCCAGAAGATGCACAACCAGTCTTGGAAGAGTTTGAGCCTATCAAGCGGTTACAGCTGGTCAGTGAAATGCTGGTTCGTCAGGTCACTCTTTTTGAAACAAAGGAGCGCATTCTCAAGAAGGCAAACGAGGAGTTTGGTAAGGCTCATCACGAAGAGTTGCTGCGAGAGCAGATGCGTCAGATTCAAAAAGAACTCGGTGACGCTGCAGATGCAGAGAGTGAAATTGGCGTTATTCGTGATAAGTTGAAGAAAGTTAAACTTAGTCCGGCAATTCGCGAAGAAGCCGACAGACAGTTGCGTCGCTTGTCGATGATGCATCCTGATTCAAGTGAAGCTGCGTTGTCACGGACTTACCTTGACTGGATTGCTGATTTGCCGTGGGGTAAGCGGAGCAAGGATAACCTTGATTTGAATGTTGCCGCTCGTGTGCTTGATGAAGATCATTTTGGACTGGAGAAACCGAAGGAACGAATTCTTGATTTTCTTGGCGTCAGGAAATTGAAGAAGGATGTTCGGGGTCCGATATTGTTACTGGTCGGGCCACCCGGGGTTGGCAAGACTTCTCTTGGGCGGTCGATTGCCAGGGCGCTAGGGCGCAAATTTGTTCGGATGTCGGTTGGTGGCTTGCGTGATGAAGCCGAGCTCCGCGGGCATAGGCGAACATACGTGGGGGCAATGCCAGGGCGAATTATCCAGGGGCTTAAATCTGCGGGAACGAGTAACCCGGTTTTTATTCTCGATGAGATAGACAAAATCGGCTCTGACTATCGCGGTGATCCAGCGAGTGTTCTGCTTGAGATTCTCGATCCGGAACAAAACGCTGAATATGATGATCATTACCTTGGAGTGCCATTCAACTTGTCACAGGTGATGTTCATTGCGACAGCGAACCGCACGGATACAATTCCGGGTCCACTACTCGACCGCATGGAAATAATTGAGCTTGCCGGTTATACCAATGAGGAAAAGCTTGAAATATCATTTCGCTATCTGATTCCGCGTGCAGCCGAAGAGAATGGATTAAAAGACTGCGCGCCGGAAATTCCGCAAAAGGCAGTTAAGTTTCTTATCAGCGGTTATACAAGAGAGTCCGGAGTTCGTGATCTTTCGCGTATGTTGCAGACAGTTATGCGTAAGGCCGGTCGCTTGAAAGCTGAGGGATTTGAAGTGCCCGAGGTTATCAACGAAGCATTGATTGAGAAGTTCATTGGTCCGATTCGTTATCCGGAGCAAGAGAAGATGCAGCAAGATGAAGTCGGAGTGGTCACAGGTCTTGCCTGGACTCCGGTTGGCGGTGAAACGTTGATGGTTGAAGCTGAAGTCACTCCTGGATCCGGTAAGTTGAATCTCACTGGACAGATGGGCGATGTGATGCGTGAATCGGCGCAGGCGGCACTTACTTATGTTCAGGCACATGCCGAACAGTTTGCTATTGATAATGAAGTATTCGCCAAGTGTAACATACATATCCATGTGCCTCAGGGGGCGATACCCAAAGATGGTCCTTCGGCCGGTATCGCGATGGCAACTGCTTTGGTTTCCCTGCTGGGTAAACGCAAAGTGCGATGGGATGTGGCGATGACCGGCGAAATTACACTGCGCGGAAGAGTGATTGCAATCGGCGGGTTAAAGGAGAAGGCTCTTGGAGCGATGAGAGCTGGAATTAAGACAGTCGTTTATCCGAAGGCAAACATGCCTGATTTGGGAGAGTTCCCCCAATATTTGCTCGAGCAGATTAACTTTGTTGCGGTGGAACATTTAGACGAGGTGCTTGAAGTTGCACTTTGTCCTGTTGAGAACTCGGGCAAAAAAAAGAATGCGAGAGTTTGATATTTTAAAGGGTGTGATAGCTGGTTTTCCGGCTGTGCCTGAGCGTGGCGTTGTTGCCGGTCCAGGTGATGATTGTGCGGTCTGTAACTTTCCCGGGCAAAAACAGAATTTGCTGATGACGGTTGATACGATGGCGGAGAATATACATTTTCGCCTTGACTGGTCATCTCCAGAAGATATTGCATGGAAACTTGTCGCATCAAATGTCAGTGATATCTTGGCGATGTCTGGTCGCCCTTGGGTAGCGTTGCTGTCTTGCCAGTATGGAAGAAATATTTCTGATGACTATATCAACCGTTTTTTCGCAGGACTTCATCAGGCCGCGGATTATTTTCAGCTGATCATTGTCGGCGGCGATACCCTTTCCGGCGCAGAATCAAGTTTTTCACTATCTTTGCTTGGGACAACCAATAAACCTGTTTACCGGTCTACCGCCGTTGCTGGTGATGATATCTGGGTGACAGGAGAAATTGGTTATTCCTGGATGGGGTTGCAGTCATTGTTGGCAGCAGACGGAGGTCCGAATAAGATCGCATCGCTATACCTGAATGATGGGCTCTCTTCAGATGAGGTAACTTTTGTGTTGGACAAGGCGCGGAAGCTCCATTTTCGTCCCGAGTTGGCACAGGAGTTTATCATCGCTTTGGATGGTAGCGATTTGATTAATTCAATGATTGATATCAGCGATGGTTTGCTTCAGGACACCGGGCATATTGCCAGGATGAGTAATTGCCGCATTGTGGTGGATGCATGTTGTATTCCGCGAGTTCCGGTTAAAGACCAACATCTGGTCGCCTCATTATCCGGTGGTGAAGATTACCAATTGTTATTTTCAGCCAGACCCGATGTCAGGACCAGACTGGAAGATATTGCTGGACAGGTCGGCGTCAGGTTATCGCGCATCGGAACGGTGCACCCTGTGGTTGAAGGAACTGCCGGGGTGGAGTTATACTATCGGGGTGTTGTTGTACCTGTCGGCGACTGTTGCGGTTATCAACATCAGTGGTGATGGTGTTGAGATAGTTGATATTCAGTACGGACGCCTCGTGAGGCTCCCGTAGATTATAGATGATCATGCGGGTGTCGTATGATGATCAATCCGAATCGGAATGACGAATAATTTTGCCTTCGACCAGATATACGACATCTTCGGCTATGTTTGTCGCGTAATCGGCAGCCCTCTCCAGATAGCGAGAGATGGAAAGCATTGGCAGCATGCGGCTGGAATGTTCCGGATGTTCTTGCATGGCACGGTAAGCAAAGTTGTAATTCTCTCTATGTAAACGGTCGACACTCAAATCGGCCTCACAAATTGCCCGCGCGGCAAGTGCATCGTTGTTGATGAACGCGTCAACGCTGCCTTGGAGCATGCTGCAGGCAAGACCAGCCATTTCTTTGAAATCTACGGGAATAACCGGAATGGCTTCAGATGAAATTTGGAGCGTTCTTTCGGCGAGGTTACTGGCCAGATCGGCGATTCTCTCAAGGTCGTTGTTTATTTTGAGCACCGCAATAACAAAACGTAAATCGTGGGCCACCGGTTGGTGGAGTGCGAGAATTTGCAGGCAGTCTTCCTCTAACTCAACCTCCCTGATATCGACAAGTCGGTCGTCTTCAATGATTGTTCGGGCCAGTTCTACGTCTTTGGTTTCAAGGGCTCTGATTGATTTTCGTAATTGATCCTCTGTAAGGGCCGCCAGGCTAAGAAGGTTTCGTTTAAGTTTCTCAATTGCATAATCAATATGAACCTTCATGGAACTGCTCCTTTTTCCTGAGGGATAGACTAGATGATTGATAGTCTTTCGGGTGAAGTTATGTCAAGTCGGTAACTAACGAAAATCCAATCAAATTTACGCTAACGACTTTCTAACAGGTCAAGCTCTTGCCAATATGATATAGAGATGCGTTAGTCTGGTCTGGATCGTGTGCAATTTCCGTTTTGGGGTTGTGTGGCCCAAGGTGAGGTGTGGCCTTTGTCTTTCGCTTGATTTGGCTATTTGGGTGAATACTTGTCGGCTGCGTATCTGAGCCACCACGCTTCAAATTAATTTATCAGTAGGGATCTTTATGGCGAAGTCGATGCAAGTATATTCAAGCTCTAGATTGATTCTTATTCTATTTGCGATTGCATTCGGAGTGATGTCATTGCGAACAGAAAGTTATGCCCAACCTGTTAAGGTTGACAGTAATATCGCTGGATATGTGAAAGGTGAGCCAATTAAGGGCAATCTCAACAGTATCGGTTCCGATACTTTAAATAATCTGATGACTTTTTGGAGTGAAGAATTTTCCCGACAGTATCCGGCAGTAAAAATTCAGGTCGAAGGCAAGGGTTCGAGTACGGCTCCACCGGCATTAATTGCCAATACCGCTCAGCTAGCACCGATGTCACGGGAGATGAAAGGGACAGAGATCGATGCTTTTGAGAAAAAATTTGGCTATAAACCAACTCAGGTCAGAGTCGCAGTTGATGCTTTGGCGGTATTCGTCAACAAGGATAACCCTATTAAAGGTCTTACCTTGCAGCAGGTAGACGCAATATTTTCCCGATCCTTGAGGCGTGGTGCGACAAATGTGGTGCAAAACTGGGGGCAGGTTGGTCTGACTGCTGATTGGGCGAGGAAACCAATCAGCTTGTACGGAAGAAATTCAGCTTCAGGCACATACGGATTTTTTAAAGATGCTGTGCTTCAGGAAGGTGATTTTTTGGACCGGGTAAAGGAACAACCTGGTTCGGCATCCGTTGTTCAGGGGGTCGCTACTGACATAACTGCAATTGGCTACAGTGGCGTTGGCTATATGACATCAAGTGTCAGAGCACTGGCCTTGGATGATGGAACCGGGACTGGGTTTATCGAACCTTCTGCGGATTCAGTTTACGCTGGTGAATATCCTTTATCTCGTTTTCTTTATGTTTATATCAATAAAGCTCCGGGAGAGAAGATGGATCGTCTGACGATGGAATTTTTAAGGCTAATACTCTCTCGGCAAGGGCAGGAGATTGTTGTGAAGGATGGCTATTATCCGTTGCCTGGGTCTGTTGTGATCGAAGAACTTGAGAAGTTTGGCCGCGAGTGATGAGCAATGCGCAAATGATAAAGGTCGGGCATCAGCCAGGTAAGGGATTGTCTTTTCGTCGACGGCTGCGAGATAATCTTGCCCGCTATGTCGTTTCTACTAGTGGGTTACTGATTGTTATTGCAGTAGTTGGTATCGTAGTAGTTTTGCTAAAGGAGTCGTTGCCACTTTTTCAACGTGGTGTGATTGCACTCAGGCCCGGTAATGCCCAGTTGAACATTGAAACCGATAGTGTGCTTGCCGGGTTTATTTCTGAATATGGTGATTTTTGGTGTGGATTTATTGAGATAGGAGAGGTCAACTGCCGATCACTTGGTGCTGAAGCTCTTCCCGGACTTTATTCGGTAAATATTCTGGAGGATAACGCGCCGGGATCCAATTCTGATTTGAAATCGCAACAAAGTACCGGAAGAATTGTCACTGAAAGTACTGATAATACCGTTAATCTGCTGGCAGATGGATTCAAGTCAGAAGAACGAGTGCGAATTGTAGCTGTTTATTACGAGAGCGGGCGTTATTGGGTTATTGACAGCGAGGGCAGTCTACGGTTTGGAAGTATTGCGGTCGAATATAATAGGACAGCGATATCTCGAAGAATTCCTCAACTGACATTCAATGAAGAGGTAATTGTTCCTCATGTGTTTTCAGATTTGAAGAATGAAACGAATAGTCCTGTGTTAGAGCAGGTTTTATTGGAATCGACTCGGGGAGTCGCATTTCGTGGGTTCGATGTCTGGACGCAAGGCAATAGACAGTCGCTGGCATTGCTTACCCAGCAGGGAAGTGTTGTGTGGTTACGCTTGACAGCAAAAAAGAATATGCTTGGCAAGGTCAAGGTGACTTCTCAGGCTAGTGTTATTCCGGCTGAACTGTTTCCAGAAAAGATGTTGCTGGTAGCTGGGGGTGATACTCTAATTGTGTCTGGCGCGCGTCGAACTCTTAAGGCTTATACTTTTGTGGCTGGTCGGGAGGCTGAGCTTAAGCAGAGTGTGTATTTGGTTTCTAATAGCGAAGGGGGACTTGTTGCATTAGTACCGCTGATTGGCCGTCGTTCATTTGTTACTCTTGACGAACGAGGCGCTTTGGCTAATTGGAGTTATCGGGAACGAGCAGGAGATGTTCAGCTCGATCAGATCGCCGAGTATTCTTCCATATTGGCACAACCTGAGGCGTTGGTTGCCTCTCCCCGCGGTCGAAGTGCCTTTGTTATTTCAGCCAAGGGTGCGGTTGAGGAATTTAATACAACTACCGGTCAGCTTGCCGGACGCTTTCTGCCGCAAGGACCGACTATAAACTACAAAGTCAGATTTGCCGGTATTAACAGTAAAGCAAATACAATCGTTGTGCTCGGAGACTATGCGGAGATCCCGGGGAAATTGGATGTTTTTGACGTCAAATCTCCACATCCCGAGGGTAACCTGGCCGCTCTTTTTTCGCGCCTTTGGTATGAGGGATACGATAGGCCAGAATTTGTGTGGCAGTCTTCGGGAGGAACAGATCAGTTCGAATCGAAGTTCAGTATCGTACCTCTTATTTTTGGAACATTAAAGGGAACTGTATTTGCCTTGTTGTTCGCCGTGCCACTTTCTTTGGCTGCCGCTCTTTATACATCGCAGTTTATGAGTTTGTCGTTACGAATGTATGTCAAACCGGTTGTTGAGCTGATGGCGGCAGTGCCGAGCGTCGTTGTTGGTTTTATTGCCGGATTGTGGTTGGCACCGCGAATGGAGAGCTGCCTGACAGTGATTTTTGTTTCTTTTTTCGTCGTGCCACTGACTGTGGTTCTTGCGGGCCGTTTTGCGTTTACCCGAAAGATTATCTGTCACGCGAAAAGTCATTTGGCATTAATGAGCTTGGCTTTATTGATGGGGTTGGCGTTTTATTTATCTTACTTGATAGGGATACAGCTTGAATGGATCCTTCCAGGACACAACGCTGTTAATTTTATACGGGAAGAGTTTGGCGTTAATTTCGACCAACGAAATTCACTTGTTGTTGGTGTGGCTATGGGGTTTGCGGTGATTCCCGTGATTTTTACCATTGCCGAAGACTGTATTTCCAGTGTCCCAGGTCGTCTATCGGCGGCCTCACTGGCGATGGGCGCTACACGTTGGCAGACCGCTTGGAAAGTTATTTTGCCTGCCGCTCTGCCAGGTGTATTTTCTGCTGTAATGATAGGTTTTGGTCGGGCGATTGGTGAAACAATGATTGTTCTGATGGCCACAGGTAATACACCACTTATGTCGATGTCACCTTTTGACGGATTTCGAACCATGTCGGCCAACATTGCTGTTGAGCTGCCAGAAGCCCCGGTTGGCGGCTCGCTTTATCGGGTTATTTTTGTTGTCGCCTTGCTACTGTTTATTATGAGCTTCGTGGTGAATACTGTCAGTGAGATCGTTCGGTTGCGTCTGCAGAAGCGGCTTGAAGGGATGTAGAGGTAAAGATGGTCAGCCAGAAGCGAAAAAAACAAGTAAAAAAGAATGAGGCGACTGATGGTGTTTACGTAATTATTTCAGGCGTGGCATTGGCGATGATTCTATCGCTGATAGCAGGTTTGCTGGTTATTCTGTTTACCAATTCTTTTCAGGCATTTCTCGTACCTGAGATTGAAGAATTTACTCTTGCTGACAATCAGCTTGTCCTTGGTGAAGTCTGGTTGGAGAATGAAAACCAGATTCAGGTAAAGACTGGCAATCGGGATATCTACGGGAGTGATTTTTATTGGATTGAACGTAAAGATATTTTACGTCGTGGGAAATCACTTGATGTGATTGTTGTCGAGCGCAGTAGCTGGGGAAATTTTGTTGGTTATCTTGATAACCCTGAGGCCATTGGTGTTCATGATTCGGTGAGTTCACCTTTACAGGTGCGAGAGGTCGGGGGTGCTGAGAAGCAAATTTCTGCGGATGAGGTTGTTAAGGTATATTTTCCTGAACGCCTGAGTTTTTCTGATCGTCTGCTATTTACTGTCGAGAAAATGTGGCGATTTGTCAGCGATGATCCTCGGGAATCGAACACGGAAGGAGGGGTTTTTCCAGCGATTTTTGGTACAGTGCTGATGGTCATTGTCATGAGTGTAATCGTCACTCCACTTGGGGTGCTGACTGCAATATATCTTAGTGAATACGCTCGGCCAGGGTTGGTAGTTAGCTTGGTACGCATTGCTGTTAATAATCTCGCAGGGGTTCCATCAATCGTATATGGTGTTTTTGGCATGGGGTTTTTCGTGTATGTGCTCGGCGCGAGGGTAGATCAGCTCTTTTTTTCTGATAAGTTGCCAACACCGACCTTTGGTACGGGAGGAATAGTCTGGGCATCTCTGACTCTGGCGTTATTGACTCTGCCGACTGTGATTGTCACAACGTTAGAAGGGCTGCGGGCTATTCCGCGATCATATCGAGAATCATCTTATGCACTCGGTGCTACTCGGTATGAAGTAATGCGGTATACAATCTTACCATCTCTGGTGCCTTCCATTCTTACCGGAGTTATTTTGGCTGTCTCGCGAGCTGCCGGGGAAGTCGCACCTTTGATGTTGACGGGAGTTGTTAAAATGGCTCCATCGTTACCTGTGGATGGGGAGTTCCCTTATTTACATCTTGAACGGAAGTTCATGCATTTAGGCTTTCACATTTATGATGTTGGTTTTCAGTCGCCGAATGTCGAAGCTGTGCGACCGATGGTTTACAGCACAGCGATACTGCTATTGCTGATAGTGATCGTTTTAAATATGTCGGCGATCTATCTCAGAAATCACATCAGGCGTAAACTGACGGCAGAAATTGTATAGGAATGATAGATGGAAGCAGCTGTAAAACAGGAGAATTCTGATACTCAGGAGAAGTTGGTCTTTGCTTTGCGAGGTTTCAATCTATTTTATGGGACGTTTCATGCAGTAAAGAATATCGATTTGGATGTTGTCTCAAGGAAGGTAACGGCATTTATCGGACCATCCGGTTGTGGCAAATCGTCTCTATTGAGGGCGATGAATCGGATGAATGATCTTGTACCTTCTTCTCGAGCCTCTGGTTCCATTCTTCTTGATGGTCTTGATATTTACGATCCTTCGGTTGACGTTACAGAATTGCGGCGCAAGGTTGGAATGGTTTTTCAAAAATCAACTCCATTTCCTAAATCTATTTATGAGAATGTCGCTTATGGCCTGCGGATACAGGGTCATGTGCGGAAATCGTATCTTGACGACATAGTCCGTGAAAGTCTCAAATCGGTGGGTTTGTGGTGTGAGGTTGAAAAGAGATTACATGGTTCTGCTTTACAGTTGTCGGGAGGGCAGCAACAGCGATTGTGTATTGCCAGAGCGATTGCAATCGAACCTCAAGTGCTGCTGATGGATGAACCATGTTCTGCTCTGGATCCAGTTGCTACAGCGAAGATCGAAGAATTGATATTTGAGCTCAAAGAAAAATATACAATTGTAATTGTCACTCACAGTATGCAACAGGCAGCGAGAATTTCAGACCTCACAGGTTTTATGCTGCATGGAGAACTTATTGAATTTGGTTTGACGAAGAAGATTTTCCAGAAGCCAAATGATCAGCGTACCGCCGACTATATTACCGGGCGCTTTGGGTGATTTGCATTGGCTCAGGCATATCCTGATAGGCGATTCGATTGGATATGCTTATCGAAAGTGTTTCAAAATCCTTTTTGAACATTTTGAGTGTAAGGTGATACCTCCCAAGCAGCATTGGCACTAACCAAAGCTGCTTGTTCTATCAAAACATGGTGCAAAGTTTGAATTAAAACTCTATATCGGCGATGCCGACAAAGTCCATGGTATCGGATTGTCTATTCTGCATCTCAGCGGTTCGCAGATAGACCTCCCTGATAATCTCGAGTGGTGGAGTTGCTGGACTCATACGTTCAAGCTTCTGATACAATCCGACAAGCCAGTCGCTCGCGGTAAGTTTTTTTTCAATACGGCGGGTGACTACGCCAACCAGTTTTTCAGCCAGGCAATCTGCAAAGCCGTAGTCCTGCAGACCTGCCAGAGCATTTGGTAGGTAATCGTCCAGCAATACTTCCATGACACTCAGTTTACGACCTCTCCAAGTTACGTAGTGTTCAGCTTTTTCTGACAAGCCATGACGAGCGACCAGATCGACGCAACGCTCGGCTTCACGATAGTTTGTCAGTCCTCTTGCATCAATCCCATGTTTAATGCAGTAGGCGATATATCCGAGACAAACAGCGGTATTCGCCACATCATCCATGATGGTCAGACCAGTATCCGGTGAGCGGTCTTCATAATAAAGATCGAGCATGGAATCCTGTAACCCGAATCGCAATCTACCTGACCATACCCAATAGGTCCCCATCAGTAATGAAAGACCTGCAAACATCCCGCTGCGATTTTTATTTGCTTCGGGATTATCGTAGGGCAGAACCTCTTCCTGCTGGGCGACTATTTGCAACCACTCATTAAATACATTGCGGCCATTTTCCTGGAAATAACTACCAGGGCCAAAAGGCGACAACTGAAGAGTCGGATCCATACCGGGCGACCAGACGAGTGCTCTGGTGCAATGGGCGCAGATTTCTCCAAAGGCAAACGGAGAAGAGGCTGCGATCAGTGTTCGCAGCCAGCTTGTGGCAATCATCAGATTTGCCGCTTGGCCAAACTGATTAGGATTAAAGCCAATACATGCCTGGTAACTGTTGGTTGTCCCCGCAGCTACCGGTGAAGCCGGGATATTAATTAACGTTTCACCGCCACATCTTAACGGCAGATTCAGCTCATAACTGCCGTGTCGCTGGCTAAGACGCTCATAAAACAATTTATAGCGAACTGCTGAGCTAATGATATCCAGGCCGCGACTCAGATCCTCGCGAGGGACTGTGCCGAGGAGTCCAACCCGCAAAAATACGGCATCCTGTCGTTCCGCTTCCTGAAGGATCATTCGCAGCATTTTTGCCTGCTTTACATATAGGCGATGAAATGCTGAGGATGTGCCGTTCAGACCCGGAAATTCCAAAGGAGTCACCAGATTTGCCTCAATCGAACTTCGAGAAAACTCTGGAGCAAACTTGATTTCTCTCTCATCAAGGCTTTCCAGGGCGTCGATAATTTCCATTGAATTAAGGCAGTAATGTCCTCCGCAGAATTTGTTTCGCGGGATAAGACCTCCTTCTATCTCCGCTGACAGGTCGCCGATTAACCCGGCCTTGTCGAGCCTGTGAATATCTCCATTTTGAAGCATGTATGAAAATAAGCGGAGTTCCCGCATTATTTGTTCCTGCAATCCGGCACTTTGTGCCAGTTTTTTAATGTTCATAAAACCTCCTCCAAAAAACCAAAAACGAAGAAACACCTTCGATGCAAACACCAGTCAGGCGAGGAGGAATATAAAAGTGATAAATTAAAGGATATTAGAAGCGGAGTGGGGTGGTCGGCCGGGCCGGTCTTGGCATCGAAGCAGTCGGTCGTCTACCCGGATTAAGTTTTGTCAAAGGGGGTCAGGATGTTGCAAAAATGTATGTCTGTCAATTTTGTGCAGTATCCAAATAGCAGGGGGCCGTTTGCACATTTTATAAAAATATCCGATGAATAGACCACCAAGTTATCTACCGAATATCATGGAGATTTTGTATGAATTTTGGACTGATTGGGGCCGCCGGATTTATTGCGCCGCGTCATATGAGAGCGATGAAAGATGTAGGAGGGGAACTGGTTGCGGCTGTTGACCCGCATGATTCAGTCGGCATACTTGACAGTTTTTTCCCTGACTGTCGTTTTTTTACCGAGATTGAGCGTTTTGACCGCCATCTTGAAAAATTACGGCGTAGCTCTCCGGAAAAAAAAGTAGACTACATTTCTATTTGCACTCCTAACTATCTGCACGATGCTCATGCTCGTCTTGCTCTACGCGTCAAAGCCGATGCCATCTGCGAGAAACCGTTGGTTATCAATCCATGGAATCTCGATGCATTGCAGGAAATTGAGGACGAAACAAAGCAGAAG
Organism: bacterium; assembly: GCA_028689495.1. Taxonomy (GTDB): domain Bacteria; phylum Bdellovibrionota_C; class UBA2361; order SZUA-149; family JAQTWB01; genus JAQTWB01. The sequence continues at coordinate 52,795 of JAQTWB010000004.1, read as the reverse complement.
GTTCATTGTATCCTTCAGTTGCGACATCATCCGGCTATCAGCGATTTGAGAACGCAGATTCACGAGAGTGCTGGTGGACAGAAAATAGATGTTTCACTTGCTTATGTTACTCGTCGTGGTTCATGGTACGATGCGTCCTGGAAAACTGACATGGCAAAATCCGGTGGTGTCGCAATGAACATTGGCATTCACTTTTACGATATGCTGATGTGGATTTTTGGCAATGTAGAATATCAGGAAGTCCATCTGAATGATGGTCGACGCATGTCCGGCTATCTAGATCTTGAGCGGGCGCGTGTAAAATGGTTTCTATCTGTCGAAGAAAGTGACCTGCCAGAACGCGTGCGAGCTCAGGGAAAGTTTGCTCATCGCTCAATATTGATTGACGGGCAGGAGCTTGATTTCAGTCAGGGATTCACGGACCTGCATACAGTGTCCTATCAGGAGATAGTAGCTGGTAGAGGCTTTGGCTTGCAGGATGCCCGGCCCTCGATTGATCTGGTTTATAAGATGAGAATGAGTGAGGTTGTTTCACCGCGCGATCGTGGTCATCCGATGCTTGTTGGTGGTTGAGTCGTTCGGGTCGATTAAGTCGATCGATCGCTTGATGATAATTGCGTTTAGATAAGCAGCAAAGACTTGAGGTATGTTAGGCACCGGGTTGGTCAGTGAATTTGTTGAGCAGATGTATGCCTACAGGGAGTACCTCAAGCAGTCTGTGACGAGAGATTTGCGTAAAAGGTATAAGCGCAGTTTTCTTGGTTATCTCTGGAGCATGCTTCATCCGTTGTTCATGATGCTGATACTGGCGGTCGTTTTTGCCAACATCATGAAGTCGGGAATGAAGGATTATGCTGTATTTCTTTTTACCGGGATGTTGCCTTGGGTATATTTTAATTCGACTACTCAAGGCTGTTTGGGGACAATCCGGGCAAATGCCAGCCTGATGGATCATGTCTCTGTTCCAAAATATATATTTCCATTGTCGATAGCTTGGTCCAACCTCGTTAATTTTTTCCTGTCACTTGTTCCACTGGTGATTGTTATGCTGGCATTGGGGAGAGGATTGCCTCTCGCATCTTTGGGCTTGCCACTAGTGCTTTTGCCAATGTTTTTTTTCACGGTTGGCATTTCGCTTCTTTTTGCAGTTTCCAATGTCTTTTTCGAGGACACCCAACATTTGGTTGGGGTGGTTATGCAGGCGTTATACTATCTGTGCCCCGTGCTTTACAGCAGGGAAATGCTCCCTGAATGGTTGGTTCCCTATGTCACTCTTAATCCGATGTTCGGTGTGATCGAGCAGATGAGGGGAATGTATTACGAAGGGGCGATGCCCGACGTACAATCATACTGCTTTAATCTTCTCGGTTCTTATCTTGTTCTTGTTATTGGCCTTTGGGTGTTTAAGCGGGCCGACGAAAAATTTATTTATTTTGTGTAGCGTCATGTTGAACATTGAGTCGAATGTTGAGGAGTGCGTATCGGACAATACGAATCTGCCTCGTGTGGGAGTAGATTCAACTCTGGCAATGGATATTCAGGGTATATCGGTTGTCTTTCGCGCTTATAAACAACGACCGACCACCTTGAAGGAATCGCTGTTGCAACGTCTTGTGAAGGGCAAGGTTCAGCATTATTCGACTTTTGATGCCCTGAAAGATATCAATTTTTCCGTAAAAAAAGGGCAGGTTTTTGGCATTATTGGCAGTAATGGAGCTGGGAAAAGTACTCTGCTTCGTGTGCTGGCTGGTGTGCTTCCTCCCACAAGTGGGAAGATCGTGACAAACGGAACTACTGATTCTCTTATCCAGCTGGGAGCCGGATTTGATCCAGATTTGAACGCCATTGAGAATATTTACCTTAACGGTTCTCTTCATCAGCAATCAAAGAAGTATATTGAAGGGCGTGTGCCGCATATTCTCGAGTTCGCTGATTTGCAGGATTTCGCTTATACGCCAATCAAGTATTATTCCTCTGGGATGTCTGCTCGTCTGGGATTTAGTGTGGCGATTGATCGGGATCCGGATATCTTGATTGTCGATGAAGTGCTTGCTGTCGGTGACGAGCGTTTCCAGGAAAAGTGCAAAGCATATTTTGATCGGTTGATAGCGGCTGGAAAGACGCTGATTATCGTGACCCACAGTCTTGGTATGGTAGAAACTCTTGCTGATGAGGTTATCCTTTTGTCGGCAGGGAAGATTGTTTTCAAGGGAACTCCGGCTGATGCTGTGGCCCGATATCGCGACCCTGACTATCAGACCCGGTTGCATTCCCAGTAGAGAATTTTTTGCTCGTTAGAGATTATGTTTGGTTAAGTCGTTACTAATTTGAATTTATAATGAGGTATGACCTTGAACGTTCCACTTCTTGATGTTGCTGCGCAGCTCACGCCGTTAAAATCCGAATTGATGAAAGCCATTGAAGGAGTTGTTGACTCTGGTCGATTCATTATGGGGCCTCTGGTCGAGGAATTGGAAGAACAGATCGCTCGGTACGCAGGGGTGAGATATGGAATATCCATGTCGTCAGGTACTGACGCACTTCTTGCTGCTTTGATGGCGCTTGATGTCGGTGCGGGTGATATTGTTCTGTCGACGCCCTATTCGTTTTTTGCCACTGTCGGTGTGGTCGCCCGCCTCGGGGCGACTCCGGCGTTCGTCGATATTGACCTTGATAGCTATAACATCGATCCAGTCGCCCTGGAAAACTGGCTTGAGGTGAACAAGGAGCTGATCCCCAAGGTGAAGGCGATAATTCCCGTGCACCTCTACGGTCAGTGCGCTGACATGGAGCATATCATGAAGATCGCCAACCGTTACGATATACCTGTGATAGAAGATGGGGCCCAAGCAATTGGTTCTTCCTGCCCGGTTGACGGCAAGATTAAATCCTCAGGAAGTATTGGTAAGATGGGCTGCTTTTCCTTTTTTCCGAGCAAGAATCTTGGTGCGATGGGCGACGGTGGTATGGTTGTCACCAACGATGAGGTGCTTGCGGAAAAGTTGGCGAAGCTGCGCAATCATGGTTCGGCGCCGAAATATTATCATTCTTTGATTGGCGGAAATTTTCGCCTCGATGCTCTTCAAGCGGCAGTTCTTCTTGTCAAGCTACCGCATCTCGATACATGGCATGAGATGCGTCGAGCCAATGCTGTTTTTTATGACGAGCATCTTTCAGGAATTGCCGGGTTAAAAACACCGGCGATTACCTGGTCACGCGAAAATCACATATATAATCAGTATGTCATCAGTGTAGACTCCCGACGTAATGAGTTGCGTGATTTCCTTCAGGGGAGAGGAGTGACGACAGAAGTTTATTATCCTGTATCTTTTCACGAACAAGAGTGTTTTCGCTACCTCGGGTATAACACAGGAGATTTCCCAAAGAGTGAACATGCGGCGAGCCATACCTTGGCGCTGCCGATCTATCCGGAACTTACCCGGGATATGCAGTTGTATGTGGTGGAGCAGATCAAAGCATTTTTTGCCTAGTCGTTATTTGTCGCCCAAGGAGGGATTATGAACAGCAATTATTTTGTTCACCCCTCAGCTTTTGTCGATGCAGGAGCTGAAATTGGTGAAAATACAAAAGTCTGGCATTTTTGCCATGTTATGCCAGGGGCCAGAATTGGCGCCAATGTGTCACTAGGGCAGAATGTTATGGTTGCTGGTAATGTGACGATTGGCAACAACTGCAAGATCCAAAACAACGTTTCCCTTTACGAAGGTGTTGAGCTTGAAGACTATGTTTTTTGCGGTCCATCGATGGTTTTTACCAACGTTACGGACCCCCGGTGCAAGTATCCCCAAAGAGGAAGCGAGCACTACCGCAAGACCCTGGTTAAGGAAGGTGCTTCTATTGGCGCCAATGCCACCATTGTCTGTGGTCATGATATAGGCCGACATGCGTTTATTGCCGCCGGAGCGGTTGTGACAAAAGACGTCCCGGATTACGCGCTTATGGCCGGTGTTCCGGCAAGACGTATCGGCTGGGTTTGTGAATGCGGTGAGCGGCTGGAGCATTCGGCAGACGGACAATATTTTTGCAACCGCTGTGGGAGATTATACGGATTGAATGCTTCGACAAGTTTGCTCACTGAGGCAGAAGCATGAGTTCATTAGCAAAGATGGGGGAAAGCGGTCACCTAGAATATTCTCCTGATGTCAATTTCTGTAGGAGGGGTTGATGAAGGGTTTTTTATATTACTTGGTGTTGTTCGCTATTTGCGGCCTGGGACCTGTCTACTACTTCAGGAAAACACTTGGTAATCCTCGTTTAATAGCGGCCTCCTTCTTTGCTGTAATCTTTGGCTCGTCAATATTGAATGCAGTTGTGTTGACCGCCGGTCATTTTGGCTACCTTGTGACAGGGCGAAATCTGCATTTTTATGGCCTAGCTACGGCTGCGATTTCAGTTTTCTACTTGATGTTTGGTTTGTGGCGCCCAATATCTGTCAGGAGCTGTAGTTCGCCAGCAGCAGAGCTGAAGAATTTCCCTGAAATACTTGGTCGGATTACTTTGGGGGATTTGCTAGTTACTTTGATATTGGCAGTTTTTTATGGGTATCTAGTTGCAATAAATTTTACCTTCTACTTCCCGAAGTGGGATCATTTCACCTATTGGATGATTGACGCCAAATCTATTTACGAGAGTGGTTATCTCCGTAAATCCGCCGACCTGATAAATATTTTTTCATATACATCCTATTATCCTTTACATGCAGTCTATCTGTTCGATTTTTATGGTCGCACCGTAGAGCAGTGTGCTTCGTTGTTTACTTTGATGTATGCAGTTTTAGGCTCGTTTATCGCCTATTATACCGTCAAGCAGACAAGTTTCAGTTCTCGAATTTTGGCTGGATTTATTTTGTTTGTTGTTGCAACATCTTTTTCTGAGCAGCTTGTCACTTTTTATGCTGATGTAGTTTCGGCCTATTCAGTGGCATTGTTTTTCTTCTTTCTCTTGCGAGAACCGGTTCTAGGTGAGGGTGGTAAACGCCTATTTTTGATCGTATCTTCACTTTTGTTGTTAGCGGCAATTAAATCAACAAATGTTTACTACGTAGCAATCCTGTTTGTTGTTTGGCTTGCTTGTGACTTAAGGCCAGCCTCTTTAAAAAAGTTTCTTGATCCTAAGGAATACGCTGGAACCCATCTGTTCAGCCTGTTGTTGGTTATAGTGGCGGGCCGTTTTTATTATTTAAAATACGTGTGGAACATCAAACTTGAAAACTCACCACTTATTGTGATGAATCGTCTTGAGACCGATCCATTTAAGTATTTAGTATATATTGATCATCTATTCGATTTTCTTCTTGAGCAAAACACTATTATGTGTTTGTTGGTTGTTATCGCAGTTTATCAAATCACTCTTTATAAAAGTTTGCCGAAACCTTCATTGGCAATACTTTCAGCGATATTGCTACTGCCATCACTCAATCTTGCCCACTATGTTTTGACGCAATATGGGCTTCAGTCGCTCAGTATCCTTCGTTATGTAACGACAGTATTTTTTTTACTTCCGATGTATTTTACTTCTCTTCCAACGCGTCCTGCTCCTCGATTTTATTTTGGAGCGCGTAACATATGTATGCTTGGGTGGGTTATCGTAATGTTTTATGGCCTTGTTCGCAGTTATTCGATTGTCGGATTACCTATCCACAGTGGCTCATATGAAGGTTTTACTTACCAAAAGACCTTTGCGGATATTTCCCGAGACATTAAGGCAATTGTAGGTAAGGAGAGGTTGCTTATCGCAGGGAACGATAGTGATATTTATGTCGGCAATATGCGTATGACAGAGTTACCACTTAGATACTATCTATCGGAGAATAGTGTCGCTGGGCTTTATCGGGTACCTAAGGGGCGATTCCTCGATAAACTGAGAGGAACTGGGGTTGAATTCCTGCTTGTTACAACCTATAATGACGCCCTGATGCAACTGCTTAATCTGGAAACGACTCCTGCGGGTGTGTCCTTGTACAAGTTAGAACCTGGAGACTTGGAACATCCAAAATTGCTCAGGACGTTCCAGTAGATCCCTCGGAACGGGTTATACCGAAAGTTTAGAGGCATGCCTTGAGTAGATATTTTTCTTACGGCGATATTAATCGGAAAAATAACTTTGATATCTTGCGATATCTGTTTGCCTTGACAGTTATTTATAGCCATTCTTGGGTTCTACTTGGACAGGATGAACCAGGGCAATCAATTTTGTTACGCCCATTAAGTGGTTATGGGGTTCCGGGATTTTTTGTCATTAGTGGGTATCTTGTCACAAAGAGCTGGATCAGTGACAGCAGTGTCGTCCGTTTCCTTTTAAAACGATTCCTACGTATATATCCTGGTTTATTGGCGGCGATATTATTTTCTGCACTTGTGATTGGTCCTTTAGCTACTGGGCTTCCTATTGGAGAATATCTGCGAAATCCCTCGGTATGGGTTTACATCAAGCAGAATATGCTTGTTTATCCTTTGCACTACAGTATTGCCGATGTATTCCATGGCAATCCTTACCCCAATGCAATTAATGGTTCACTTTGGTCTCTGCCAATCGAATTCACAGCGTATATCGCCGTTTTGCTGCTTGGAGTGACAGGGGCTTTTCGTGAACGCCGGGTAGTCATACTTCTGCTATTGGGATTATTTTCTTTTGAGACATGGTGTCAGACAAGGACAGAGTATTCTTCACTCGTAGTTGGCTATATGCTAATCGCTCAGGTTATACAGTTGATGATTTTTTTTCTTATAGGCTCTACGATTTATCTTTATCGAGAAAAGGTTCCTGTTTCTATTCCATTGCTAATGCTGAGCTTGGCAATTTGTCTCTTTGCATCGGATATTAGACTGATATTTTACTTTTCTTTTTCTTATCTCGTATACAATTTGGCCTATGCAATGCCCGTTGTTTTTAACATAAATAAGTTTGGAGACTTTTCCTACGGATTATATGTTTATGCATTTCCAGTGCAGCAGCTTTTGATTAGTTTGTTGTTCCGTAGTTATCACCCGCTTTGGTTATGTTTAATTTCTACAGTCGCTACTGCGATTGTTTCTGTTGTTTCTTGGCATTTTATTGAAGGACCCTGTTTGAGGTTGCGCAAAAAATTGTTCAATGTTCAGGCTGTTCGCAGTGCCAATCGTGAAGCTGTTCCTGCGTAGTGTTCGCTGGCTATCAATTTAAAATTCTATTTGGTTGACTTTCAATGAATCAAACTGATTTCACTTTAGAAGCCTATAAAGATTATCTTCAGGCGATCAAAAAGGGATACTCACAGATACTGACCTTTGCCGAGCTTATGGCAATGCCTGAGCAGCCAGCCCAATTCTGCTGCATTCGTCACGACGTTGATCGACGGCCTCAGTGTGCGCTGAGAATGGCATCTCTCGAGGCGGAATTAGGAATTCGGGCGACATATTATTTTCGAGCAAAATCGTGTTCCTGGGATGAAGTTCTGGTTCAAGAAATTGCCTTAATGGGGCATGAAATTGGCTATCACTATGAAAATCTTTCCGATACGAATGGTGACTTTAGTTTGGCGTATGGCGATTTTGTCAAAAACCTCGAGAACTTCAGGAAAGTCGTGCCGATCGAGACAATTTCCATGCACGGACGTCCTCTCAAGCCATATGATAATCGAGACCTCTGGAGGACAGATGAAGGCCAGAGTCGGCTTAAAGAGTTATCGATACTTGGAGAGGTCTATCTCAATATAGATTATTCTTCTGTCGCCTATGTGACCGATACGGGACGTAATTGGTCACAGTCTAAATCCAATCGACGTGACACGGTCATGTCCGCCGTCTCGGCAAGTTTTACTTCCGGAGAGGAACTGTTGCGCTACTTGACAGATCGTCCCAGTGATAAATTGGTGTTTCAAATTCATCCTGAAAGATGGTCTGCGGACTACCTCGAACATGTTGCCCAGTTCGGCAGAGACAGTTTCATCAATTTTGCTAAACTTATCGCCTCACGGGTCGCCTGATGGAAATAGTAGTGGCCCAGACCAAAGATGATGTGCGACGGTACGACGATTTTGTCGAGAACCATGGTGCGAGTATTTATTACTCAAGGGTTTGGGGGCAGTGTGTATCTTCTGTTTATCGCTATAGTTACTTGCCACTAATGGTAGAAGATGGCGGTCAGGTGATTGCCATAATGCCTGTTTGCATTAAAAGTCTCTTACCCGGTTTTGCGAAAAAACTCGTAGTGTTACCATTTAGTCATCATGTCCCATTATTGCTGGCTGATATTCAGTTTGCATCTGATGCTTGTCGCCTAGTTGGCGAATTTGTTAAGTCGTTAGGTATTAGCAGTGTGCTGCTTAAGAACGCTGAGCCGATTGCCGGGCTTCAATCCTATGATAGCGGTTATCTGGTCTCCCGATTGAGTTTAGATCCGGGAATGGCGCACGTGCGAAAGGGATACGCCACGGCCGTTAAACGAGGGATAAAGAAGGCGACGCAGTCTGGAGTGGAAGTTTTCCGGAATGGTTTCGATGAGTTTCAAGGCGTGTTCTATGATTTGATGGTTGAAACTCGTCGACGTCAAGGAGTGCCAGTATATCCTAAAGCGCACTTTTCCCTATTGAAGGATCTTTTCGACGACAATAGTCTCGAACTATGGGGTGCACATTATCAGGGCCAGATGATATCTGGTATTGTGATTAATCGGTGCCAGTCAGCCACAATTTATCTATACGGAGCCTCTCGAGATAATCAAGAAGTCATGACTCTTCGACCTAATAATCTTTTATTTGATCATGTGATTGCAGACTGCGAGAGTGGAGGCGTGGGAATATTTGATTTCGGAATCAGTCACAGAACAAATGAAGGATTGATTCGATTCAAGGAAAGCTGGGGTGCTACTAGTGAGCCTGTATATTATTCTAACACTAAGGGAGCGGCCAGTTCGGGGCAGATGCTAAAGCCAAACTCTTTTATTCCATCTCTGGCCGGTCGTGTGTTCAGAAGTATGCCTTTGGCGGTCTATCGGTACGGTTCGCCGTTACTGTTGCGGTTGGTGGGATGAGTAAAGATTATATTTTTATTTCTAATTGCATATCAGAATATGGCGCGGCGTGTCTGGATGGACTGATTCGGGCGGGCCTACCACCGACATCCGTGATTGGCTTGAAGCGGACGGGGAGTAAGCAGGGGATACTAAAGATAATTTCACGTTTTACGGTAGGGGAGATCGTAAATGGTGTTTTTGTAACGGCCTTGTTGAACAGTCCTTTTGCTGACTCAGGTATTGTTAAGAAAGTTTTTGATAGATATTCAATCAGGATGTTAACTGATAAGTATTCAATAGCATACCATGAAGTATCATCACTAAATTCTCTATCCTCACGAGAACATCTGACCCAAAGGTCCGAGGAGTTAGTGCTTGTCTGCTCATTGTCACAAATCCTGAAAGAGAAGACTTTAATACTTAAGCAGTTTGTAAATATTCATCCCGGAGCACTGCCTGATAATAAAGGGGCAACGCCAATTGAGTGGAGTGTGCTTTATGGAGACGGGAATTTGTCGGCGACTGTTCACGAAATGACCCCCGGCGTTGATGAGGGAGATATTTATCTTGCGGCGAGTGAAAGTATAAAGAGGGTGAGTTCGTGGAAAGGAGTGAGGAATGTTGCAAAGAAATTGATGATCCGTAGCGCCTGTGAGTTCATAACACTTTGGAGGCAGGGGAAAGTCGCCGCAAAACCACAGGAGCGTGGTGGCGTGTATAACACCCGGTTTAATGCTTTGGATAAATATAAAGTTCGAATTAAGATAGTCTATGATTCTCTCAACAGAAGATTCTTTGAAGTCTTTTCTCCAGAAAATTGAGTTTTTGTTTTCCTGGGTTAGGTTCTTCTATCCAAAGGCCTCTGGGTATCCAGGATTTCTTTTGCTCATTTATTTCCTCCCACAAAAAGTGTTTTGCATTAATTTTTTTGCCTCTTGGCCTATGCATTACACATCAAGAGTTGTCGCTGCTCATAAAATCAAAGTTGGTAATAATACAGTTCCGGGCATGAGTCCCCATTGCTATATCCAGGGAAAAAACGGAATTGAAATTGGCTGCAATTTGAAAATGGGACCTGGAGTTGGACTGATTAGCGCTAATCATAATCTAGATGATTATGACAAGTGGGATGTGGCAGAACCGATTCGCATAGGTGATAATGTATGGATTGGCATGAACGCCGTTGTTCTGCCAGGAGTGAAAATTGGCAGTAATGTTGTGATTGGGGCGAACTCTGTTGTTAATGCGGATATACCCGACAATTGCCTTGCCGCTGGGATCCCATGTCGGGTGATAAAAGATAAAGCGCCATACACAGGCAAAAATTATGGCGCCTAATCGGGACGAAACTGGCGACAAATTGAAGGGGGTCAAACCTCAGACGATATTGAGGACTTTTGTTGTCGTCTCTATTGCCTTCACTCTTGTCTATCTTTATCGCAATGGGCTTTTTTATATCCCGGGAAATATCAGTTGGGGCTATTATGCTCTTGGTGTCTGTTTTGCACTAGTTGGGCATATACTTGATTCGGCTTCGTGGCGCGAGGCGCTTAGGGCGATACGGATCACTACGCCACTTAGCGTCTGTACTGTTGGTACTGCCCTGGCAATTTTTGGTAAATATATTCCTGGAAAAGTATGGATGATCGCGGGCCGAACTATTTACCTTCGAAACTTCACTCGTACATCTGTTGTAGAAATTACCAATCTTGTATTGCTAGTGCAGGTAATTATGCTTTGGACGGGCATGGCGATTGGTGTTTACTTTGCTCCTGCTCAGGCTTTACCTGCGCCATTATTGCTTGCGGCACGCATAGGTTTAACACTTGGAGCTATGGTCTTCATTTTCCTGCCGGCTGTAAAGCGATTGATGCTCAGTTGGTTTCGTCTGGCTGAGCGAATTCCACTTATTCCCCTGGATGTTTTTTTTAGAGTCACATTGCTATCAGTTCTGACCTGGTTATTCTGGAGTCTTGGTTATGTAATCTGCCTTAGGAGTATTTATTATAATCCGTTGCCCTTTGTGGCATTAGGGGCTTTTCCACTGGCTGCAGTCATAGGTATTTTAGCATTGGTCGTGCCGGGTGGAATCGGGGTGAGGGAAGGTGTTATCGCCGCCTTTTTTGTTGGTGCGGGCATTCCTGTTGAGGTCGCCGCTACTTTTTCAGTGATGAGCCGCTTGTGGTTTTTTACTTCAGAAGTGCTTTTTGCCGTTTTAGGTGCATTGATGCACATCTCCTTTGTGAAAAGAAAGTATCTGGCCGCAGCCGTTTAGTTGGGGTATCTGCGATTAGTCTCGCCCCTTGAGATCCTTATTTGCTTCCATGTCAAAAAGCATGGCAAAGAGAATCGACTGGAACCCCAAAATGGTGAATAGAGCGACCATCAAGGCGTTGATTTTCGGGATGCTGCCAACGCTGGCCCAGACGCACATAAGACGCAGCATCAGCGCACCATCCAGAACAAGCAGTAATCCACCCAGGGCGTAAAAAAATATTAGAGGGTGGAAATCGCGAATAATATATTTTTGCACCATGCGCTTGCAGAACAGGCGGCCGAGTAGCCATGAAAGAGAAAAGAGAACCTTTCTTACCTTGATGCCACTTTGTTCGCCGATGTTGTAAACAGGATTTACTGGTATATCCATTACCCGCATGTTGTAAATATTGAGGGTAACGAGAAAGTCATTTGGCATTCCATAGCGTGGAAAAATATCTTCAAGCGGCAAAAGCTTCAAAGCTTTTTTGTTTAAAGCGGTGTAGCCGGTTTGAGAATCTGTGACATGCCAGTAGCCACTGGCGATCTTTGTCAGTAGAGTCAGACCGGAATTTCCGAGATATCGGACGTGGGGAATTTTTTTCCAGGCTTCACCGGTGACAAGTCGATTTCCTTTGGCGTAGTCGGTTCGGTTTTCTACTACCGGATCCAGAAGAGCGGGGAGGTCAAGAGGATCCATTTGGCCATCACCGGCCATGACGACCGCGATATCAATATTGTTTTCCCGACACCAGACATAGCCGGTGCTTATTGCTCCGCCCACACCCTTGTTTGTTTCGTGGCGAATAAGGTGTACCCGGCCATCTTTTGCTGAAAGTTCATTGACGATTTCGGAGGTTCGGTCCTTGCTTTTGTCATCGACGACAATAATGTGGTCAACGAAATCGGGCAGGGTGGTAACGGTGCGCGTAATCAACAGCTCTTCATTGTAGGCTGGGATGACAATTGCGATAGAATGGTCGCGATACATGGTATATGAGCCTTGTAGGAATTTTCTCAGTAATTGGTGTTATTTACCGGTCGGAGTATGCCGATTTAGGGGGCGGTAAGTCAAGTAACTACAATAATAATGGCCCATTAAAACCTGGTCCTCCGTAATTATTCAATCAGCGTTGACTAAGGAAGATTGGTCATTTATTAGATTGGGGAATTGTCCAAAACAGGAGCCGTTGTGCATGAGTGATCTTCCGCTTGTCAGTTATATTGTCAGAACGGTGAATCGTCCGCTCTATTTGCGGGAGTGCCTGCAAAGCATAAACATACAGACTTACCCTAATATCGAGGTTGTGCTGGTCAATGACGGCGGGCCATCGATTCGTGAATACGCTGAACAAGTATGTCCTTTGCCGCAGTTGCGAATAATCGAAAACCTTCATCCTTTGGGACGCTCCAACAGCGCCAATCAGGGCTTGGAGGCAGCCAGTGGAAATTATGTCGGCTTTATTGATGATGATGATGTGTTTTATCCATGGCATACCAGCGATTTGGTTGAACAGTTGGAAAGAAATCACTTCCGAGCGGTTTATGCTGATGCGCTTAGGGCTACACAGATCGTCTGCCCATTTGATTCCCGTCGGTATATGACAACCGGTCTGGAGCTTTGTTATTCCAAAGATTATTCGCGGGAAGAAATTCTGAAGACCAATTTTATTCCGATACTCTGTGTTTTGTTCGAGAGGCAGTTGCTTGATGAACGTCAAGACCTGCCAGCTGTTCGTATGGACCCGATGCTGCATGTATTGGAGGATTGGGATTTTTGGATCAAACTTGGAGCAGTGACCGACCTGGTGCATTTGAAAAAAATCACCTGTGAATATCGGGCGCGGATTGACGGGAGTAATACCGTGGGGCAGCTCAACCATGTCTGGGAATGGAGCCGGCAGTGTATTGATCGGCGATATCAGGAAGAAAGAGAACAATACCTGAAACAAGAAGAGGGAGCCTCGGTTAATGTCTAAGTACGCCAAGTTTAAAATTGATCTCGACAACCACGAGAGCACTCATACCCGCATAATCAATCTGGTGGGCGAGGGGAAAGAGGTCCTCGATCTTGGCTGTGCGTCAGGTTACATATCTCAGGTGCTGAAGGAACAGCGCGGTTGTATCGTCACCGGTGTAGAGATGGACCCTGAAGATGCTGAAGAAGCGCGCAAATATTGCCGTGAAGTTATCGTTGAGAATCTCGAGACAATCGACTTCAGCAAGTACTTTCGGGAAGATCAATTCGACGTGGCGCTATTTGCTGATGTCCTTGAACATTTGAGGAATCCGGAAGAAGTATTAACCCGTCTTCAGCCCTACGTCAGGGAAGCCGTGGTCATTTCTGTGCCGAATATCACTCACTCTTCGGTCATTTATGAAATGCTTTCCGGAAAGTTTGACTACCGTTCATTGGGGTTACTTGATTCTACACACGTTCATTTTTTCACACGCGACAGTATTTCCGATCTGGTGGATAATTCTGGTTTCATTATTGAAGAATTTCAGGTGACGGCCATTCCACCAGAGAGAACGGAATTTAACACTGACCTTAGCCAATATCCTGATGCGGTGCGAAATTATATAGCGGCTCTACCGGCCTCACTTGATTATCAGTACGTTTTTCGCGCTCAGAAAAAGAGCCTTGTAGCTCGTGAAGATTGCGAAAAAAATCTGCTCGAGCAAATTTCCGTCTTACAGAAAAAAGTCATCGAGCAGGATAAACTTTTGCGGATGAGGGGCGATACATTAGGTCATAAAGTTGAAGCCTTACAGCGACAGATTGGGTTGGAAAGGGAACAGCATCAACTTGAAGTTCGTGCTGTTCGTGTTGATCTTGAATCGGAGCGGAAACGACATCGGCACGAGCTAGATGCATATAATCAGCGTTACCACTGGTTTGAACAAAAATTACACGAACTGCTGACAAATGCTTACGATCCCAAAGAGACAATCGAGCAATTGCATCAACAACTTGGGGCTGTGTTGCAGGATAACCAGACTTTGCGCGATCTCTTGAATAGTGGGCAGAAAACCGCGGAGAAGACAGGACTCTCCAGTTTTGCACGAAATATGAGCGGAGTCGTTAACAGCAGTCATCCGGCGAATCAGATGATTTTAGAACTGCAAGCCCAACTAGCGGATACGGAGCGAGAGCTTGCGCAGTCGCTTCGTTTTTCACCACAACATCTTCCTCGTCTGTTGCGAGCCCCGGTGAAGACCGCGATAGCTCTTGCTGCTCGCGGACCTCTTGAACCAATTCGGGTCGCCAAAGCGCGAAAGATGGGAGGGCGTAAAGAAGCAGTGAGGGAGCTTTATCCAAAGGTCGCCGTAGTTAGCCTTGCATACAATTCTGAACGGTATCTTAAAGGCTATTTCGATGCTTTTGAGAAGGTTGATTATCCTAGGGATAGAATCAGCCTGAACATCATTGACAATGGATCACGTGATAACTCTTACGAGGCGATTAAAACCGGATATGCTGATAATACGGCATATCCATTAAAGGTGAACTTGTTTAAATCGCGGAAGAACCTCGGTTTCACTGGTGGCAATAATTATCTTTTACGGCGCTTGCTGAAAAACAAAAGTGAGAAGTTTGTTTTTCTCCTTAATATCGATACTGAGATTAGTCCCGACTGTATCTCTCGGCTTGTTGAATCTATGCGACAAGATGCCGATGCCGGGATGGTCGAGGCCGTTCAGACGCCGAAGGAGCATCCCAAGTGGTATGACCCGACGACCTTGGAAACAGGCTGGTGTTCCGGTGGCGGTGTGTTGATTCGTGCTCAGGCTTTGAGGGAAGTCGGACTTTTTGACGATCGTTATTTTCTTTATTGCGAGGATGTCGATCTCAGCTGGAGAATGTGGTTACAGCGTTGGAAGTGCAAAGTTAATCCCGCTGCTACTTACGCACATTTTACTGAAGATCTGGATGGAGAAAAAGATCCTTCTGTGCAGCGCTTTTACAGTATCCGCAATAGCTATTTCATGCATTACAAGTACGACAGTCGTGCGGGAATTGCCGCTCATGACGAGCTGGTGCGTGCGGCGATTAATTGGGAGCAGGATCCAAAGGCCAAGGCATTACTGGAAAAAGCGAGACGAGAAGGGAGGCGCAGTTTTCCACGCTTTGTACCGGACAGGTTGAAGATTAAAACATTTCCACAGACCCCGTGGGTTGTTTTTAACGGACTTGACTATGAAGTTAGAAGACCGTTTGAAGATACTGCCGACGGGCGGCGTATAATCGGATAACCCGAAGGTTTCTTGGGCTTGCCCCCACAGTAGGCGATCGTTTTTGCAGATAAGATGTTTTGTCAACACATCAATCTGCTGTCACCTTTAGATTGATGTTGTTTTTCGTAGGGTGCGGGCCTTGTATCCGCCCAGCTGTACTTTGAATTTGCCAGTAGCGATCAATTTACCTCTGCCACGGTTATCCTGCAGTTATGTAATCCCAGGCGGCTGCAAGTTCATGGGTGGTCGCGTCGTTAACAATCAAACAATCGCCAATATTTTTTTGCAACACCAGGCGGATCAGGGAGTTCTGGACTTTCTTGTCTTGATACATTGCTTCAATTAGCTGAGCCTTGTCGGGGAGTACGCTCGAGCGCACTGGCAAGGAAAGTTTGCTGAGCAACATTTCTGTTCTATCCAATTCCGCTTGGCTCACCAATCCTCGTTTTAATGCCAGATATCCGGCCGCCACTATGCCAAGTGAAACGGCTTCGCCATGCAGGTATGTGCCGTAGCCGCACTCTTTTTCAATTGCATGGGCGAAAGTATGGCCAAAATTCAAATGAGCTCGAACACTGGATTCTTTCTCGTCGGCCATGACGACTGCGGCTTTTATGGCAACGTTGTCTGCGACGAGTGAAGTTAGGACTTGTTCATCTTTGTTCAGGATCTGATCCACATGGCTTTCAATGTAAGTAAATAGCTCGGGGCTGCGGATAATTGCGTGCTTGACGCACTCGGCTAATCCGGAGACAAACTCCCTTTGTGGTAGGGTGTTGAGAACAGTGACGTCAACAATTACCAGCTCAGGTTGGTAAAAGGCGCCGACCAGGTTTTTCCCTTGCGGCATATTGACACCAGTTTTACCACCTACGCTGGCATCAACCATTGAAAGAAGAGTAGTTGGTACGTTAACGAAGGGCACGCCACGCAGATAGGTTGCCGCAGCAAAACCAACAGTGTCGCCGCTTACGCCGCCGCCCAGCGATATGACAACATCGCTTCGTTCAAATTTGTTTGATAAAAGTAGGGTGTATATTTCTGAAACGGTATTTAGGGTTTTATGTGCTTCGCCACTGGGGATGGAGTGTGCAATTAACGAAAATCTGGCATCGTTCAGAGATCTCTCAAGCGTCCCAAGGTGAAAAGACATTGCGGTTTCATCGCCGATGATGGCTGCTCGCCGAGCCTTCGGCAGGCGGTGGCGAATCAGTGAACCTGCCTGCTGGAGCAGCGATGCACCGGTGTGCACGGAATAGGTTGTATGGGGGAGAGATATAATAGCTTCTTTCATTTGAATACTTACTGGGAATACTCTTGCAGGGGGCATATTTTTACGGTTATTTTCTGATTTCCCGGGAAACTATGCCGCGATAGTCAATGTTCAGATCGCTCGGGTCTTTGATAATGTCAAAGAATCGAGACAAATCATAGTCAGCAGGAACAATATGGCGCGGATTACTTAAAGCGATACGAGCATATCGGGGGGGTGAAAATCTCTTGGCGGCAGCAGAAAATCGGCCGCCGGAGAGAAGTTTCATCACCGATTTCCCTCTGGCTCGGAAATTAAAACCTTGTGCCAGGGGAACAACACTTCGAAGCTTGCTTTTTTCAATAACACTGATTGGTCTGACCGGGTAGCCGACACTATGAAAGGCCTCGGCCAGAATGCGCGAACAAATCTGGTCAGTTTCGGACATGGTCCAGTCGGTGAAATAACTGCGTACGTTTGCCGGCAGAAGCTCCCAAGGGAACGTGAAAAAAAACAAAAGGCGAATTATGTGAAGAATATCATATTTTTTCCCGAGTTCTTTTAACGCGTAGTCGATCACTTTGTTGCGGTCATCATTTCTTAGGGCCAAGGGGCGAAGTTGTCGGAGCATCTGGCCATTGTAATCATCGAGAGGTCGCAGGTGGACGCCAAAAAGCATATCGGCATCGACAAGCAGATGCTCCAGGCAAGCCGCTCCATATTTCTCAATCCAATATGTTTTTTCTGAGTCGGTCAGCAGGCTGGAGCGATTGCCGACATAAAGTACGACATGAGACCAGGGGGATGTAGTGAGCAATCTTACAACGTAGGACACACGAGCGCTACCACTGACAAGAACAACATCACAAAGCTTGAGCCGAGCTTTTAGTTTAACAAGATTAGTGCGCTCATGAGGCTCATAGGCCTTCACCGGGTCATTGAGGAACTTAACCCCTCTATCGAGCACGCGACGGACGAACTTTTTTACAAGCGCAGGCATATCAATAACCTAAAGAAAACCAGGAATCGGTTCTTGTCAGGATAATATCGTCATTGCCTGTTCCTGCCGGGAACGAGATATTTCGGCAAATTGAGTAGAACGACACCGACCGGGATCAGGCGCTCAGATATGTGTATCCATCAAAGGCTTGGGAATATTTTCTCATAATTTCCGCTGACTCGGAAGGAGTAATATTGCCTCCGCGTACTGAGCGTTCAACAGCCTGGCGCCATGATTCGAGCAAACTGCCTCGGTCGTACTGCACATAATTAAGCACCTCGCCGACATTATCGCCACGAACGACATTGGAAAGAGAGATTTCACCGTCCTGAACTTCTACGTGAACGGCATTTGTGTCGCCAAACAGGTTATGTAAGTCTCCAAGTATCTCCTGATAAGCGCCAACAAGAAAAGTAGCAAAGTAATATTCCTCGCCGTCAACCAGGTCATGTGCCAGAAGATAACGGTTCACATCTCTGAGATCGGGGAAACGGTCTATTTTGCCGTCAGAATCACAGGTGATATCTCCAATAACAACTCGGCGCTCAGGCTTTTCTCTGTGCCGATGTACGGGTGCAATCGGAAAGATTTGTTTAATTGCCCAACTGTCTGGTATCGACTGGAATACGGACAAATTACAGAAATATGTGTCAGTCAGCTGTCCCGGCAATGCCTCCAGATCTTCCGGAACGTAGTTTAATTCGCCTGTCTTATTACAGATTTCGTTCAACAAGGCCCAGAAACAGCGGTCGGCCAAGGCCCGGTCCTCAATGGAGACCATACCCATGTTAAACTTTTGCAGTAGTTCATTGCGCAGGGCGATTGCATCGTGAAGAGTCTCCTGGCAATTCTTCGGGCTTAGATCATTAAGCGCTTCGCCCAGGGATTTGACAATCGAATCGTTGGCAGCTTCTATTACTTCTCTGGAGTCGCATTTATCAGTAAAGCGGTTTGCCAGACCGAGTGTATTGAAAATAAGCACAGAATGGTAGGCAGTCATTGCTCGTCCGGCCTCGGTTACCACATGCGGATCGGTAACTCCGGCTTCTCTGCATACTTCCTGGATCATCCAGATAACGTCTCTGGCGTACTCTTCCAGAGAGTAGTTCATAGAGGACTCGAAGTTAGTTTTTGAACCATCATAATCCACGCCAAGTCCGCCACCAATATCGAGGTAGGCCAGGTTTTCACAGCGTTTTTTCAGCTGTACATAAACTTGGGTCGCTTCGCGAAGAGAATTGCGCAGGGCAGAAATCGATGTCAGCTGGCTACCGGAATGGAAGTGCAGGAGCTTCAGGCAATCAAGAGCATTTCTGTTTTCGAGTATACTAAGAGCTTCAACAATATCGGAGACTGTCAGTCCAAACTTAGCGCGGTCGCCACCGGATTTTTCCCAACGACCACTACCTCTACCGGTCAGTCTGAGACGGAAGGCAATATTTGGACGGATACCAAGTGCCTCTGCTACATCAAGGGTCAAGGGTAATTCTGAAAGTTTTTCAACGATAATTACCGGGTTGCGGCCAACCTTCTGGCTCATCAGGGCAAGCTCAATGTAATCGCGGTCCTTGTAGCCGTTACATAGAAGTAGAGCCTCCGGATCGTCATGTATCCCCAGGACCGCAATTAGCTCCGGCTTACTACCAACCTCAAGTCCCATTGAGTACTTGCGACCAGCTTTGCGTAACACATCTACAATATGTCGCTGTTGATTAACTTTAATTGGAAATGCAGGAAAATATCGCCCTTGATAGTTGTGTTCGGCAATAGCGCTGGCAAAGGCTTCGGCCATCACCTGCAGACGATGGCGCAAAATGCCGTTAAAACGGAAAAGTACCGGAAGATCGATGCCTCGGGCCTTCACGTCCTCGACAAGTTGGAAGAGATCTATTTCGGCACCTTCTGGTCCGTTAGGAAAAATCGTCAGGTTGCCCTTGTTATTTATGCCTACATAACCTTGTCCCCAGTTGCCTAAACCGTAAAGAGAGTAGCTTCGAGCGGGGGACCATGGTTCAATTTCAGTCATCATTAGGCAAAAAGAGTAAAGATGGTAAGTGGTTAGGGCCGCAGGCTTTTTCCTCAAGCCTGTAGTGCGGAATTGCTCAACCAATTACATCAGTTTGTTAAAAAAGAAAAATTGTTTCAGTCAAATGCCGCCTGTTGCATAGTTTCAGGAGGGGGATTTGAATTTGTTGCCGAATAGGCAATTGTCGTAAGCGGCCATTGAGGTTAGTATTTTCACAGCATTCGCTTCGGGTCACTTTAATGGACCGAAGAACTTGTCTTAAATCGTGAAACTTGAAGGAGTGGTGATGGCGGGAGAAGCAGAAAATGGTCCATGGAGTGGCAGACTGGTGATCATGCTTTTTGGTGCCGCGGTTGCGGCTATTGGTTTTGAGCCTTTGGATCGTCGTTTTGGTGGAGCAGGGAAATACGTTCGTTATCGAACTGTGGCTCATGCTGGAGACAGGTCCGAGGGGCCTTTGTTCAAAAATAGCAGCAGTGTTGGAGTAAGCACTCCCGAGGTGCGAGTGCTTGCAATGCCATCCGGCTTGAAGGCGGCTCGAAGTGTTCCGGGTACGGTGGGTCGACCAATTAGCGATCATCTGAACCAGGATGACCGAACCGAGTTAAACAATCTACTGAAAAGTCGCTGAGATTTCCGCGATAAAAGTGAATATTCTAAATCGTTTTGAATTTGCGGGAACTGCAAATTTTGCCATTTACAACTTGTTGAGTCAGCTACCTTGTATCCGAGTCGAATCTAGAATGGAGAACGGGATAGTGACGGGAATGTGATGAACTCAAGTAAACTCGGGAAGACCTGATAGCGGCGGTCAAGGCATCAAGACGGTGTTTGGTTGATATTAGTTTGAGCTGGAACAGCTTATTTCGTTCATTATAAATTAATTAGAGACTTGTATTTTTATGACCCCTCTTAATCGGTATTATTTTCTTTCTTTCTTTTTGTTGGCGGCACTATTCTCGGGTTGCTCGGCCACGGAGATCGCTATTGGTGGAGATCAGACAAGAGCGACTCTTCTCGATCAGAATGTTAAAGAATTCAATCGTGCACTTTACTGGGGGACTGTGACTGACGCCCTTAAGCTGGTGAGTGCAGACCAGCGGCATGAGTTTATTGAGGACTTTCGCAAACGGGGCCGGGGAGAGAAGATTATTGATATTCAAGTGGAGGTCATTGACTTCAGTGAAGATAAACCCGTGGCACTGGTCGATATTATCACCAGATACTACAGCTCTCCCGACTACGTCGTGATGGAAAAAAGAGAACGCCAGGAATGGCAGTATTACCGGTTTGATGGCGGATGGCAGTTCCATAGTATGACTCAGATTGATATGCCAAAAGTTGCGGAAGTGCGAGGAGCTTGGGGCCGTTTATGACCCTGGTTTTAAAGGGTTGAAGTTTATTGACATGTTATATACCCCTCCTACTATGAATTTCCCGATGCAGTTGCCACTAACGTGAGCGGGAGGGATCTAGTGGTTATCTGGTCGCTGCTCCGCAGCGCAAATATACTGCTCTGTATGGCGGTGTTACTGATCGGGAAAACTAGAGTGCGAGCAGTAATCCTGTGACAAATCGTTCAATTTTTTCGCGTATCTTTATTTTTAGCTGCTGTATGTCTTTTTACGGCTGTAGCTTGTTTGAATCGGCTGCGGTTGAAAATACAGTTGCGAGAAGAAATGACACGGAGTTTTTCTCTCCGTTGTTGGCGGATGATCACGAAAAACCACCTTTGGAGTTCAGACTGGTTAACGCGGTATCCGATGGAAAATTTATTTATATAGTTGTTTCAGTGACTGCGCTCGCCGATCTACCGGCTCAATTGGTTCACCTGTCAGCTGTCGGTTTGAATCATGGTCAGGTAATTCGTGAAGAAGTGCGGCGTTTATCGGATGCAATTGGCGAAGAAATAATTCCCAAAGGTGGTCAAGCGGATATTCTGTTCGAATTGCCTGCCGCCCAGGTTGAGGACTATCAAGTCCGAGTCGACTGGAATCTTCGTAAGTCAGAACAAAATCAAGGTTCGGTTGAACAACTGATTCTTCGAAATGTGGAAACTGAAATCTTTAAATCAGATTGCGTCGCTGAAGTCTGCAGTGAACAGCATGCGGTGTCGGCTACTGTTTTTAATCAGTCGAAAACAGGTTGCAGTAACATCTCTGTCGCTATCGGCGTATTCTGGTCTGATGAAAATTTTCCAGCTCAAGTTATGCCGATAAATCTGTCGCCATTGTCAGATCATGAAGAAAAAGTCTCGTTGGGGGCGATGACTCTCTTCCCCGGCGAAGGGAGGCGAGTGCGTCTTCGTATCGAACGGCACCTGCCGATTTTATCAGGAGGCAAGTTCTCCGCTCATTTGCGCATTCTTGACTATAGTTGTGATGCTGGATAAAGCACTGCCAGGAATCAGAACAATATTGTTCCAGAGAAAGTTAATAGTTTCAGGATGAATGTTCTGGGTGCGTTAAAAACACTCCCATTTTGCGAAAACTGTAGTCCTGGATACCGCTTCAAATCGCTGTCGTTACTTGGTATACCCGGTTGTTTATTACTGAACATCTCTACCAGGTAACGCTTGATGGTAGAGACAAACAACAAATTATAATTTTACCTATGTGTGAATCAGAACGGCGAAGCAGAAGTGGCTGCTATATCAAGACCTACGGTTGTCAGATGAATGAATATGACTCGGAGAAAGTTATGGCTTCTCTTGCCGAGACTCATTACCCTGTAGCGGAAATTGAGGATGCGGATGTGGTTATCATCAATACCTGCAGTGTGCGTGAAAAAGCTGAACATAAGTTATTTAGTCTATTGGGGACATTAAAAGCAGCCAAAGAAAACAATCCGAACCTCGTTGTTGGAGTTGGAGGTTGTGTGGCTCAACAGGAAGGTCAGGCGATTCTCCGAAAAAGCCCGGTTGTCGATTTTGTTTATGGGACCCATAATATTTCGTTGGTTCCCTCGCTTGTAAGTCGGGCCCTACATTCTCCTCATCCTCAGGTTGCTGTAGATTATCGTGAGGAGTGGGAGGATTTACCCGACGAGTTTGTGCCTCTTGTGAGGCCAGGGGAGGAAAGAACACTTCCTCTTCGCGCTCTTATTGCGATTCAGCGCGGCTGCAACAAGAATTGTGCCTTTTGCGTGGTGCCGACTACTCGTGGACCTGAAGTCAGCAGATCCGCCGAGGAGATTTTGCGGGAGATCCGTATAAAAGTTTCTTCAGGTTCTCGTGAAATCATGCTGCTAGGGCAAACTGTTAATTCATATGGGAAAGACCTTTCACCTCGAGTGCGGTTTGAGGATCTCATTAAAAGAGTGAGCGACATACCTGGCGTGGAAAGGATCCGTTTTACCAGTCCGCATCCTCAGGATGTAAGGAAAGAGTTTGTTGATTTGTTTGATTCTGTTCCTCAACTATGTCCGCATATTCATTTGCCACTTCAATCAGGAAGTAACCGCATTTTAAAATTAATGAATCGTAACTACAGTCGTGAACGGTATTTGGAAATTATAGGTTTATTACAAGAGCGTAGGCCTGATATCGCAATTTCTACTGATATAATTGTCGGTTTCCCTGGTGAAACCGATATAGATTTTCAGGATACCCTGCAAATGGTTGAGGATGTTAAATTCCACATGTCATATGCTTTTATGTATTCGCCGCGGCCAAATACCGTTTCCAAAGCTACGATGCGTGAGGAACAGGTACCTTCTGATATCTCCTCCGCCAGATTGCAGATTCTCCAGGGTGTACAAGACCGTTTGTGTAAAGAGCAAAATGAGGCTTGGTTAGACAAGGAAGTGGAGGTCCTGTTAGAGGATCAGGGACGGCATTCCTCAGGAGCGTTGCGGGGCAGGACACGTCATAATGTACTTGCTGAAATTAGTGGCGAGGGGATGAAGATTGGCGATACAGTTCGTGCGAGGGTCAGCTTTGCTGGTCCATATGGTATTCGCGGTGAATTGGTGGAGAATTCTGGATGACTGAAAATTCCTTAACCGATGTCGAGGTTGTTGTTGTCGGATTATTTGTTGAACCGGGTTCGAACGCTCCTGTAGTTTTGTTGCGGGATTTGGACTCGGGTAAATATTGCATGCCAATTTGGATTGGTGAAGCAGAGGCTGCGAGTATTGCTTCTGCGATACGTAATGTTCCTATGCCACGACCGATGACTCACGATTTGTTGGTTAATACGATTTCCGCAATGGGCGGTGAAGTGCAGCAGGTATATATCCATTCAATCATCGAAAATACATTTCTCGCTCGCATTGATATTGTAAAAGGAGAATCAATTTTTAGCATTGATGCCCGACCGAGTGATGGAATCGCGTTGGCTGTTCGCACCGGAGCGGTCGTTAAAGTTGCCAGAACAGTGTTGGAGGTAGCGAAAGTTGCTACTATCGCCGAAGACTCTTCTGAACTGACAGAAGATGGGAAAGACGATCCAACCAGAGCTTTTGCCAGCGTTGATAAAAATCAGATGGAAGACATTCTATCCGATCTTGACCCTAAAGATTTTAAGTACAAAATGTAGGTAATATGAAAGTGAAAAATAATAAATCAGTAGTAGCGAAACCAATTGATGGGCCTCTTGCTCACAATGAGGAGGACTTTGATGCCCTGGCGCAGAACTTGCGTCAAATTGAAGGAGTCTCGGATGATGTTGCTCTGATTATCGCCCATAGCTGGAAAAAAATTATCGGTGGATTTGCTGTCGTGTTGCTTATTGTCTGGCTTGGAGCAGAATACCGCGCTTCGAAGCAGGCGGACCTGGGACTCGCGGCAGAAAAATTTATTGCTCTTCAAAAAGCTATGGAAGACGATCTGGCTGGAGATAGCAGTGAGGTAGAAAGTGCCAATGCTGCAAGTGAAAATTCGGATTCTACCGCGGAAGAAAAATCAGGGGCTGCAGATAAAACAAAAAAGGGTGCACTCGATCAGGGAGAGACGGTGGCCAGCCTCAAATCGGATTATTCGGCACTGCAGTATGGCAAGCTTGGTTCTCTATATGATGTGTTACTGGCAGTGAAGCGGGGAGATTATCAGGATTCACCAGAAAAACTTGCAGCACTAAAGGCTGAAATCCTTGTTTCAAGTGATAACAAGGCCTTGACCCTGCCGTTGGTTTTGCTTGTTGATGCTCGAGTGAAGGCGCTTTCCGGGAAGAAAGATGAAGCGCGAACAATGTTTCTTGAAATTGCTTCAGGTGGCTCGTTTGTCTCAGTTGAAGCTATGTTAGCTGCGGTTGATTTTTCTGAGACGGACGATCAACTTCATGAAGCCTTAAAGACTGCTCAAGGGCTACGTGCCGCTCATCCAGAGTTTGCTGATTTGCTCGATGAGGGATTTTCAGAAAGAGGGATGGATATTGACAGTGTTAAGAATTAATCGAGTTTACACTGGGACTGGAGATCGCGGTCAAACATCGCTTATTAATGGTGAGCGGGTTTTTAAGGATGATGAACGTGTCGAGGTGTATGGTACGATAGATGAGCTTCTTTCGGTTCTTGGATTTTGTCGGACAACACCATCTGCATCTGCCTTGAAACTTGATCCATTGTTGGAATTTCTGCAACAGGAGTTGTTCGATCTAGGTAGTCAGGTCGCAACTCCCGTGGGTTACAATTTTCCGGGGCAAAGTCTGGTGAAGGAGGAGGCTATTGCCAGACTGGAGTTGTATTGTGATATGTTTGGCCAGGGAATGCCCGAGTTGACCAGTTTTATTCTTCCCGGAGGCTCTCAGCTCGCTTCTCAATTGCATATTGCTCGGACAGTCGCCAGACGGGCGGAAAGACGCCTGATATCATTGCGGAGACGGATAGGTGATGAGAGTTACCTGATTTTGCCACTCATTTACCTCAATCGCGTCAGTGACCTGTTGTTTGTACTTTCGCGTTGGGTGATGCACAGAGAAGGGGTGAAGGAAGTGTTATGGACCAAAGGATTGGACCGTGACGTAATACGGCTTGAAAAACTTGTTATGACAATAACTAATCCGAAGGGAAGAATTTAGTTGTACCAGCCGTGAACTTACGTGCAACTTCCGGGTTAGCCAAGATCCTGTTTGAAGTGGCGGCCACTCCCGGAGGCGGAAGTGATTCTTGTTGTCACGTATTTTACGGTCTCCAATAGTTTATCCATAGAAACCGGTTTGCCCAAATAGGCGTTCGCTCCAGCAAGTTCAGCTTCCGAAACATCTTCGGCATTTTTAAGCTGAGAAATAACAATTACAGGAATTGTTTTATCCGGATATATCTCCTGTATCCGTCTAATTAATTGATATCCACCCATACCATCCATAACCAGATCGGTGATTATTAGCCATGGACTCCAACTCCAGGGCTTCTTTTGCATATATGATACTGCATTCTTTGCCCCATCCTGACATATCACCTCATAACCCTGTTTTTGCAGATAACTTTGGGCTTCATTGCGAAACTCCGGATCGTCTTCAATCAAAAGAATCGGTCCCCGCTTCAACATTCTCCCGGAATTATTATCATTATGATGATCGGACATAAGTTTCGCTGTAAAATGCTGTTTGGTGGTTCGTCTCCATTAAGACTCGTCCTGCTAATTATATTTCTCGTCCAGCCCGACCATTAACTTAAGTAAATAGTAAGGCCGATTTGGTATATAACCTATGTTTTTCCTGTAACTTATCTTCGAGATCTTCGCCTTCCACGATATGTTTAAGAAAACGCAAAGTAACCGAGCGAATTTTGCGTAATTCCTTATAGAAACTCACTATAACCTTGAAATGGTCGCACGGACACCTGCACCAAAATCAAAAACCAGGGCCCCGCCAAAGTGATTGGCCAAGATGGTAGAAATTAAACAGACAATCAGTAGGCAACGCATGGCTTGGCGCAAGAATCGATGTTGAGGGAAAATTTCGACCAGTTCGCAACTAAGAGAGAGCAACAGCGTAGAAATTAAAGTGGCCAAGCCAAGTGATTGGTGAATCATTATGGCGCTTGTCGGCACTGCAAATGTAATACTGGCCTGGTCTTTCGCCAAATAACCAGTCAAGTATGAGAAAAGAACGCTTATAATAACTATCCGGCTAATCAGCACCTGAGAAAATTGTTTATCGCGCCACAGATAACGTGTTTCGAAAATGGCGAACATTACCAGCACCGGCAGAGGAAATTCGGAAAACAGCGGATGTAGGGTGGTGATTGATAATGGCATATTCTCAGGCTAGCTTTCGGCGCAGCGATATACAAGAGGGGATGAAGATACTTTTCAAACTTAAAGTACGGAGTCGATTTAGATTACCCGGTGCCGCGTGCGGTTATATCCGTAATTTTCCTTGCCGGATTTAAACCGATGGCGCTAAAGTTCCTACTGCTTGTTATCAGGGTGAAGGTCGTTAGGTTTGTATTGCTCTTGCATTACTGCGAGGTAAACAAATTTTGCACTCTGGGATGACTTCTTGGCACCGTAGATGCTTTTTTTCTGGTGCCTGTATTATTTAAACTCTGATTTCGCTATGGAAAATCATGGTAAATAAATCCGTTTCCTCAGTTAAAAAGATCCTGTCAGGAATTTATATATTTTTGTTGCTGGCTATTGCGGCTCATATCCCTTCAACCGTATTTGCTTCCCCGGATAGTGAAGGAATTGTTACATCTTCCGAGACGTCTGAGAAGCAGGAGCCGGAAGAGCCACAGAAGCTCGAAAGAGGCGTCATTTCAAGTTTTGGTAGTTTCAAGCGAAGTGCCGGTGTTGAACTTAAAGAACAGGCCGAGATAAAATCCGAAAATAACGAAGAAGCACAAAGTGTCGTAAATGGCAGTGTAAAGCAGATTAGCCGCGGAAAATGTGAAGCGGTGATAAACAACAACAGTTCAAAGTCATCTTATTCTGTTAAATTCCAGGTAGTCGGTTATAACAGTGCTGGTAGTAAAGCATTTTCCAAGAGCTTTGCTGGACGGGTCGCTGCAGGTGAATCGTTTGACAGACAGTTTAGTTGTCGCGAAGGTCTGAATATGGAGCTGGTGATTATTTCGGGTAAGAAGCTGTAGGCTGTTAAAATCACGATAGAAATGTGCTGAACTCAGACGATCTTCTGAAAAACAGAAAAATGGAATAGGTAGAAGGTCCGCAAATAAGTTAAAGCCGCCAAGACTTTTGATGATTGTCGTGTCGGGCAAGCTCCTTGCCAGCACTGATAATAGATTGTGAATTAAAGAAAACGCGGCACCAACTGATGATAGTCACCTGTCTGCTCCAGTGAGTAACTTGTTTGTTATCTTGAACCAACCTGTCCGTGTCAGTAAAACTTAACAGGATTTTCTGAGTTATGAGTCGATACCTGATTAGTTTACGTAATGTAGAGAAGGTATATCCACCCAAATATAGAGCCTTGAAGGATCTTTCGGTTGATATCAAACAAGGAGAGTTCATATTTGTAACAGGTGTCAGTGGTGCGGGTAAATCGACCTTGCTCAAACTACTTTTTGGTGCAGAGTATCCCAATCGTGGCGATGTAGTTATTTCTGGCCTGAGCACGGCGGGAGCCTCGCGAAGAGACATTCGTATGCTGAGACGTCATGTCGGAGTTGTCTTTCAGGATTATCGTCTTCTTCGCACTCATACAGTTTTGGAAAACGTTGCTTTTGCACTGGAGCTATCCAGTGTGCAAAAAAAGGCCCGTTATCGCGTGTCTTTCCGACTTTTAAGTGCTCTTGGTCTGGGAGATAAAGCAAATTCATATCCCCAGGAATTATCCGGTGGTGAACAGCAGCGTGTCGCAATTGCCCGCGCCCTGGTTAATCGTCCCGCAATAGTTTTGGCAGACGAGCCAACCGGAAACCTCGATCCAGACATGTCACGGGTCGTTTTTGATGTTCTTGAAGATATAAATCGTGCTGGAGCTACAGTTATAGTGGCCTCTCACGATATTGATATTTTGCGAGAGAGGAATCGACGTACACTGTTACTTAAAGACGGAAAGATCGTCGGTGATTTTGCCAATTACCTGCAAAGCGAACAGCCATGAGCACACTTGAAGATGTTCTGAACGATGGTCTTAAATACGGTTATCACAGAGATAGTCTTCTTGAATACTGGAAGAGTCGTACGGGTTTGCCGCGTATCCCAGGTTATCAGATACCATTTTATTTCTTGCTCCGATCGTTAAAGTTAATGTCCTCAGCCAGATTGCATGTGATTGTCGCTACTCTGGCGGTAGCTTTTTCTTTTTTCCTGCTTGGTGGATTTATACTCTTATTGCAGAACACGGAAATGTTACTGCAACGTGCAGGAGGTGATTACGATTTTACATTTTATCTTGATACGGTTCCTGAGGAACAGTTAACTGAATTCCTTACTGTGATTCGTGATACCAAGGGTGTGCTACGTGCGGAATTACTGACCAGTAATGACGCTATACTTCTCATGAGGACTGAGGTTGATGGTTTCGCGGAGCTGTTTTCGGGTCTTAATTCAGAGAATATTCTTCCACCATCAATTGATATCAGTTTTTCGGCTGAAATTATTACCAAGGAGGAAATGCGCAATGCTGTTCGTATACTGGGAGAGAATGTACTTGTGCGTGAAGTTGTGGCCGGCAAGGAGTGGGTTAGCGGAGTAACAGGGATCCTTTCGTCTCTTCGAGTATATGGCATACTCAGTTTCTTTTTTGTCTGCCTTGTTTTGATTATGTTGATAGCCGGAGTGATGAAACTTACTGCGCTCAGTGTGGCTGATGAAACTGCGGTGATGCGGCTTCTTGGTGCCGATGAGAGCACAATTCAGTTACCGTTTTTTATTTCAGGAATTTGTCAGTCATGCGTAGGCGCTGTGTTAGGTCTTCTTTCATTGAAAATTGTTTTTATTTTTTTCAGTCATGAAGTTTCCCGCTCTCTGGCCAGTGAAGGCCTACAATTTGACATCATATTTCTCGATTGGTTCCTGGGATTGATAGTTGTCGTCGCCTCCCTCCTCGTTGGGGGGCTCGCCAGTTATCTGGCAATCGGTAATCCAGGAGAGCAGGAACGAGATTATCTATTATGAGACTGGGCCTTTATTGCATCCTGTCGTTATTGATTTCATTAATGCCGATAGCGGTTGCTGCAGAAGATGATATTTCCCCCGTGCAGCAACTAATTCGGCTTTCCGATCATACTGCAGTTGAACTTGAAGACACATTGTCTGGAATCTATGGGACGGGATATTTTCTCCGGGATAATCCACGCATACTTTCTGAATATAAACTAAACTACGAAATGGCTGTCCGAAGTGAGCTGTCGAGCTATCTGACAGGTATTTATAAAATGAGGCGCCATACAGGGGCAATGCAACAGGCAGGGCTTTCGTCCCGAATTGGCTATAGCCGTTCCCGAAAGTTTATTCGCACAGCTTTTCTTCGTAAACGCGAACAGATTAATTATCTTCTCTCGCTGGATGACAAGACTTTTTCATATACATTGTTTCCGGAACAAGAAATTGAAAAACCACTGCACCATCTATATTCTGAAGTTGCGATTGCGGGAAACTACCTTAAGGATCTACAAAACATTTTCCAGAATTTGTCTTCTGCTTCTAACAATGATCAGGAAGTTAAATATCAATTGCCCATTAACGATGCCCAAGTAACTGCAGTTGCAAGGCTTGATGGTTTTTCTGAGATTGTTGCATCTGTGGGAAGGGATCTGCTGGCCAAGGAGCCACTGAGCCTTGTCAAGCCTCCTGCCGCTGGTGAAGTGCTTTTTGCTGGATATTGCACAGGGTTCGGTAACCTTGTGATAACTCGTCATGCCGACGGTATTATTTCTCTAACGGGAAATATGGCCAGTACTGCCGGTCTTAACCCAGGTGCGGTAACTTTGGAATCGACAATCGGATATGTCGGTTCTAGTGGGCGGGTATTTCAGGCTTTTTTTCAGGGCGATAGCTGGCTGGACCCTGCTGAGATATATGAAATCGAAGTTATAGGTGCGGGTCTTGGTGAGGCGATTGAGGAAGCGTCCGATAGTTTTTAAGTAACCTGTTACCTATCGGTGGATAATAGTAATTCGCCTTGTAATGTGAATTTTGTAGATATTTCACGGCCTAATGGCTGCAGATTTCCATTGATGTGTTATAACACCTAAGCGGATGTATGAACATCGGGTAGTGTTTTTTTCCAGACTTAGCTAAATAATTCCAATATGAAGACAGTAAAAACAATATTCAAATTTCTTTTTCTGGGTGGATTGTGGTCAACGTCAGTTTTTATCGCTCTTTTCATCGGACGCGATGTGCTGGCCAAAGAGAATTTTCTCGAAGATCGTTATGCCAGCCTAAAGTTGTTTACTGATGTTCTGTCTTTGGTTGAAAAGAATTATCACGAGAAAGTTAACCTCAATACGCTTGTTGAAGGCGCAGTTCGTGGAATGTTGATGGGTCTCGATCCCCACTCCAGTTATCTCGATCCCGAACAGTTAAAAGAATTAAAAGTTGAAACGAAAGGTGAATTTGGTGGTCTCGGTATAGAAATTACGGTGAAGGATGGGTTTCTTACTGTTGTTTCTCCAATCGAAGATTCACCGGCAGCTCGAGCTGGCGTGAAACCTGGGGATAGGATAATCAAGATTGAAGATGAATTTGCGCGTGACATGACATTGCATGAGGCAATTCAAAAAATGAGAGGCCCGAAGGGTTCACCTATCAGAATTTCTGTACATCGTGAGTCAGCTAAAGATCTTATTCCTATCACCATTATTCGCGATGTCATTCATGTTGATAGTGTCCGTTCTAGAGAATTGGGGGAGGGCTTTGTATATTTGAGACTGGCCCAGTTTCAGGACGGAACGGCAGCTGAAACGAAGGAGGCAATTACAAAAATCAGGGATACATTTGTAAACAAGGAGATCAAGGGACTTGTATTGGATCTTCGTAGCAACCCGGGTGGCTTGTTAACGGAGGCAGTAAGAGTGTCAGATTTATTTCTTGCTGATGGTGTTATTGTATACACCGATGGCAGACTGGAGAGTCAAAAGAATAAATATTACGCCCATTCTGAAGGAACCTTCCCTCAGTTCCCAATGGTCGTGATTATTGATGGTGGCTCAGCAAGTGCTTCAGAAATTGTATCCGGAGCTTTGCAGGATGCCAGTCGTGCCGTGATACTTGGCACGCAGAGTTTCGGTAAGGGATCGGTGCAAACTGTAATCCCTATGGATAATCAAGGGGCACTTCGGCTGACCACAGCACTGTATTACACTCGGACTGGACGTTCGATTCAAGCAAAAGGTGTTACACCTGACGTTGTGGTAAAGCAGGATGAACCAGAAGTAGGTGACGTTAATGCCGAACCAACTACAAAAAAGTCTCAAGAAACCAGAGAAAGTGATTTGCCCGGTGCGATCAAAAATCCTCAGACCACAGGACAGGATTTGCGTGTTGGTTCACGAGAAGCGATGAGAGCTGAACTGCAGCAGCTTCTTGATAGTGACATTCAACTTCGAGAAGCTCTACATCTCTTGAAAACCTGGAATGTCTTCAAAGAAAAACCGACGGTTGAGGCCAAGAACACGAAAGATGGTTCCCCGAATCAGGTTTAGCATTTGTCAGTGTGATATCGCTTCAGGCGAATGAAATTGCGACTTGACATGCTCCTTGTTGAGCGAGGCCTCGCAGAAACCCGTAACAAGGCTCAGGCTCTTGTTATGTCGGGTAATGTTTATGTTAATGGGCAGCGTGTTGACAAAGCAGGGACCATGCTTCGTTCTGATGTTGAGCTTCAGCTGCAAGGTTTGGGTTCTTCCTACGTCGGACGTGGCGGAGAAAAAATATCTCCGATGTTTTCATATTTTACAATTGCCATAACTAACAGGATCGCTGTCGATATTGGTGCCTCAACAGGCGGATTTACTGACTATTTACTGCAAAATGGTATTGGAACGGTCTATGCTATCGATAGTGGCAGGAATCAACTTCACAGTCGTTTACGTAACGACTCCAGAGTTATTGTCATGGAACGAACCAACGCCCGTTATCTTGAGTGCGAGATGTTTCCGCAACTTCCTGACCTGGCTGTGATGGATGTTAGTTTTATCAGCGTCAGGAAAATTTTGCCTGCTTTATGGTTGGTTTTACCTTCCGGTAGTGATGCGTTAATTCTTGTGAAACCGCAATTCGAACTTGAACGGCGGTATATTGAAAAAGGGGGAGTCGTTCGTAATGAGGAGCATCAAATGCTTGCGGTTGAACTTGTTGCTAGTCAGGCTGTTGATGCTGGTATTGAATATCGGGGTTATTGTCCATCCCCTCTAACAGGCAGCAAAAAAGGTAATCAGGAATATTTTCTTCACTTCCATGTCCGCTAGGGAATTACTGATGCCACTATTCAGGGCTCCATATTTTATTGCTTACATATTGTTTGTCCTAACCGTTCTATTACGGCTCCATGGGATCACAACTCTCGAACCACAACCTGATGAAGTTCACTGGCATGGTCGTGCCTTTCAAATTGTTGAATCGTTAAGAACCGGAGTTTACAGTTACGCTACCAGTCACCTGGGTCATCCCGGGATATTCCCGGCAGGACTGATGGGTCTGGGGGAGTGGCTCGGTGATCATGTCAATATGCAACGAGGATTGGTTGAAGGTGA
The DNA here is from genome assembly GCA_028689495.1 of bacterium. GTDB lineage: Bacteria > Bdellovibrionota_C > UBA2361 > SZUA-149 > JAQTWB01 > JAQTWB01. Next base: position 19,402 of record JAQTWB010000004.1, on the reverse strand, counting down.
TCCGGGTTATCTCTACCATCTTTATTCTGCTCGTATCGCGGTTATCGTGTTCAGCTCAATCGCCGTACCAATTTTATTTTTGTTTTTATATATAGAGACAGATTTATTAACGGCTCTATTGGCCTCCGTGTTGTTATTAAGTTTTCCCGCCCATTCGTTTGTTTCCCGAATGGCGCACCTGGATGGAAGCCTGACAGTTCTCGTTATGTTGACGGCAATGTTTTATCGACGAGCTGTTCTGTCGAGAAAGGTGCAGTACTTTTTGATGAGTGGATTGTGTTTCTCTATGGCTGTTGCGACCAAGCCAACTTCATTGGGACTGATTCCAGCTCTTTATCTCTGGAGCCGATTCGTCGCCGACAGAGATGCACCAATTGTAAGCAAAACTAAAACCTCACGAATGATTCGATTATTACCGCGCCGTGAAGAAATTTGGATCCTGATTTTTGCGCAACTGCTTTTTGCTGGTGTCTTTACCCGGTTTTGGTCTCACAGAAGCATATATTTCAGAGAAATTGTTCCTGATTTACCGCTTGCCGACCTGGTGTATAAATTGTTTTCTCATATCCATGCTTCAGGTGTTACTGGAGCATGCGTGATGATTTGCTTGCTTCTGACTGGAATGTATTTTTACAACTGGCCAAATTGTGAACGAAAATCAACGTGCATCAGACTTGCTCACGCTATCTGGATGTTCGTGGTAATTTTTTCAGCAGGAGGGTTATGGCCGGCAATTCCAGAAAATATTTGTCGCTACTGGGTTCGGGTATTTATGTTGCCGGGAGTAGCTCACGAGTCTTATGGAGAGGTAATCAATTCAGGCCACCTCGGCTATTTAACATTATTGGCGACCGAAACCCCATTGTTGATAGTCATCGGTTTAATTTTTGGCTTGACTATTTTTCTTCATAAGATTGTTTGTCACCAACGAGTACCTGAATGGTTGGTATTTTCAATTTTTGTGCCGCTATGTTGGATTGTGATGATGAGCAGTTCTGGCAAGCAGACAATTCGCTACATTATGCCGGTTATTCCTTTTCTTATTTCAATCGGAGCTTTCGGTATCGTTGGTCTCGCGCGCCTTATATCCGGACGGTGGTTTGAATTATTTTATAATCAGAGCCAACAAGGAGATGCCAACCATAAGGGAACATTTTTTAGTGTGATATCCAGGTTCGTCATATCGAAGCAATTACCTGGAGTTCTTTGCGTATTATTTCTGTTGCCACATTTATATTTTTCTCCTGTATTCAAGAATGGTTTACGTCATGGGCGGTACCTTAATTTCCTCGCAGCGAATTCATTGCTCTCCGTACAAAAAAACAGAACTTCAGCTTTTGTTGACGTCGATAAGGCTATATTATGGCTACATCAGCGAGCCATTCGCGAGGGGAGGGAACTTTGGGTTAACGTTGCCGGTGATGTCAGTGTTGCCTCGCTTAACTACGATTTACTGGAAAAGAAGACCCCACTACTAAGATTCCGATCATCTCCATGGGCAACGGGTGCGGAATACTTACTTGTTTTTTCTGGTTTTCACGAAAGGCTCGAGCCAGAATTTGCTCGAGAATTGTTCTATGCGTCCAGGGTGTACGACAATTATTACAACGGTCATCTAACTTCTGCTGTTTATCGTTTAGCCCGGCCAAACAAGCTTCATCCGATTGATCTTGAGGCGTATTCTGCCCAACGAGGAACAGGCGCTGAAGTGGAACTTTCCGAAAATCTGAAAGTAGGAGACAGAGCTGTTCATCGTCTCGTACGAGCCCGAACGGGTCATGATAAACAAGGGTTACTCTGGTTCGGGCAATTTGTTCCAACTGATCCGGGCAAAATACGAGCCGAATTTTATATACGTCCCTATCGCGAGATAAAGGCTACTTTAGATAATACTTTACCAGCAGTTAAAGTAAGTCTTTCTCGTAGTTGTCATCGTCTTGTTAATATTGCGGAACTCAGCGATTTTGATCGTCCAGTTATTCTCGAATGTGAAAACTCGGAGTTTAAGGTTTATAATGTTCAAGTTACCTGGCTGGGACAAGTAAGCTTGGATATTGCTATGGTCCGGCTGAGCGCGGACTGATGCTCGAATTGTATCGGTTTATAACGTTTCAGTTACATAAAGAGGCGAAAATCTTTGTTTTTTCAGCCAAAAGTTAAGACTATTTTTGAATACATATATACCCCTCCCACGATAGATTTCCTGATGCAGTCGCCACTAACGTGAGCCGGAGGGGTATACTGGTTATCTTGTCGCTGCTCCGCAGCTTAAAATAAAAGGAAAATCAAAAGGCGATGACTATATATCTAAAGGTTTAGAGGAATGTGTCCGACTTGAGAAGGGTAAGGGATTGTCGGAACGTTAGATGAAAGCCTGTTGATAGGTTTCTGGGGGGCGTGGCTATGACAGAAGGGTTGATAAATCTATCCAAGGAACTCGAAGATGTTGGTCTCATCTGGCAACCTCGGTTAGGAGACGAGGTGGTGCTGCGTGACGATATGAGTCATGTCTCTGTGATTAATGCCAATCACGATTTGAATCCCCATGTGCTACGTTCGGCCTATCTGTGGCTTCCACGTATTGAACAGCTTATCGCTCAAATTGAAGCCAGGCAGGGTCTGATTTGTCACGCCGGTATCAATAGTGCTTGTGCTTATGAAATTGTTGTTAAATTCCCCAAAGGGTTCATTGAGGTCTATGAGTGGACCTTTCGAACCGCATTCGCTCTAGCCGTGCTGCGGATGCTGTTATATCGGGATTGTTAGACGCTCTCTGATAGCGTTTCTAAAATTAGTCTAACTGATTTGATTTTATGGTGTCAGTAATCCCCCACTGTCTTACCGTTCAACCGAGTCTTTTGAGACGGTATAATTTATTTTCTCCTTTTTCTCCGGTAACGCCAGGCTAACACTAATGAGACAAGGACAGTCCCGACAATGATATAGAAATGAGCTTCGTGGATCAGGTGTTCAAGTACAGCAGGGGTTAGTCTCTCACCAATGAAATAACCGATTGAAAACATAATAATAACGCTAACGACTGCGGCAATTGCATCGGCAAACAGGAACTCCCAGAAGGGTATGCGAACGATACCTGCAGTCAGATATGTAGCTGCACGGAGTGGGAAAAGATGTCTGGCAAGAAATACAAGCAGCAGCTTTCTTTTTAACCACTCCGAACGAACCTGTTCCGCCTTTTCAGAGGTTATCTGGGGTAAAAACGGAATTTTTTTTGCTGGGGCGACCAGACGTTTGCCGAAAAAAAAACCAAGTCCGTAAATGATCTGATCACCAATGAGCACTCCAAGGTAACAGTTCAGCATAATTGCCGGAACCGCCACAATGCCTTTGTTGGCCGAGATGCCTGAAATGAGTAATGGAAGGTCTTCAGGGAAAGGAAACCCCATTCCTCCGAGTATCAGCATCGAAAACACCGCTATGTGCAAATAGAAGCCATCGTTGTGACTGAGAATTTCGATTAGATTGGATATCTCAAACACAGGTTTTCGCTAACAATATAGAGATTGAATTGAACGGTTCAAATGCTGACCAGACCAGTTAGCTGGGGGGAGCTTAATCAAATCCGGCCTGAAAATTTTTCCTAATGTGCACCGCAGTCTTACATACTACATCCAGACTATTTTTTATCTGCGCCCGGGCCAAAAATCACACATAGGATCAAATATAGGCAGGTCGCCAAACATTTAAATGGATGTTGCCTGAAACGGCATGTGAGGTAAGGTTATCAAACAATTTGAAGACTTCCTTTCACACACGACAGCAGCTTCTGTCTTATATACCGCTTATCAGAATATATTCAAGACGGGCATACGAGCTTAATACCATAGAGCAGTTGTTCCCGGGTAAAAGGCTTGGTTATATAGTAATCGGCCCCATATTGATAACCGCTCATAAAATCTTCGGTGGACGACTGACATGTCAACATGATTACTGGAATATTTTGTGAGTGGGCATGAAGTTTCATTCTGGTGAGCACATCAAAGCCGTTCATCCCAGGCATTTGTATGTCGAGAACGACGCAATTGTACAGGTCAGCCGCTGATTCTACCTCCAGTAGTTTTACCGCTTCCGTGCCATCTGTTGCCGATACAACCTCATACCCCTCAGCTTCGAGAATCACCCTTACGAGGTTTCTGATCATAGGATCGTCATCTACTGACAAAATAGTTTTCTGGGCTGACATTTTTACAAACTCCCTCAATAGGTTCTGTCCTCTTACTTCGATACTGACTGATTCGACATAAATTCAAAAAGTCTTAATGGGACTGTCGCAGTTAATCTAATCGTGATGTGATAATTCAGGTTTAGCTTTTTATTCGCAGTAAATTTGTTATTAAGCCAAATCCAGCGAGCAATCGATCGTCAATAACTCGTTTTTCAACCCGGGATTCAATCGAATCTGCATAAATAACCCCATAATTACGAGGACTTGAGCAAATCGGAATAACAATAAAAGGCCATCCATCAGACAATAGAGGAGTGCCAATTATCGCTGGAAGTTCCATATCAAGTGCTTCGAATAAGGGATTGTCATCATCTCTTTGAACAGAAAGGGAGGCCGGATCAATTTCATTATTTAGCCCTACCGCCATTCTCCCTTCCAATTGATTTAACTCCTGGTTAAGAACCAGCAAAAAAACTCTGTCAAAATCGAGATCGTAAGCGAGTGTTTCCATTACCATTGCCAATAGGCTTGAACGCGGTTCGTTATTCTCAGCTGCCTGACGAAGGTTGGCCAGCGCTTCTGAAAATACACCGTGAATAGCGACATTGCTTACATCAAATGAATTGTTTTGGGTTGGGAATTCAGGTGTCCCAATTTCTTTGAGATATTCAGGGATTACGAGAGAGTTCATTTCAATAAACTTACAGTGATCTTGAAAATACGCAGGAAGCTCGCGAATAATTCCGTAAAGGTGCTCTCTGGAAATTCCAGCAGAATCCGCGAGACTCGATATTACGTTATGGAGTTGTTGCCTTGACTCATGATCGACAATAATTTCGCTTATTGCCGAGGCTGTTTTAAGAGAAACTATTAGATTGCGTGTTTCCTCATCACACTCAATTTCCGAGATCCTTTTCAAAGATAGCCTGAGAACTTCTTGGTAGTATTCGGGGATCTCGAGCCCAGATAGAACAGCTGTTGTCAATTCTTCTCTGGAAACTCCAAGCAATTCACTTAGACTCTGTAAAGTGCCCAATCCACGCGCTCTGGCTCTTTTGGCTGCAGCTTCATAAATTTGGGGGAAATAATATGACAAAAGCAAATAACCGAGATTATAAAAAGCACCGGCGAGAAAGCCTTTTTCAGCGTTACCACTCCCGCTGGGGTTATGCACTAATTTGCGTGTAATCAGGGATGTTAGAATACTTCGTTTTAAGTTGTCACCAAAAACTCTTCCGCGTTCAGCAGTCCTGGTGAACTGTTGCATTAAGATGAGACCAGCGCATAGTTGGGTTATTGCCTTGATGCCAAGTTGGATTACAGCCTGGGTGATAGTAACAACAGGTTCAGGTCTTGCATAAAAAGCACTATTTACCAAATGCAATACTCGTGTGCCAAGTGAAGGCTCACGAAGTATGACATCGCTTATTTGCTTAATGCTACTATTAGGATCGTCAGCCAATCTTTGTAGATCGGCAACTGTTTTTGCTCTGACCGGAAAGTCGCCATCGTTTTTTAGCGCCTGCGCAAGACGTTTGAGCACATCAGATGCCTGAGAAACATCTTTCAAGCTGTCCGATATTTTACTTTCATCAATACCATCTATGTTATTTTTCATAACCTGGACCTAGTTTAGCGCTGTCATTGTTGTGTAGTGTCGAATAGCCGAGATTATTTCATGTGTCTGAAACGGCTTGGCAATAAAAAAATCTGCTCCTGCAATAAGCGATGCTTCTTTATCGTTGTTGAAGACACAGGCGCTGACGACAATCAGCGGAATTTTCCCAATTCCCGAATGTTCCGAACCACGAATATACTTGATAAGTTCGAGCCCACTTTCGTGCGGGATCGCCAAATCAATAAGGCAGATATCGACCGAGTTCTCTCGGAGAATAGTTCTTGCGGCTTGAACTGTGTTAGCACTTAATGCGGTCGCTCCGGCACGAGTAACGATAGTTGAAAGAACCTCACAAGTGGTTTGGTTGTCATCGACAATCAGGACATTTAGCCCGGAAATTGCGTCGGATGAAATATGTTGGCCATGGTCTTCATCGGAGCTCACTGTTACTAGCGATGAGTCGATAAGCGGAACCAGGACCCAGAACTCTGAACCCTCACCAAACTGGCTATATGCGCCAATTTGCCCACCGTTTATTTCAACCAGATGTTTGGTTAACGCCAAACCGATGCCTGTTCCTGTTTGAGCCAGGCTATACTCATTTTCCCCTCGTTCGTACCGCTCGAATAATTTGGGTAACACAGATTCCGGAATCCCCACACCACTGTCTTTGACACATATTTTTGCCATATCACCAATGATCTCGGCATAAAGGACGACCGTGCCACCTGGTTCAGTGTATTTTATGGCATTGGAGACGAGATTAATTAAAATTTGGCGAATATGACGTGGATCGACATACAACTGAAGAGATTCATATTTGTCTGTTGGAGTAGTAGAAGACAGTTTTATTTCCTTACTGACTGCAGATTGAAGCATCAGTTTATATATCTGCTTAATCAGTGGAAATAGTTCGATACGACTCGGTTCAGGATCTTCTTTTCCTGCTTCAATTCGGGAAAGATTTAAAACTTCATCAATGAGCTGCTTGAGATGCTCACCAGATTTGGATATTGACTGAAGTGCTTCGATTTGTTTTTCGTTAATCGCGCCAAATACTCCATCGGCCAGCACACTTGCATATCCAATAACTGCGGTCAGTGGAGTGCGAAGTTCATGACTCATGTTGGCCACAAAACGACTTTTAGCTTGGTTAGCTTCTTCGGCCCGAGCAGTTTGGAATTGTAATTGTTCGGTACGCTCATCAACAAGGTCTTGCAATCGATTAGCATAAAGAGTTAGTCGTTCTTGCTTCTGGGCAGAAGCAATCGCAACGCTTGCACTTTGTGCAATATCCTGAATCAAGGAGGTTTGCATCGGATCAAGTAAGCGCTCTCGTCTATATCCGGTAATTATCAAGCCTAGTGCATTATCTCCAATATCGATTGAACACAGGTGTACACAGTTGATTTTGAATTCAGACAGGCAGTCCAGCCCATGGTGCTGACGACTGCTTAACTGTGGCACTGACATAATGCCCCCGAGTCGTAGAGCTTTACCAGGAAGGGTGTTTACTCGCGAAATGCGTTTAGGTAATCGCGAAGTCGGTATGCCATATACTCCAGTTACTTTGACATATTCATTGCTATCTTCTCTTAACAAGATAAGAGTTATATCCGCAGACAAGCGAAAAGCAGTTTCTCGGGCAAGAGCAGTCGAAATTCTCTGGATACTTGCTTCCTGGAGAATTAAACGCTGAATACTCGTTACTGCCTCCAGACGTTCAGCGTAATTTCGTAGTTGGGACTGTATTTCTTCTTGTTTATAAATGTTTGATAGATGACGTGTCGCTTCATCAAGGAAAAGCTGACTTTCTACAGCTGGTACCACAAAGCAGGATATGGATAGATAGCCTACAATTTCACCGTTCTGCTCAATCGGCTTGTGGAAATATTTTAAAGAACTATTTTCTCCTGTCAGGCTGATTTCTTCGGAATTCTTGATTCCGAAATGTAAGTTGATTGGTCTGGCAATTGGCTCCTTACCGCTTTGTGCAACAAGGGTCAGATTTTTCTTAGAACGATCGTGTTCTCGAATTAGAAAGATGCAACAACTTTCAACTTCCGCCAGGTGCAAAACCAGTTCAGTGCAGACCTGGTAAATACCCTTTTCATCATGTGAGATATGAACCACAGCTCGCAATTGTTCCAATAGACTATTTAGTCCGTGATTGTTTGACTGAACTGGAGGGTCTGCTTTGCTCATAGTTGTTTGAACTATCGGCAATTTCATCTCCGAATCTTGAGCTCTCAATAGAAGCGGTGAAGTTTTAACCGCGAACTTACATGCAATTTCTGGGCTAGTGCTGTTACCTGCTTTTCATCGCTCAATAAAAAGTGAAAAATCTTTGATTTTTGCAGCTGAAAGTTGAGACCATTTTTTGAAACGCTATACGAAGGTGGTCGGGTGGATTATTTCCCTTGGAATTGATACTGGTTAGCGCAGAATAGGGGGTTTTCTATGTTGCGGTTATGCGTGCACCCCGGCAAATGATTTCATGAGGAAAAGATGGGAAAAGCAGGCCAGGCACCAAATGTTGACAAAATCATGTCAGAAATTCGCGCGAGTATTCTTGCTTCGTGTTCGGCAGATGACAGTCGAGCACGGAAAGTAGCTTATCAACCGCGACCACCCAAAGAAGGAGAAAGAGCTGCTCCACTTATCTACTTGGAAGAATTAAACTATCTTAATTGTCACTGGGGTGATTGGTTTACCTCATTCCAGATCACTTCTCACCGGCCAGTTATTGGCAAGGTCATTGTTAGACTCAAGAAATTCTTTCTTGATCTCGCCTGGAAATACCTTTTGAAAGATTATCTTGAACGAGAACGGCATTTTCAAAGTAATCTTGTCCGCTATCTTAACGCCACGGCCAAATATGTCGACTCACGTGATGCTGAAATTTTTTGGCAGATAGTGGAAAAAATTGACAACGATGTTTCGGGTATGAACGAGCGAATCGATCGGTTGTATGATGAAGCAACGTCTACCCTGAGATCTTCAGAGCGTGGGTTGCAGCAAAGCATCACCGCCCTTACCGGGCAGCAGGAAAGGATTGGTGCAACTGCCTCACAAACCGCTTCCGAGCTGGCCACAGTAAATAGTGCAGTACTTGGACTTGAACGTTGTCTGGCAATGCTATCTCGCACTGACGGCATCAAACAAAACGACCACAAAGATAATACCTGTACTGTGACTGCCTCCGACAAAGCAGGTGAGATCGTTAGTTCCTCTTCTGCAAACAAGACAAAATGCTGGCCACTTGGCGAGAACGGTGTTGATTATCTGTTGTTTGAAAATCGTTTTCGCGGAGATGAGCAGCTGATTCGTGAGCGGGTTGTTGACTATGTGGGTTATTTCAAAGGTGCGGACAAACCGGTGCTTGATATCGGTTGTGGCAGGGGAGAATTCCTTGATTGTTTAAAGGACTCTGGAATTCCAGCAATGGGGGTCGATCTTGATACCGCTATGGTACGTCGCAGCACTGAAAAAGGGCATGAGGTTGTTCATATCAACTGCCTGGACTATCTTGCGCGGTGTGATGATTCTTCTCTTGGCGGCCTTTTTGGGGCGCAAATTGTTGAACATCTTCAACGAGAAGATTTGGAAAAATTATTGCGTTTGGCCGCAAAAAAAGTTGTGCCGGGGGGAGCTGTCCTGCTTGAGACTATCAATCCGCAGTCATTCGCCGCACTCGCGCGAAATTTTTTCCGCGATCCTACACATGTCTGGCCAGTTCATCCTGATACTCTGTCCTATATGATGCAGCTCCAGGGTCTTCAGGCCGAGGAAGTGCTTATGCGCTCCCAGTATCCCGAGGAAGGATTACTTAAAGAGGTAGACGTTTCTGCCCACTTGCCAGCGCGTTGGCAGATTGCCATGCGTGGATTGAACGACAATATACTACGACTCAATGATTTGCTTTTCGGCTACCAGGATTATTGCGCTGTAGCCAGGGTTCCCAAGCAATGAATCTCAACGTTCTGGTTGCCGCAACACAGGTCCCGTTCACTCGTGGCGGCGCAGAAATTCTCGTTGATGGTCTTATTGCTCAACTTAAGGCCGCCGGTTGCAATGTAGATCTGGTGCAGTTGCCGTTCCAGGCTGATTCTCCTGAAAACCTGGTCAATCAGGTACGCATGTGGAGAAGTCTCGACCTGTCAACAGTGGCTGGAAGGAAAGTTGATATTGTCATACCAACAAAATTCCCCTCATATCTGGTTAAACATCCACGCAAGGCCACTTGGCTGGTTCACCAGCATCGTCAACTTTATGATTTGTTTGGCTCCCGATTTGGCGCCTGTGAACTGGCATTTGAAGATGAAGCCCTGCGCCAATTCGTTGTTGAAGCTGATCTGGAAGGACTTTCCGAGTGTCGCTCTGTCTACAGCATTTCAGCAAATGTTGCTGGCCGGTTGTCACGATATCTTGGACTGGACAGTGGGGTGCTCACTCCTCCTTTGCCATTAGGCAAACGGTATTTTACGGCAGCACCGGAGAATTATATCCTCAGTGTTGGGCGAATTTGTAGCATCAAGCGGGTAGATTTGATTGTCAAAGCTATGGCAAAGATCAATCCTCTATTGTCGCTCAAGGTAGTTGGAGTGCCAGATGAATCTTCAATTGCCGAATATCTCAATAACGAAATTTCTAAACATCATCTCTGGCAGCGGGTTGAATTTCTCGGAAGAGTTTCCGAAGATGAGTTGTTGAATTTGTACTCTAACGCCTTCGCTGTTTATTATGCTCCCTATGACGAAGACTATGGCTTTGTGACTCTTGAGGGGTTGGCATCAGGTAAACCGATAATCACAGCACATGACAGCGGCGGGGTATTGGAATTTGTCAGGGATGAGGTTAATGGACTGATCAGTGAGCCTTCGGTTGAAGGAATTGCTACATCAGTAAATCGACTTTATGACGACAAAGTCCTTTATGCGAAGCTGGTCGGAAATGCCTGTGATAGTTTTCAGATCAATACCTGGGAAGAAGTGCTAAATTGCTTGCTGGGCTAACCCGGGTAAATCGACATTCAAGTCCTGAAGTGAGCGCTGAGCAATGGAACCAGTGTGCACTAGCCCCCCGAATGAAACAAGTTACGTGACTGCCACACCTTTTCAATACGAAAAACAAAAATCTTTATCTGGGTCCTATCGCAAAAATAAAAAGGCAGGGACTAGCCCTGTCTTTTTATTTTAATGCCCGAGTATTCACCCCGAGCACTGACTTTAGGGCAACAAGTTTACTTGGCCAACCAGCGGTCGATCAAAGTGTTGAAATATGCAGCTGGTCTGGCGCCCTTGACCTGCACACCGTTAACAAAAAATCCTGGTGTGCCCCTAACTCCCAAAGAACCAGCAAGCTCGGCATCATCCTTAACCGCCTTCTTGACTTCGGCTGAGTCAAGGTCGTCTTTGAATTTGTTCAAGTCGAGACCAAGTTTTCCGGCGAATTCAAGATATTTTGCCGATGAAAGTTCTGCCTGGTTATCGAACAACAAATCATGCATTTCCCAGAATTTACCCTGTTTGCCAGCAGCAAGAGCGGCAATCGCTGCTGGTTCTGCTTCTGGGTGGAATGGCAGTGGCAGGTTCTTGAAAACGACCTTCACTTTACCGGGATAGCTTTTCAGGACTTCTTCCATGACCGCCTTTCCTCGCGAGCAGTATGGGCACTGAAAATCAGAAAATTCGACGATTGTTACAGGTGCATCGGCACTGCCACGAACCGGGCTCGAGCCAATATCAACCTTTACAGGATTTTTGAATTGCTCTTCAATACTGGCTTCTTCTTCTTTGGCCTGACTGGCACGAGCCTTTTCCTGCTTTTTCTGGAAATAAGACTCCAGAGCTTGCCCGAGTTGATCCAGATTTTCCTCTTTGCCAAGGTATTGCCCCATGGCTTCCTTGAATTCCTGTTCAGTTGGAGCGGCGTATGCCGAAGAGGTGACGGCCGTCAGCATGCCCACAGCCACTGCAAATGTTCCAATTGCTCTTTTTGAAAATAGAGTCATAGGTGATGTCTTCCAAATAAATAGTTAAAATTAACACTTCGCCAGCTCTCGCGCGCCAGAATTGCCATGAAACCTCGCCTGTGCCAGTTGTCAGGAGGATACCTAGTCAATTGACGGCTTTGCAACATATATATTCAGGGCTTGTGGGTAAAATGAGCCAAGTATGAAGGTCGAGAGCTTCCCTCAAAGATGTGTAGTCCCCCGGTTAATCCGCATCAGAACCTGCTCATATGAGCCAACAGAAACAAACTTCGCCAAATCCCCCCCGGATAACTTTGATGCCTGGGAAGCAGAAAGGATGTGAGGGGAAAGCAAAATTATTACTGCGGAAGGGGACGGGGGTTGGTCTTGTCGTCCCTCAGCAAGTTCCTGCACCCGCTGAAATAATTTTGAAGTCAGGACAAGAGGGCGCCGGGAAATTGCTCCCAATATCAGTCGGCGATATACAGCTGAAAGTACCAATTGCGGGTCACTTGCCAACAGTTGGTCGGAGACTGTAAAAAACAAGGCATCGACACCAGAAATAAGAAAGGTGAGGGCACGTTGGTATGCTCCGGCAATGGTTGTTCTTTGATCATTTACTTGCTTGTGAAGTTCTTGACTCTCTTCAAGATATTCACTGGACAAAGCAATGGGAGAAATCGAGAGATTGTCGATTAAATTGACAGGACAATTTTGGGTATGGTGACTATCAGCAAGCATCTCGGATTCGGTTGACGCAATAAAAACAACTGTTCGGCGAAAACCAGACTTTGGTGACAGACATTTTAATGAATGAAGCGAAACCAAGGGGTCATCATGGTTTAAAGGGATATACAGAAGCTTGGTTCCTTTCTCCTGGTTGGTGACACTTTGAAAATCACTGCAATAACTGCGACGTAAAATTGAAGAAAAACTTATTTTGGGAAGACTATCCTCTTGAGACAAGAGCATTGTTTGAGCTGATGATTTGGTCTCAAAAAGTTCCAAAGGATCGCGGATATCGATCGTGACATAATCACAATCTTCGGGCGATTGTTGTTTCAATGTTTGTGACAAGGGAACAGCCGAGTCAGAACTGGTTGCTTGCCTCACATGGTAATCACACAAAGCATCGATTGTGTTTTGTACTATGAATGAACTTCCAAGATTGACAGTCAGGCTGTTGCCGTGCAAACGATAGCGATAATAGGGTGTTTTTTCCGGCAATCTGACAATAGGCCACTGGATTTTCACCGATAGCCAGAAATCATAATCTTCGGCTCCATTAAAGCGGCTTCGATGTTTTCCTGCGGCCTGCCAAGCGGCACGCCTCAACAAGAAGCAGGCTCCAACGAAGTTATCAGGATATGCAAGCAAGGAATCTGTATTGCGGGGCAAATCGAGCCTTGGTGAGTCGGCGACAGCTTCAGCAGGGCGAAAGTGTTTTGCCGGAATCAATTGATCGTTGTCGTCAATCAACTCCATGTTGCCATAAACCATGCCCACCGCTGGATTGGCGAGAAGATAGCATTGCATGCGGGACAGTGCACCTGGAAGGTATATATTGTCAGCTGAAGTCCATGTGACAAAAGCACCACGACAATAATCAAACCCGGTATTGAGCGCTTCTGCCAATCCCTCATTTTTTTCTTTGTGGTAAATTTTCACCTGAGGGGATTCTTGCAACCGAGCTATCTCCTGACGCAGGTTATCGGTGGAACCATCATTGACCAGTACGATTTCAAGTCTGACCCCTTTTTGCGAAAGTATCGATTCTACTGCCCGAAAAATGTAATGGCTCTGATTATAGACTGGCAGGATCACAGAAAGCAGTGGGGAGTCGGCAAGTCGGCGCTTTACCCCGTAGGCTTCCCAGGGGAACTCTGGAGAAAAGACTTCAGGTTGCCGCAACTTCTTGATGGAATTGAACATGAGTTAATATTGATTAGGTTTTGTTTACCCCCGATTTATTGCAGATTGCCGGGGCATTGAAAAATACTCTGTGTGGCTATTTTCAGATATCTCCAATACCAATTCAATTACGAAAAGAGTGAAAGATCTTTGATTTTTTTCCGCTAAAAGTTAAAACCATTTTTTGAAACGATATATGAGGCAGGAACCGTCATGAAAATAGCGATTTGTGGGACTAGAGGAATCCCTGCCTGTTATGGCGGTTTTGAAACTTTTGCCGAAGAAATTAGTCACCGTCTGGCAAACCAAGGTCATGATGTAATTGTCTATGGCCGTAGTCATGTGATCAATTACAAGCAAAACACTTACCGGGGGGTGAGAATCAAGCTTCTTCCCGCTCCACGACACAAGTACCTGGAAACACCAGTTCATACGTTTTTGAGCTTTCTTCATATTCTATTTAATCCGGTGGATGTCATTCTGCTTTGCAATGCGGCAAACAGTCCTTTTATTTGGGTGCCACGCCTGCGGCGTATTCCGGTAGCTGTAAATGTGGATGGGATAGAGCGAAAACGGGCCAAATGGAGTTCTCTTGGCAAACTCTGGTACCGCCTTGGTGAGTTGTCATCCGTAATGATGGCCAATAAGGTGATTTCTGATGCCGATGTTATCCGTGATTATTACAAAGCCACGTACAGAATTGATTCATCTGTTATTCGTTATGGCTTCTCTGAACGTTCTCCAAAGGTCGTGGAAGCAAAAGCCGCCGGAAAAGAAAACGACGAGCTTGAGCTTCCAGAGGAGATATTTTCCGACCTTGGTATAAAAAAAGGCTCTTACATTCTTTATGTCAGTCGGCTGGAACCGGAAAATAACGCTCATAGGGTAATCGCCGCTTATAACTCCCTGCCTTCTCCGAAAATCCCGTTGGTGATTGTTGGCGATGCACCTTACGCTGATTCATACAAACAAAGTCTGCATGAACTGGCTGGCGATGGAGTAATTTTCGCTGGTTATCGATTCCGCGAAGATTATGTGAACCTCCAATTAGGTGCCAACTTTTATATTCAGGCGACCGAAGTGGGCGGTACGCATCCTGCGCTGGTCGAGGCGATGGGTTTTGCCAATTGTATAATTGCCAATGGCACACCGGAAAATCGCGAGGTCGTTGGAGATGCTGCTCTGGTTTATGATACGAACAACGAAAAGGAGCTTTCAGCTTTAATCGCCAAGCTCCTCTCCAATTCAGAGACGGTTAAGGAATATCGCCGAAAGGCATTCGTTCGGGCGCGAAGCTTGTTCAATTGGGACAAAATAACCAATGAATACAGCATACTGCTCAGCGAGCTGAAGAAAGGACGCTAAGCTGCACCTATCCAAACCCTATTGCTTTGCTAGGGATTGAGTTTCTAAATAAATTAGTGTATCTTTGCCGCGCCTCAGGCAGGAAGCTTCGCAGTTCAAACTGGAACCGGGTTAGTCATTAAAGCATTGGCCGCCTGTATCAGCTGCAGTCTATATAGCCTTTTGGTTGGAGGATAATCGATTTTTAATTTGATGACGGTGAATTGCGGGCTCAATTAAACGAATATCTGCTTATTGCTGTTTGAATAGGCGGGCCCCCTGCGGAGAAGTATGTCCAGGGTTACGGTTAATGTAATTTTGTTTGCCATTGGCTTTTTCGCCGCCGCCGTCTCGCTCGCGCCTGTTTCTGCATGGCTGGGGTTAGAAGTGCTCGTCAGTGACTCAATGCTGATGATTCCCGGACTCGACGCAAATGAAGGGGAAGAAGATACCGTAAATCCTGCTGTGTTCTGGGACGCCAGCCTGGCAAATAATGCGTTTGAACGAAGTCTTCTCGAAAGGCGGGATGCCGAAAGTCTTGCCAAACAACAAAATACCGGTCGAGCTCGACTGGAGGATCAGTCTACTGAAGCCACTCCTTTATCGACCGCCAATACAACAAAAACAACCGAAGCCGATTTAATCGCCAAAAAACAGGAAGAAATCAGGCTTGCAGAGATTGAACTTGCCCGGCTTATAGATTCCGATCCGGTTGTTAAACAAGAAACAGAAACTCATCGTCCACCGCAGGCGGAGCTTCCACCGCTCGAGGTTACTCAGCCGGAAAGCACCACTTCGCAGGTTTTAAAAAGGCAGGTCGGTCCGTCGCTCATGGTTGATAAACGAGCCGACCGACAGTCTCCTTCAGGAAATGTGGCTACATCACCTGTTCGGGGTGCCGCTGCGATTGTTGCTGCGATTAGGGGTGATGAAGGAGCGGATCTTTCGCTTATTGCCTCCTTTAACCTGCAAAAACTTCCCGCATATAAGGACAAAGTTTTGCCTCTCATACGCAAGGAGGCTTTAGCCTCCCTGATAGAGCGATTCCAAACTGATGAGTGGACCTCAACTGATGGTCTGATCCCGGGAAGCCCGGCCTATCGTTTCGTCAATCGAATTACTTCCGTTAATCCGGAACTGGGTCGTTCACTTCGTGTTGCGGCCGTGATGTTTCAACGACTATACGCAAGAGTGATAGGTCGCGGTCGTCCTTTCTATACAGATACAGAGTTTTTGGCTTACATCAGGGAGGTTCAGGCTTCTCGTAGCAGTTGGGTGACCGCACGAGATGTAATTGATATCGGGCATGATCATGTCTTTGTTCGTTTTTTCGAGCGCCTGAAAAGTGAATTTGTTGCCGAACTGGGCCGACAGCATCCTCAGGCATTTATTCCTGTTTTGACTGCCTACGCGTCTGTTGACCCGATGCACACAACAAGTTTTTCCCGAGTGACGCTCATCGAAATACTTTCTCGCCTTTCATTGACAGAAGACGCGGCCCAAAGAATACGGGTAGGTGCTTTTGAGCGACGTTATGGCGTTTTGCGTCAATTCGCCCTCGCTAGCGCCAGTGTCAGGCGAGCCGCAGCAAATTTTTATTTGGTAACGGCTGTTGATGCCGCAAAGAAAAATGACCTCGACCTATCCGGCTGGATATTTTCCCAGTCACTTCTATATGCTCCTGGCATGCCCAAGCAGCGAATTGTCGGAGAATATCTCGCTGGAGCGGGTGTTTATCTAGAGGGGCTTAAAATAGATGGCGAAAATCTGCTGACATCGAAAAAGGAAGACTTTTATCCTCCTGGCAAGGCGAAAACCGCGGAAAATGAACACTTTTATCTGGATGGGACAGAAACGAGTGATGAGGATGAGGTTGAATCATCCTGGTTGGGCGGATATTCATGGTTATTGCTTTTGGTAGCAGGTTCCCTGGTGATTGTTGTGTTTTTGAAACGAAATAGTTCAATTGAACCCGAGGAGTATCCAGCAACTGGATTGTCCCAGCGCGTTCGGAGGAAAAGTGGGTTAATGCATGCGCTTAAGGTGCGTTATCGTTTGTTACGTAAGTTAATCGCCAAAGCCCGTGCTGGTAGTGGTGAGCAGATTTCTGTTTACCACCGTGACCTGTAACAAACGCCTTGGCCCTCCGGAAAATTTCCGAAGTAAAAATGTCGGTTCGTGCCTTGTCTCTTCTGTGCATATTGCTTCAGATAGTGCATTATCCCCCGCATGAAAGTTCTACTATTTAGCAATGATTTACTGCCTTATCCTGGCCTGCCTACAAGTGGTGGTGGATTGCGCTGTTATCAGCTGCAGAAAGGTCTTGAATCCCGCGGAATTGAGGTTGTGGTCTCGATGCCTGGATTTACCTATCTGGCCGAGAAATACTCGAGCACCATACCGGATGAGCTCAAAGCGTTTTTTTGGACATACGAGACCCAGGATAAACTTCTGCGCGAGGTTAAACCTGACGCTGTTATTTTTGCTTCAAACTGGGATCACTATAATTTGCAGACAAAGCCCGCTTGTCCGTTGATTATTGACCTGCACGGTTCGCGATTGATTGAGACGGCCCTTTGGGGCACCCCGGTCAGTCCGGAGAGAAAAGTTCAGGTCCTTTCCCAGGCGGATTGTTTATTGAGCGCAGGTCAGCGCCAGAGACTTTACTTTTACGGATGGTTATTACAGGCCGGACGCATTCCTGAAGACGAGCATTTTATTCGCTACATTCCAATTTCGCTTTCACCAGATTTACCGGAACACGATTATTCGTCAGCCCTCAAGGGTGAGCCACATTTGGTCAGTGGGGGAGGGTGGTTTCCTTGGCAAAATCAGGCAACTGCCATTCATACGATTGCCAGCACGGTTGAAAAACTGGGCCATGGCAGTCTTAGTATTTATGGCACGCCACACGCGCGACAGGGCGGCAGTGGCGAAGAGGAACAGATACGAGAAATTTTTAATGGCGTTCAGGCCTTGGCTCAAAAAAGCTCGAGGATCAGTGTTCACGATTACGTAAGCCGGGAAGAATTGCTGCGGGTTTATCGCAGTGCCTCAGCCGCAGTGGAGATTATGCGTTATAATCTCGAGCGGGAGTTGGCCTTTACAACAAGAACAATTGAATACCTCTGGTGTGGCTTACCCGTTTTTTATAATAACTATGGTGAGATTGCCGAGCATATCGCCGAATATGACGCTGGATGGACGTTAAATCCAGACTCAGAGGACGATATTCGTTCAGCCGTAGAGCAGGCGATATCGAATCCTGAACTTTTCATTCGCAAAGGCGCCAATGCTCAACGATTGGTGAGAGAAAAGTTCACTTGGGATAAAACAATCGAACCCCTTGTCGCTTTTCTTGAACACCCGCAAATCCTGTCTGCAGGCAATCCGATAATCGGGGCTGTTTCCGCCCGTCCCTCCTTTCTCAGTGTCAGGGGAAAGGAGTTATCCCGCTTTCAATTGTCAGCTGCCTCTGAACTGGAGCAAAGTTACATCGTTCCGGCAGAAGATATTTGCGGTCTTGAGATACCAGTCTATTGTAGCGCGGAGGGTCCTACCAAACTGTTGACTGCAGTTGAGAATTCAAGCGGAAGGAAAATTACCAAACGCGAATTTCTGATACCTCAGCTCACTGACACAGGCAGTGCCGTTTATGTATGTCGGGTAGATTTTCCACTTTTGCGGCGTCCTTCAGGTGGGGCAAACCTTCGTCTGAAGGTCACGAATCTGGATAATAAACAACTTGAGCTTGTTGCGACATCTGGTGCTGTCTATCCTTGGACCAGTGGCAGTTCCGGTGATGCTCTGACAGTCAGTTTTATTCCTGGTGAGGGCTCTGATATTTTTCGTTTCAAAATTCTTTTTCGACGAGCTGCAAGGCTTGTTGTCAGTGGACAATGGCGTCGTGTATTGCGCGCATGCAGAAAGAGAATACCCGAGTTGTTAGTTGTTATTCAAAAACGATTTCTTGCGCGGGCATAAAAAATTTGAACCAGGTGTCCCCTTTATCGAAGCAATGGGAGAGTAAAAATATGAGCAGTAATGCAGTTAAAAAGTCAGATCAGGATCTATCGTGCGCTGAAGAAATTCAGGCGACTGGTCGAGAGTTTGAAATTTACAGCAAACGATTTTCCGGTGTCGAAGAAGCAGCCCGAGCCGTGACGTGGGAAGTACTCTGCCGTGAATTTTTTCAGCAATTTATCTCATCGCGAGATTTTGTCATTGATATAGGTGCGGGAGACGGACACTTCATTCGCAACATCAAGGCACGCCGACGTCTTGCGGTCGACTTGAGTCCACATGTCCTGGAACTCAAGAAATACGGAATTGAAGTTATGAATATACCGGCAGGAGAGATCGCCGGTAA
>JAQTWB010000057.1 GCA_028689495.1 bacterium | reverse complement strand
CGCAAACCCCCTCATAATCACCATGAGCCAAGTGCGCCGGAACCGCTGAGTTGCCAACTGTTATAGTGTGGGCATTGTCGGGGTTGCCTGGCGGAATATGACAAATAGTAGTCTTTTTATCCGAGTTCCCAGATTCTCCGCTAGACGAAGAACTGCCAGAAGAGTCATCACCCTTTCCTTTGGAGCCCGAATTATCGTCCTTATCAGAACTACCCGATGAACCGCTGCTGCCTTTGGAACCCGAATTGTCGTCCTTGTCGGAACTGC
Organism: bacterium; assembly: GCA_028689495.1. Taxonomy (GTDB): domain Bacteria; phylum Bdellovibrionota_C; class UBA2361; order SZUA-149; family JAQTWB01; genus JAQTWB01. Next base: position 15,947 of record JAQTWB010000057.1, on the reverse strand, counting down.
CCGATGAACCGCTGCTTGCTTTGGAACCCGAATTGTCGTCCTTGTCGGAACTGCCCGATGAACCGCTGCTATCTTTGGAGCCCGAATTATCGTCCTTATCAGAACTGCCCGATGAACCGCTGCTGCCTTTGGAGCCGGAGCTGTCGCTGAAGTGCCCACTATCCCCGGATGTAGCAAGCGAACAAGTCAACTCACAATCAGAGCATGTCGCCTCGGAATTACTACCTTCACTCTCAGATGAAGAGCCTGATTTACCTGATTTATCCGAAGATGATGACTCATCATCACCAGAACTGCCGGACGAACCACTTTTGTCACTCTTATCGCTCTTACCGCTAGAACCGGAGCTATCCTTATCATCCGATGAACCACTTCCACCCGATGAATCCGATTTCGAACTTGCCGAAGAACCGGAGCTACCACTCTTACTGCCACTGGAACCACTATTCCCTTTATCGGACGATTCAACGCCAGCAGCTGCAGTACCAGTCTCGCTGCAATCGCAAACACAACCGTTAGGCGATGTTACTGGTTCACCAATAAGGTATGTATAGAGGTGGGCGCCTTCGTCCACGGCCGTCATCGCATCAAGCCTAAATACGGGTTTAAAGTCAGTCTGTGGCAGATTGTTAGGATCATCGCCGAAATCATTCTCCGGCTGAGCAGGCAACGCATTTACCAACGTCACACGAACCGGATTATTTCCAAAATTCAGTTTGGCAAACTCGCTGACCGGATCGAACGCCTGACCAGTCTGGGGGTCGAGAGACTTTGGAAACAATGCCGAAGCACCCTCATCGCCATTGACCAGCACAAGCGCCTCGGATGAACTCTGCACCTTAATATGAGTAGGAACCTTAAACAGCTCACCCTCGTTACTTCCCGCAGCAAAAGAACTGTCGACATCAAACTCCTGATAGAAGTTATCCCTGGAGAAAGGCTGAACAAGGGAGCTGGAATTCGCCTTGACCCAGGCAACTGCCTGATTCAAACTTCCCTCAGCGGAATAATACGCTTCAGAACGGTCTGTTCCCGACTTCACACTTCGCAACTTTGACGAATTATAAATGAGGGTCAAAGCCGCCAAAGACACCGCTAGCGCCATAAACAATAACAAACCGGCAAGTGCATAGCCTTTATCGTTTAATTTTTCTTTCATAGTCCTTTTCCTTATTCAGCTATACCCGCATTCACAAAACTGCATATTTGATTTTCTCGTCATTCCCGTAACCGCAAACTTCGGAACACTACCCGTTGCTTTGCTGTAGCTTGATACACATCCCCATCACTCAACTTCTCCTCTGACCTGGCCCAGACAACGACATCCACAGCATAGAGACTGTCGGCAACCTCGCTATCGCTTAAAGGCAAGGAAATAGTCTCCCTGTCTCTATTCAGATAGGTAAAACTGACTCGAGTGTTTTCGGCCAACTGTATGCTTTCACCATTCACCGCGCGAACGACTCCCGACCAGTCATCAAAAGACTGATAGGTAATCTCGTTCACCGGAGAAACCGAGCTACCAGCTGGAAATATCGCATTCGTTGATGCCGTGTAGTCGTCCTCCATCCTCACAGTATTTCCGGCGATACTCCTAATCTGACCACGAAACCCGTCGTGACCGTCAACGGCAGCATCTGAGACATACAAAATATTCCCCTCCTTTAGTCCGGCCGTAGAAGCCAGATAAAGATAGAGATCCTCAGAGGGGATAAATTCAAATACGTTGGTTGTCTGGAAACCAGTCTCGTTAAGGCGAAAACGGAGATAATCTGTTGTCGAGTCGAGCAGCACAGGCAATGGTGCTTCCCCTATCAGCGCATCTCCAATAGCGAAATCATCCTGTCCTATCGGCATACCTGTGCCGGCCATACGTAAATCAAATACCACCATTTCCAGGATCGTTCTGGCATTTTCATCAATTCGAGCAACAACCTCATGATCCGCCGATACTGAAATCATATTTATGTACGAACTCATCACACCGGACATCAAAATCGCCGACATTGAAAGCGCAACCATCAATTCAAAAAGTGTGTATCCGAATTCCGCTCTCCGAGGAGTCTTCATACGCTCCCCCTGTACCTTTGGCTCATTGAGACTATCGTTTCAAGCGCTCCTTTCTCAGCTTCTACCGTCACTGATACTGTTCTTGTTCCATCACCATGAAAGGATATATTTTGGTCGCGTTTGAAGTTCTGCCCGTTACGAGTGACTTCATCCGCAATCGTTTGCCCGTCGATATAGGCTGTAAAATCGCTGTCTACATATTCTTCCAGGGTGTCTTGAGCAATTTGACTAGCTAAAGCCTGGTTGCGAGCTTTAACCTGAATTTTTGTCGCAAGCGACAAGGACTGAGCAATAACAAGGCCCATAACACTAAGCAGCATTATCCCAACCAAAACCTCAATCAAGGTGAAACCACTATCTCGTTTCATCTAGTAGCCTCCCTTGTTGCAATCGTAAGCGACAGTTCCTACGGGAAATACCGTTCCATCGCAAAATGTTTTCCCTCTCTGAGAAAGTGAAAACACCTCCTGAGTCAGGTTATCCTCCTTGTCAACCATATAACCACGCGGCGAAAATACAAAAGGATTAGACTGAGAGAAAAATCGCACATCACCGGGAAGACTGGCTGTGAAAATGGCTCTGTCGAAATCAACCGGATCGTTATAGGGAAGGGTATCAACACCAAAGGCATAAGCCTTAAGATCCGGTGTAATCTTCATTACTCCACGAGCACCACTCGCCGCCGCTTCTGCCTTAGCCCGTCCGATATCAAATGTGATCTGTCTCCTCGCCGAATTTCTGTCAAAGGAGTCACGTATCGTTCCCAGCTGCGGCACGCCGACGGCAGCCATCACACCGACGATGCTCAATGCCACCATCAGCTCCACCAATGAAAAACCGCGGCAATCTGACAAAATTATTTTCGGCACGACCTCTGACGGCATCTACGACCCCCTCTATCTAGGTTTGACACTAACCAATACGGGCAATTCCGTATCTCGCCATTCTCATCACATAACTTGAATAGTTGATGTAATATTTTTGCATTGTTTTGAATATTTGTCGGTCAACAGCTCGTATAAGACCATCTGCCTATCACTGGAGAAGGTGATTCCCGTGAAATGACGCATACATTCATTATAGTGGGCTCGCCCTAGTTAGTAGTTCTTCAATTATATTTTTCGTAACATCGGCGATCGCCTTTGTTCAAAAATGAACATTTAATATCAACAACAATTCTTGAACCTATTCATAAGTAACAAGGATTCAAGCCATTAGTCCCCGCTCGACCCCGAAACGACAATGGCAGGCATTTTGCACAGCAGACAACTGGTCAGTTGTAACAAGATGTTCAAGGTGGTGTTTTATATGGATTTAAAATTCAGGTTGTTCTCGGCGGTTTTCGCTTTATCTGCAACGATTCTCAACCCATTCAATACAGACATGGCATCAGCGCAGTCGCTTGCGATTACAAGTCCTTCAAGCACGGTCACAGTAAAAGAAGGTGACGACTACGCCAGCACGGTGCTGAACAACCCCTGGGACTTCAATGAAAGACGGGACATCGCCTGGGAAGAAAAATTCGACGACTCGACAATCAAAGTCACGTCAGGCGTTTGGAGCGGTAAAAGCTCAGGCAATGGCAGCTACATCTTTCCACTCTTTGGTGGCTTTGCCGGAGCTCTGAGCACCAAAGGATTGGATGGAGATACCTCCCTGCCCAAGACCGGGATAGATGCTCCACTTAAAACATCCAAATACAGGTATTTAAGCTACAAACTAAATCACAGCGCCCGCAGTTCGTTTGCTCTTTATTGGAAAAATGACACTAACGGCACATACTGGCCGGATGGTACAGATTATGTCGCCGCCTATGATGGCATCTACCACGGCGGAAGAGCCTTCGCCAATTCAGGGTACCGCATCTACAACTACGACATGTCGAACTTGTCATTATTTGATGCCCACACTGGCACATGGAATAGCGATATAATTTCATTCCGCATCGACCCTTCGTTAAGCGATACCGGCGGTGCAACAACACAGCTAGACTGGGTGCGTATTGTCGATCCAGCCTCAGCGCCAAATCAAACAATCAGTTGGAACTCCTCAAGTTTGAGCGCCGGAAACCTGATTCAGGTTTTCATGGATAACAACAACAGTGGCTACGACGGCTACCCTTTGGCTTACTTCGCTGATGGCAGCAACCCCGGAAGCTACACGTTTCCAACTGCAATGCTGCCTCCGGGAACATATTATTTTTATGTTCGCTCAAGTAGAGTTAGCGGAAGTTCTTTGGTCACCGAAGCCACCAGCGGTTATTCGGCAAAACTCGTCATTACCAAATCCCCTTCTGTTGTCTTCAACAACCCGACACAAGTTTCCGGCAACGATTATGCAACAAGTGAGTTAGGCAATCCCTGGGACATGAGCTCTTCCAGCGATATCGCCAATCTGACCGAAAACTCCAGCCTGCCAGATGAATGGCGTCAGTTCTCTTCACCATCTTTTGTTGGCGGCGTATTCCAGGCCGTGGCAAATCCACCAATTAACGGAGCCACTGAAACAGACGTTCAGCTGCACATGAACGTCTCACGAGACAAGCCAATCGATACATCAAAGTACCGCTACCTGACATACCGAATGGCCGTTGACGCCACTCTATATCCGACCATCTCCGACAAAATCGAAAAAGGCTGGGTTAGTCGGCCCGTATACTGGGATCTCTCGCTCTTCGGCGACGGCGGACGTGCCAAAGCGCATCCTGTCTACGAGGGCTATCACACATACACGATCGACCTCTGGAATTCCGGAACGGTTGAAGCTGGTCTGCCCTGGAAAGGCAACAATTATCTCTCGAATCTGCGAATTGACCCACTTGAGACACCAACATACACATGGTTTTTCCTCGACTGGGTCAAACTTACAGCAGAACCTAGAGACGAGAGCGGCCGGTTCGACATCTCCTGGGATATAGCTGACAGTGACAGTAGCTCATTTACAGCTTCTCTCTATTACGACACGGACAACAGTGGCTACAATGGAACGCTGATCACAACATTGTCGGGCCTCTCGGCAGGAACAAACAGCTACCGCTGGAACACAAGTGGCTTTGCCGCCGATTCGACTCTCTACGTCTACATTGTAGTCAGCGACGGCAGCAACACGCGAAAGTTCTACGCTCCCTCTCCGGTGCGCACCGGCACGTACACTCCGACTCCGCAAAGACAACTGCCACCACTTGATTATGATGGAGACGGCAAAAGCGACCAGGTCGTGTTTAGAAACGGCCTATATTTCATCAACCAAAGTATTATAGGTCCGAATACCATTGGCTGGGGAACTGCTCTGCACACACCTGTACCGGGAGACTACGACGGAGATGGCCGCGAAGACTATGGTGCAGTTGTCAACAATGGAGGGTTTCTTCATTGGTATGTCTTCAAGTCAACTGATGCAGGACTTTATTACCAACAGTGGGGGCTAGCCGGAGATAAGCTCGTCCCTGCCGACTATAACGGTGATGGAAAAACAGATGTTGCAATATACCGTTCAGGAACCTGGTATATCCTCTACGATAGCGGCGCTGTAGCAGTTGTTGGCTGGGGGCTGGACGGTGATATCCCCGTTCCTTCCGACTACGACGGTGATGGAAAAGCTGACATTGCAATATGGCGACCATCTTCTGGAGACTGGTGGATTCTTAACTCCGGCTTTGGCGCTGGCGGCCTGGCTGCAGGATACTACTCCGTTATCCAGTGGGGACTTGACGGGGACATCCCGCTTCCCGGAGATTTTGATGGCGATGGACGCAGTGACACCGCTGTCTGGAGACCGTGGAATGGCACCTGGTATATGAAAACAATGGATAATCAGGAAATAGAAATGGCTCAGTGGGGTCTGCCTGGCGACACGCCAATGATCGGCGATTACAATGGCGACGGTCTGCTCGACTTCACTGTCTGGAGAGCCAGCGACGGCACCTGGTATCACAACTATCGCAACAACCAGACCGCCGCCGTACAGTGGGGACTGCCCGGAGACCGGCTACCTATGCGGCAGTAACAACAGAAAATACATACAGGGCTGAAAAGAACAAGGCGCCGAGCTGGAGCTCGGCACCCCGGCGAAGTATTACCGCAGGGTAGCCGATATTCAGCTCGGCGCCTTGTTCCAAGTAATTGCTTCAGCTTGCCGTGGCGAAAACAAATTGTGCCTACTCAAACTTATACCGTGTCAAAAAACTGTCGAACCACACGAAACTCATTAGTTGCACTACCAGGATGATTGAACTATCAGCGATAGAGATACATCTCGCAACACTCCCGTTTTGCTATTATGCTGGATGGCAAATTTCATTATTTCAGGAACCCCTCTCATGCCGGGCGCAAAAAGAAAATTTCACAAGGCTCAAGCGCTTGTCGCGCTGCTGAGCTTGCTCCTGCTGGCGGTCATCTACCACAGAATGAATTCTATCCCTCCAGTCAACTTTTCCAGATTGGAGCACAGCCAATGGACTATCAGTGACGCCGGGAAAGCCTATATTCCATCTCACCTGCCGGCAGGAGAAAAATCAAGCGGCGCGGAAATGCCTGAGGGAAGGGCAACTTTTACTGCTTCCCTCGACTATCAGGGGGAAGCTGCTGTTGGTTTTGATATTTCAACTTCGGTGCCTCTGGCAATTCATGCAATTTATATCAAGGCCGATGGAGCGGAAATCCCAGGCCCAAGGTTATCATCTTCACCCTCGGCAGATTACTGGTCCACCGTTACCGTCAATGTCCCGCAGAGTCTCCACTCATCATTGACGGGAATTCAACTGCGAATAAGCTCCAGCATTCCCAGTGGCTGGATTGCAGCACGAAATCTCACCATCTTTTCCACACATGATTCCTCGCAGGTGCCAAACTGGGAACTAGCCAACACCAACCTGCTTCTCATTGCCTTATCGCTAGTAATCGGACTAACCGTTACTGCCGTCTGTCAAATTACAGGTCGCAACAGCTATATTTTTTTTGCGACATCCCTCGTCGTGCTCACCCTGACCACTGTCTATCCGGAGCTTTTCTACTACTGGGACGAATGGTCAATGCTTCATCGCTTTACCCAAAACGGCATTGACGCAATCTGGGTTCCTCACAATGAGCACAGCCTACCGCTATTTTTCGCCCTCTACTGGATTGAGACAAAACTTGCCGGCTCGCACTACTCATATGTCCTGATACTCTCACTCATCTGTCATGTTTTGAATGGTATACTGACACTAAAGTTAATTCGCCATTTCACATCTCTGTCCCAAAACACTGAGCGCTTGTTATACGCGGCTTTTCTTTTCTCGGCGCTGGCGACAGAAGTTCTACAATGGGCCTTCGTCCAGTGTATCAGCCTCAGCCTGACTGCTGTATTGCTGGCGCTTATCAGTGGCGTAAATTACTGCCGCACCGGCAATACCCGACAACTGCTATATACCGGGTTGGCGGTAATGGCAGCTCCGTTGTTTTTCGGCAACGGTTTCATTGCCATGCCACTTCTTATCGCTATTCTTGCCCTGAGTTTCTTCTTTCACAGATCGGAAAACGTTTATGTTTTTCAATACGGAAAAATCAGCCGACTATTTATTATCACAGCGATCGCTACTGGCTTATCCGTTACTTTTTATCTACTGACCAAGCCAACCAATGCCAGCTTTTCTCATACCGCAGGAAGCAGTAATCCCCTTGAGCATATCAGCGAGATTCTCAACTACATCTTTGTCGGCTCTCAGGCAGGAACAATCGCCCGCGGTCTTGGCCTCCTCCCCGGATTGGGCAACGGAGCACCCGGGGCAATTACCACCACCCTGGCCATACCTGTTGAACCACTGTTTTTTTTCGCCATAATGGGACTGACCGTGAACCTGGGATTGCTGCTGTTCTACCTGCGAAAGCTGGAGCGCAACTCGCTCTTTTTCTGGCTTTTGGCGCAAATCTTCATACTTGCTTCTTTCGCTTTGCCTGCTCTCGGGCGCTACAACCTCGGCGCCCTGCAGGCAATGTCGCTACGCTATCACGCCTTTGCCTTGCCAGGTTTAATCTTTCTCCTGACTCCGCTCGCACAATTCTTCGACAGCAAAAGCTGTAAACCTGGTGGCAGGGCAATTATTTTTGCCGCGCTTGTGATTTTTTTCTCACTACAATTTTTCATGAAAGGCAGGATGTCAGATTTTCAAGAATACGGTTCAGCAAATCGTTCGTTCCTCGGACGACTGGTTAACTGGACGCACGAAATGCCAGATGCCACGAACTACACTCAAGGCGCCTACGAAGGGAGCGACACTGATAAAGCCGGGCTTTTCCCGGCCTTACCCGGCACATTGACTCCGGGCATGCATCCGCTACAAGTGCTGGAAATTTACGGCGGCACCGGTGGCATTACGTTCTGTCAGCCGTAAACATTCTCTCTTCGAACTACCGAGCCTTGGCCTCAAAATACTGAAGATCGATAAACACGCTGGCGGCAAGCAATATCAAACGCTCATCTTCACCAAGATTGGCGTCGGAAAATTCAACCTTGAAAGTGTCTTTATCGGTCAGCATTTCCGCTAATGCACCGGACCACTGTTTAACAATAGTCGCCACAGTCTGCCCCTGTTTTTGAAAAGGAAAAGTCCAGGGACGCCAGATTGGCGAATTTACTGTCATCAAAAGATTGCCTTCGCCATCGAGCACATCAAACACTTTATGCAGCAAGGAAAATTTCTGCTGCAGGGCACCAATCAAACGACCATCCAAGGCTCTTACTTCGAGGTATTGAAAAAAAATGCGAAAAGGGTGATGAGCCGTCATAAACTGATTGCGATTGGCATCAAAGAAAAAAACCGAAAACTCTCGCCAATGGCCAAGATACTGCCGGACAAGAAAGGCCCACCAGGATTTCTGCTGCTCAGCAGCAAAAGCCAGCGCTTCACCACTATCAGACTCGATTGCGTACTTGTTGCGCGTCTCAAAGCCGACAAATTCACCAAGTTCAAGTTTTTGGCGAACGAGGATGCTGCGCTGCGCGGAAAGAGAAAAAGAAGGTTGGTTGCTCATTAGCAAATCTCAAGCTTGAATTAGTAGAAACACTGCGGGACAGCCGACGACATTTACACCATATCCAGCTCTTCAACCATCGCCAGAACTTCCTGGGTTTCGACAATACGCAAAGTCTCATCCCAAGGCACACGAATTCCAGCTTCTGATGGAATCAATACCATCGCCCCCTGAGGAATACCGCTGATGTTGGTATATTCCTCGGTGTCGTCATCGTGAGCACGGGCAACTTCAAGCACACGACCGAGAAGGCTCTCAAGGCGCTTTTCCTTGGCCCCCTCCGGCAGGTAAAGCCCCGCTTCAGTCTTGCTGTCTGTCTTGAGAATCTGAACTACGACGCGAAATCCCAGTGGACTTATGTTTCGATGTAACTTCATCTGCTTATTCCACCGTAACGCTTTTTGCGAGGTTTCGCGGCTGGTCAACATCTGTTCCGCGATAAACTGCAACATGATAGGCAAAAAGCTGCAGCGGAACAGTCAAAACAACTGGCAGCATATAACGCGAGACTTCTCCCGCAGAAACCACTTCCCAAGCCAAATCACTCAAACTATTGCTGCCACGATCGGTAACCGCAATGATCTGACCGCCGCGCGACTCCACTTCCATCATGTTCGAAGTCGCCTTTTCCAGGTTTACCCCATCCTGACCAAAGACCATGACAACCGGAGTCTCTTCACTGATTAAGGCAATCGGTCCGTGTTTCATTTCACCAGAAGGATAACCTTCGGCGTGAACGTAAGAAATTTCCTTCAGCTTGAGCGCTCCCTCAAGGGCAATCGGATAAAGGATACCGCGGCCAAGGAAAAGAAAATCCTCCTTCCGTCCGTATTTTCGTGCAATTTTTGCTACTTGCTTATCGCATTCCAATACCCGGGTAACATGGTTTGGCAGAAGCACCAGATCCTCAATTCGCTCACTGAGTTCTTCTGATGAAAGAGTCTCCCGCGCCGAGGCCAATTTCAGTGCCAGCAAATAACCGGCTACAACCTGAGTAACGAAAGCCTTGGTTGAAGCAACGCTGATTTCCGGACCGGCATGGGTATAAACAATGCTCTCTGCTTTTCTGGAAATCGAACTGCCGACCACGTTACAAATTGCCAGAGTCCTGGCGCCGAGGTCTGAAGCAAGCTGCAATGAAGACAAGGTATCAGCCGTTTCACCGGACTGACTCACTGCAATAAACAAGGTGTCCTGATCAATCACTGGCTCCCGGTAGCGAAATTCGGAGCTGTAATCAACTTCCACATTAATCCGGGCAAAGCGTTCGATATAAAATTTCATCACAAGAGCCGCATGCCAGGCGGTGCCACAACCAACGATGCAGATTCGTTTCAGTGAGCGCAATTCCCCGTCAGTCAGCTTTAAATCTTCCAGGTGGATCTTGGCTTTGCCATGGTCGATTCGTCCACGAAAGGTGTCAGTGATAACCTGTGGCTGTTCGTAGATCTCTTTCAGCATAAAATGCCGATAGCCGCCTTTCTCCGCGGTTATCGGGTCCCAGGTAATCGTCACCGGTTCGCGCTCAACTTTGTCTTCACCGCGATAGATATGAATCTCTCCCGCCTTGATTTCCGCTATTTCACCATCTTCGAGAATATGCATTGTGCGCGTATGTTCAAGTATTGCCGGAATATCAGAAGCGATGAAAGCCTCATTTTCGGTCGTTCCTGCAACAACAGGTGTGGCGTTTTTGGCAACAACAATCCTGTCAGGCTCGTCGGAAGAAATAACAACCAGCGCATAGCTGCCCTCAAGTTCCGCCGTTGCTGCTCGCACTGCATCAATAAGCGAGATTCCGCGATCGTAATGATAATTTATCAGATGAGCGGCGATTTCTGTGTCGGTATCGGACGAGAACTTTGCACCGTGTTGTGAAAGTCGCTCACGCAGTGCGAGGTAATTCTCAACAATACCATTGTGCACCACACAGATACGTCCAGCGATATGTGGATGAGCGTTTACCTCCGAAGGCCGTCCATGAGTCGCCCAGCGTGTATGCCCGATGCCAATCTGCACACCATCCGGACAACCACAGCTCTCCGCCGATTCGCCGGCGGTGCTGAGCTTCAGTTTGAGGTTGCTCAGCTTGCCTTCGGAGCGAAATATAGTAAATCGCCCCTTATCTATGCGCGCCACTCCAGCCGAGTCATAACCGCGATATTCAAGCTTTTCCAACCCCCCAATAAGCAGAGGAAATACTTTCTTCGGGCCAATATAACCAACTATTCCACACACAGTAATAATTCCTTTTCTTAAGTTGTCGGCGAAAACGTCTCCGCCAGTTACTTCCGTTTACGTTGCAATGCCCAGCCACTGATATTTCTCTGCTCGGCTCTGGTGACAGCAAGAGCATTCTCGGGAACGTTTTTTGTCACAACCGAGCCGGCACCAACAATTGCTCCCGGGCCAACTTCGACGGGAGCAACGAGACTTGTATTGCTGCCGATAAAAGCCTTGGCGCCAATAATTGTCCGGCTTTTCTTCAGGCCATCGTAGTTGCAGGTAATAGTCCCGGCTCCAACATTGGCGTCTTCTCCGACTTCAGCATCACCGATGTAACTGAGGTGATTAACCTTGGAGCCACGGCGCAGAAGCGATTTCTTTGTTTCAACAAAATTACCAATCTTCACTCCACTCTCCAGTCGGGTTCCCGGACGAAGATGGGCATAAGGCCCGATTACGCAGCCAGAATCAATCTGGCTCGCTTCAATATAACAGCCAAGCAGGAGACGGGCGCCATCGGCAACAGTGCTGTCAACAATCAGACCATCGCCTTCTATCAAAACCCCGGCTCCTATTACAGTATCTCCGAGCAGACGGGAATTAAGACCGATAAGTGTATCCGCGCCAATCTTGACGCCTTCATCAACCACAACCTGGTTTGGTGAAACAAATGTCACCCCGGCATTCATGTGGTTTTCAATGATCCGCTTGCGCTGAATCTCTTCCAACTCGGAAAGCTCGGCAATACTGTTCGCACCCGACAATTCAATATGCGATGGTGCCAGAACTACCTCAACTGGCAGGTGCTCGCGCGCCGCAAAAGAAACAATATCAGTCAAATACAGCTCACCTTGGGCATTATTGCTTTCAAGATTCGATAATGCCTGACTGAGAAACTCCTTTTCCGCGAGGTAAATGCCTGAATTTATTTCCAAAATCTGCCTCTCCGCTTCCGAGGCATCGCGATGCTCAACTATGCCATAAGGCTCACCCGAGGTATTTCGCAATATACGACCAAACCCCAGTGGCTCAGGATGCTCACACGACATCACACTTAAAGGACGGGGAGCTGAGGCAAAAAGCAGCGACAAAGTTTTCGAACAGAGAAGCGGCACATCGCCAGGCAAAATCAAGACCCTTCGTGCCTCTTTACCAAGCTGTGGCATGGCGACCTGAACAGCATGACCTGTGCCTTTCTGCTCCGACTGCAAAACAGTAAGTAGCTCAATCCCCTGAAATTCCTCAAGACTCTTCAGACGGGAGATTTCCGCCTCGACCTCTTCAGCGCAATATCCAACAACAAAGACAATGCGCGCCGGCGTGTTAACAGGATCAATTGTTGAAATACCAGCCACCGCCCGGGCGACACGCTCAACCATACTCCGGCCGCAAACCGAATGCAGGACTTTTGGTCGGCGGGAACACATACGAGTTCCCTTGCCCGCGGCGAGGACAATAACTTCCAGGTCCGATTTTCGATTCTCGTGCATAAAGAAATAGCTCCTATTGCTATGACGCTCCACCTACCGCCGCGGTCGGGGCATTCTGGCATAAATTAACTAATATTCCAACCCGTGGTCACAACACCAACCGATAACAGGCTAAAGGATTTAACCGAATATGACGAAGTAGTTAATAGGGAAAGTGGAGAAAATCAGGCAAAGAAGGGCGAACATGAGCACAAAGTTGCCGCATAACAAGCTACAAACGGAAAACAAGCGCTCAGTAGACAAGGAGCTTGATATTTTTGAACGCAAGCTTGGCGAGCTGCGAGTCCTCTACGAACAGCACTTTGTCGATGTGCTGCCCTTTCCACCAGATGAACAGCACAAAGAAATAAAACGGATGATTCGCAACCTGCTTCATGCGCCGTTCAAAAATTCCGCCAACAAATTCCGCATGCGCACACTCCTCAGCCGCTACCAGACATACTCCACCTACTGGGAAAGGGTAAACAAACAACGAGAAGAAGGCACTTACGTAAAAGATCAATTCAAGGCAGAAATGCGAGAAAAAATGGCCGACAGCGCAAGACGAGACAACAGCGCTGCCGGGCGCGCTGATAAAGGCTTTCAACAACTCTTTTCCACCTACCAGGATGCTCTGAAAAAAAGTGGCGGAAAAACTGACAACCTTAACTTCGATGCATTTAAACAGTCCCTGATTGCCCAGGCTAGAGAGCTTAAAAAAACTCAGGGCGTCACCAAGTTAAAATACAAAGTGGTAAACCAGAATGGCAAAGTTATCGTGAAGGCAAGCAGTGGGGGATAACAACATCAGACTCAGTCCTCTATTGAACGAGACAGCACTCCCATTTCCTGAGCCAAGGCGCCGAGCTGGAGCTCGGCACCCCGACAAAACACATCGCCCTGCGCGCAGAATTACGGGGAAGATGAGAGCAGCCCTGTTAAGCCCCTAGCACCTTGATCGATGCTCGAGCACGGGAAAGCTCGGACTGAACGACGTGATAATCATCGCTGTAGGCACTAAGAGTCTGCAAACGCTCTTCTGCGGCTTTCTCCGCCGAACGTTGAGCATCAAGATCAATCTGAGTCGGAGTCCTGCCGAGTCGGGCGAGGATTTTCACATCCCCGCCTTCAACTTCATATATGCCTTCGCTGACCATAAATCGTTGCTCATCCCCATTTTTACCGACCAGACGAAGCACCCCTGTCCCCAAACGACCAATAAAGTCCTGGTGTCCGGGAAGAATGCCTCTCTCGCCGTCAAAAGCGGGGAGAACTGCCGCTGAAACTGTTGTGCTAACAACTTCTTCAGCGGGAGTGATGACGCGAATTTTAAATTCAGTTGCAGACATAACGAGCCTTATACTTCAGCAGCGAGCCGTTCAGCCTTTGCTCTGGCCTCTTCAATTGTTCCAACCAGATAAAAAGCCTGCTCAGGAAGATCGTCGTGCTTGCCTTCAAGAATCTCCCGAAAAGCGCGAACCGTTTCTTCTAATTTGACAAACTTTCCTTCAAGTCCGGTAAACTGTGCGGCAACGAAGAACGGCTGAGAAAGAAATCTCTGCATTTTTCGCGCCCGTTCAACAACCAGCTTGTCGTCTTCAGACAACTCATCCATTCCGAGAATGGCGATAATATCCTGAAGGTCCTTGTAGCGCTGCAGAACACTTTGCACGTCACGGGCGACCTTGTAATGCTCTTCTCCGATGATTTCCGGATCAAGAATTGTTGAGGTCGAATCCAGTGGGTCCACCGCCGGGTAAATACCCATTTCGGCAATTGCCCGCGAAAGAACGGTTGTTGCATCAAGGTGAGCAAAAGTCGTTGCCGGAGCCGGGTCAGTCAAGTCATCAGCAGGAACGTAAATTGCCTGAACCGATGTGATCGAACCCTTCTTTGTCGAGGTAATTCGCTCCTGCAGTTCACCAACGTCAGTTGCCAAAGTCGGCTGGTAACCAACCGCAGATGGCATACGGCCAAGAAGAGCTGACACTTCACTGCCCGCCTGAACGAAACGGAAAATGTTGTCGATAAAGAGCAACACGTCGCGGTTTTCCTCGTCACGGAAATATTCCGCAACTGTCAGGGCTGTCAGGGCAACACGGAAACGAGCACCAGGAGGTTCGTTCATCTGACCGTAAACAAGCGACGCCTTTTCCAAAACGCCACTTTCCTTCATTTCCATCCAAAGGTCGTTACCTTCACGGGTTCTTTCACCCACACCAGCGAAAACCGAATATCCACCGTGAGCCTTGGCCACGTTGTTGATCAGTTCCATAATCAGAACGGTCTTGCCTACACCAGCACCACCAAACAAACCGATCTTTCCACCCTTAACGTAAGGAGCGAGAAGGTCGATAACCTTGATGCCAGTTTCAAAAATTTCTTTCGTTGCGGCTTGATCTTCAAATGATGGAGCTTCGCGATGAATTGACCACTTGGTCTCGGCATTGATTGGGCCAGCTTCGTCAACCGGACGACCAACAACGTCCATGATACGACCGAGAGTAGCCGCACCAACCGGTGTGCGAATCGCATCACCAGTGTCGCGCACTTCCATACCGCGGACCAGACCATCAGTTGAGTCCATGGAGATACAACGAACGACGTTTCCGCCAACGTGAAGTCCAACTTCAACTACAAGGTTATCCGCTTTATCATCAATTGCCGGGTTGGTCAGAACAAGCGCCTGTGAAATCGGCGGCAGTTCTACTCCTTCGGCAAACTCGATGTCGACAACAGGTCCAAGAACCTGCACGACTTTTCCTGTCTTCTGTTCTGTTGTTTGCATAGTCACTCACCAGGTTGTTTTATAAATCAGGATTGGGCGGCCTCAGCACCACCAACAATGTCAATTAGTTCAGTTGTAATCGCACTCTGCCGCGCCCGGTTGTAAAACAGGCGGAGCTTGTCAATCAGGTCATTGGCGTTATTCGTTGCCGAATCCATCGCCGTCATCCGTGAGGCATGCTCACTGGCTTTGGATTCGAGAATGCACTGCTGCAAGCTCGAATGAATTACCAAGGGAATTGTTTCAGCAAAAATATCAGCTGCCGGTGAATCAAACGCCACCTGACCAGCGACTTCGGCACCACCTGCCGCGGCTGTTTCATCGGTCCCCTTGCTGTCCGCAGCAAACGGCAGGAGAGGAATGCATCTCACTTCCTGAGACATC
>JAQTWB010000181.1 GCA_028689495.1 bacterium | reverse complement strand
CAGTACGACGGTGTTGTCACCTTTCTTGCGGCAGACTTCACAATAGAGATAGATGATTATGTAATTTCGTTTGACCGGGCAGGCATAAAAGCATTGCCAGTTGGCCTTGAGAGGTTCCCCAATGGTCAGGGGATTGCTTATGATCATGTCGACCTTTTTTTTGACTAGTTTCTTGATCGAAGCATGTTTTTTAAGCGCCACCAGAAAGGCGGTTTCAAATATGGTCTCCATCAATCGCCGAAGACCTCATCATAGGAATGCCATTCAGCCGTCCCCTTGCGGAGCTTCGTTTGTGCTTCTTCCATAGCCTTGACAAAGGCAGGGTGGGAGAGGATTCCTTCCGTGCTCTGTCCCTCCACCGTACGCTTTAAAGAAAGCAAATATTGGGTTACCATCTCGGCAACCGAAGTACGATTTTCCGTGGCGAATAGTTTGGCGAAATCCGCCAAGTCTTGATCCATGCTTATATTCAGTCTTGTTTTTCCCATATGCGCACCTCCTCCTGTGTTCCCATTATACGCATTTCAGGAACAGCCGTCAATTGGTTGTAAGGGGACATGGGCGAGTTCCTGGGTGAGGCGTGTCCACTTGCGTTGCCAAGAAATCCGGCTGATTGATAGGGAAAGGATGTCGAGTAACTGTAACTGACGCGGTTCATCCCACCATTGACCAACGGTTTTCTTGGTGCTATATTATATTCCTAATTTAGGAATATATGGAGGTCGCTATGCCTACCGTAGCAAAACACCCCAGCATCAAAGTCATCGGTGTAAATGGTCAAATTTCGCTTGGCAAACAATTTGCCGGTCGTCAGGTTCTGGTTGAAGAGCAAGAGCCTGGTGTATGGCTGGTGCGTACCGCAACCATCACCCCGGACAACGAACGTTGGATGCACGAACCTCAAGCTGCTGCTGATCTGACCCGGGCCTCGGAGTGGGCCAAGAGCAATCCCGCTAATGACACCAATGTGGATAGCGTGCTTGAAAAACTGACCAATGGCTAAGGCTGATCCGCATTCATTGGTCAGGCTTGACCTGAACAACCCTGTGTTCCAGGAAAACCTCCTTTCTCTCCAAAAGGCTGAACGGCTCGCCGCACTGGACACTTTGAGCAAGATCCGCCAGCTCACATGGAATCAGCTCTACCGCGACAACGGTCTAAAGTGGGAGAAAGTGTTCAGCGTTAAACCTCCTCCGGGTGTCGATGCGATCTACTCACTGCGCATCACTCAATCCCGCCGAGCAACTGCATTCCGCAACGGCGATTTCATCCGCTTGCTTACCATCGCCCCAGACCACGACAGCACCTACGGGAAAAAGTAACAGTCGAAACCGGCCTATATTTTTAGGACAGTTTCAGGCGTGTTTCACGCGGCCTTGATCTCTGCCAATAGTTCCGGATGGTGGTCAAGCAACTTCATAAGAAGTAGCGTTGACTTGGCCGGTTGCCTGAGACCTCTTCCGTATTCGGAAAAGGCGTTAACAACACCCCCTCCAAAGAGGGCTGCGGCTTCCGCTTGTTTCAGACCCAGCCGCTTTCGGATGGCGCGTAATTCCATGGCAAGTTTGCTGTCAATCTCTTTTGTTGCCGCTGCCACTTCGGCCGTGAACCGTTCCGCCTCGCTTGCCGATTCGAATTCACTCGCACCACATCCCGGGCAATGCCGCCTTTGACTGCCCGCACGGTGATGGTTTCTCCCTTATAGTGATGGGTCAGACCTTTGACTCCAAATTCCATTTGTTTTTTGCCGCGCACCGTCCCGCCTCGTCAATGTAGTGGGAGATCGTTGATTGCGCTTATGTCGGTGTCTAGCCTGTTGAATGCCTGTTCCTGGCAATAAATATCCTTGCAATCTAGTATAGTTCAAAGTACAGACTAATAAAAATCAGACCATGTGGGATGGATAAAGGTACCACCAGACAAGAGAGGGATCCCCCTTCTAAACGAATGGATGGCTCTGGCCAAGACGTTTTTATTTTTGCATGGATGCTGAGACTGGAGAAGACCATGAATAATAAATATGCACCATTATCTTACTCTAGATAATGGTGCATATTTATTATTATCTAGCGGGGGTTGCGATATAATAATAAAGGGAGCGATATTTTCTTGCAAGGTTTTATCGGTGGCTGGCGGCAAGGGCAAGAAAGTAGAGCTGGAGATAATGATATAGTTGGGCTTTAAACCCCATCTGGAGGAAACATGCTGGAATGGTATGAAAGTTTACCAGAGTGGCTAAGATGGGTTTTGTTCGTGCCACTGTCAACATTAGGTTCTTTGGTCGGAGTGATATTATACGCAATATTTCGTGCTGATGAATTTGCGTTTGTGAAGCCTGCATTCGCTATGCTAATAACAATGATTGTTGTTTATTGTTTTGCACCAAGAGCTAAAAAACAGCTTGCACTTGCTTCCCTTATAATTCGCATGGTCGTAGTTGCAGCCATGATGAGGTTTGTTTGGGTGGTCGAAGGATATTTTGAAACTCAGTCATTATGGGAACTCGGATATGAAATTGCTGGATATATTGTATCATTTCTGATTTGGTGGAATTTTTTGAAAAAAAATGCATAATAAGCGGCAGAAGCTTAACTTTTTGCTGTCAATACAAGTTGTCAGCTGTTTCGATAGTTGCACTATGAGCAATAAGCCATGTCAGTTATACAATTTGTAATTTCATTTATTGGTGGTTCAGCCATTTTACTTGGTGCTGTCGCATGGCTTATCAAATCTCTAGTATCGCAATTTCTTGCCAAAGATTTGGAGAATCATAAAGCACAAATACAATTTAACAACCAGATAGAACTAACAAAAATTAAATCTGAAATAGAAAAAATATCATTTGAGCACCAGATTGTATTTAGTCGGCTGCATGAAAAAAGAGCTGAGATACTTGCTGGTTTATATGCAAGCATTGTAGAATTATATGAATTAGCGAGTCTGTTCGTTCGTTACGCAATTTTTGAAGAGAAAGACAGCAGAAAAGAAAAATTAAAAGAATTGTGGAATGCTGTAATTAAATTTAGAAATATATATGAACCAAATATAATTTTTTTCCCGGAAACTGTTTGTGCGAAAATTAAAAAATTGGACGAAGAACTTTCTGCGCCGGTAAGCAAATTAGTACATCATCTAGAAATTTATGAACAAAACGACGACATTGGCCCCGCTCGCCAAGCGTGGGAAGATGGTCAAGCCCAAATTGAACAAATTGTATTTGAAATAAAAAATGAAATTGAAGTGGAATTCAGAAATATACTTGGAGTTAACTTCAAAAATAAAGAAAACAGAGACAGAACTATTTAGGAACCATCGAAAAAATATAGCCCAACAATAAAATTCCAGCCGACCGCGTGGAGCAGCTTTCTTCGAATCTAGTTATTAGGCGCGGTCGGCTGAATTTTGGCGTTGGTGCGCCAAGCGCAGCTTGGCGCTTCTTATAGGGTGCCCTGTCTATGTTCCTGGGCAGGAAGTCCTTATCGGGCAAAGCCTAACCAGCAGCCCGTACCGAGTGTTGCACAGCTTGCGGAATCGGCGAATGTCGTGCCGGTGAACAATAGTTGCGAAGCGTACACAGGGAACACTGTAGGCCGCAGGGGAGCCGTACCTCCCTCAAGTGATTCAGCCCCGTAAGAAGTAAAGAAGCAGTTGGCGACGGTTTTAACGTGCCGGAAGCCAGGACAGAGGAGTCGTTATGGTGAGACTCCCGAGGGACTGCCGGGGTCCGAGAGCGTGGTATGCAGTGAGAGAAGCGTCAGGAACTTGGGAGACCCTTCCATCTCCTCAGCTGTAAGAGGTAGGACAGTTCAACCGAAAGGAGGCTGTCGCGATGGGTGGGAGGGAGTCAGATCATCTCATAGTAC
>JAQTWB010000056.1 GCA_028689495.1 bacterium | reverse complement strand
ACGTCGTCATGAAAGCAGACAAGAGAGTCGTCACGAAGGCCATTTTAAGGGCCAGGATAAAAGCCGTGAACAAGGCCGTGATAAAAGTCATTGGGAAAGAGATCGTCGGGGGAGAGAGCCTAACAAAGTGGACGCGCCATCCTGGCGCGTTGACGGTTCGGATACAGCTTCAGCTGACGAGCTTGCCACAGTTTATGGGCGGCACAGTGCTGAGGCTGTGCTGATCCACCGAATCAAATCAGTGCGGGAAGGTATGTTGCTTGAAGGTGCGAAGTTTTCTGAATCTTTACAGGCCGGACTTGACGAGCTGCGTCAGCGAGGAGTTCGCTTGCTGGAGCTTCCCCGATCGGAGATCGATGCCCGCTGCGAGAAGATTTTTCCCGAAGCTCATATCAATCACCAGGGGATTGTTTTGCGATGTCTGCCACAGGAGCCGCTTTCACTTGAGGTGCTGGCGCGGCGTGCACTTGCTGACAGCGGTATTATTGTTGTCCTGGACCAGGTAACTGATCCGCATAACCTTGGGGCGGTGCTTCGCGCTGGGGCGGCGTTTGGTATTTCCGGAGTTGTGCTGACAAAGGATCGCAGTGCCCAGATGTCAGGAGTGGCGCGAAAAGCCAGTGCTGGAGCTGCCGAAATTGTCCCTTATGCTGTCGTGACAAATCTCGCCCGGGCATTAAAAGACCTGAAAGAAGCTGGATTTTGGGTTGTTGGAACATCATTGGCCGAAAAGGCCGAGAGTCTGGAAAAGTTTACACTTCGCCCTCCATTTGTTCTTGTGTTAGGTAGCGAGGGGCACGGCATGAGGCGTCAGACTGAGGAGCTTTGCGATTATCTGCTGCAGATTCCAATGATTGGCAATATGGAAAGTCTCAACGTCAGTCAGGCGGCAGCAGTGCTTCTTTATCAGCTGCAGGTGGTCGCCTCACGTGGCGCATGATCGAGAATGTAGCGCATAATCGAAAATACTGAGCAAGATATCCAGGTTGAGAAATAATGACAGCAGGTTTGAGAACAAGAGTGTTATCGGGGATTCAGCCATCTGGCGCCCAGGTTCATATTGGCAATTATCTTGGCGCAATGAAGCGTTTTGTTGAGTTGGCGAAGGCAGGAGAGACCATCTTTTGTATTGTTGACCTTCATGCGCTGACTTCAGTTTTTGAAGGCGGCAAGTTGCGCGAATATACGCGGTCTCTGGCGGCGGCTTATCTGGCGATTGGTCTCGATCCGGAACGGGTGACGCTTTTTCGTCAGTCCGATGTCCCCGAAGTTTGTGAACTTTCCTGGTATCTGTCTTGTCAGTTCCCGCTTGGTCTTTTGGAACGGGCTCATTCTTTCAAAGATGCCAAAGCAAAGGGTCTGCAGATAAGTGCTGGCCGCATGTATTATCCGATTCTGATGGCTGCTGACATTCTGCTTTACAAGGCGACTCATGTTCCTGTCGGGGCCGATCAGAAGCAGCACCTGGAAATGGCACGGGAAATCGCTGAAAAATTTAATCGCGCTTACGGGGAGATTTTTCCTGTGCCAGAGCCGCTGATTGCTGAAGAATCCGGCGTAATTCCCGGACTGGACGGGCGCAAGATGTCAAAAAGCTATGACAATTATATTGGTCTTTTTGAGCCAGCCAAGGCGATGCGCAAAAAAGTTATGAAAATTGTTACGGACAGTAAGGAGCTCGAAGACGTCAAGGACCCGGAAACTTGTAATATCTTTGCTCTTTATAAACATTTCGCCACTCTGGAAGAGCAGCAGACACTGGCCGAACGCTATCGCGCCGGTGGAATGGGTTATGGACATGCCAAACAGGAACTTTACGAAGCAATTGAGCGAGAAATAGCGCCTTTGCGCGAGCGCTACGAGTCCTGGATGACAAAAGGTGAGGAACTTGAGGGTATCCTCGCCTCTGGCGCCAGCAAAGCCCGGTCAATTGCCGCTCAGACGATGGGCGAGGTGCGTTCAGTTTTGGGGTTAGGTGCCGGGAAGTAGGTTTTTGCCAAAATTTATCAGATAAGTTTGCGTATCTGCCGATTATTAAAGCATCTAAGAAATATGAAATTGAAAACTTGATGCACTGACGTGCGCTCGGGGAGATGCCATGAGCAACTTGATAGAGGGTTTAAGTATCGGAAAAAAAATCGGTACCGGCTACGTTTCGCTTTTGATTGTTATTTGTATCGGGCTTTTTGTGAATTATTCAATTCTCACCGATGCGGCAAATAACGCTCTTTCTGCTTCAGAAAACAAATACGCACATGCTTCCAAACTTGCGAGCGATCTCAAGCTCAGTGTCGTTCAAGTGCAGCAGTGGTTGACAGATATATCGGCGACCAGAGGCGCTGAGGGGTACGATGACGGCTTAACTGAAGCGGCCGCTTACGCTGAAAAAGTGACTGCTTATATTGCCGAGTTGCGGGTCATATTTCAGAAACAGAACAATAAAAAAGGTCTGGACCTTCTGGAGAATATTGAAAAGGACTTCCCACCTTATTATGAGATGGGCCAGAAGATGGCGCACGTCTACATGGAGTCCGGTGAGGGAGAGGGCAATAAGTGGATGGAGAAGTTTGATCCGTTTGCCGCGAAAATCGCCGAGGAAGTAACCGAGCTGTCTGAAAGTCAGGCAGTCGCCTTGCAGGTCAAGCTTGAAGAAGTTATCGCCGATTCCCTGCATGTTCGTGATATCAATTCCATCAGTGCGATTGTTATTGTCATTGTCGGTCTCATCCTCAGTTTGCTGGTATCAAAGGCGATATCTGCGCCGATAATCAATATTGCCGAAGAGCTGACGAGCGAGACGGAACAGCTGCTGGCCAGTGTTGGAGTGATTCAGTCTTCCGGGACTCTCATTGCACAGAACACCGAGGCTCAGGCCGCATCTCTGGAAGAGACAGTTGCTTCTCTTGAGGAAATTGTTTCAATTTCCAATACAAATGTCTCTTTGACTTCCAAGGCAAATGCTTTTTCTGATGAGGTGAAAGATGTTTCTGCGCAAAGTGAAACTGCGATGGGCCGCATGCGTCAGGCGATTGAAGATATTCGCAACTCGGCTCGTGAAACATCAGTCATTGTCGGTGCGATTGATAATATCGCCTTTCAAACGAATTTGCTCGCTTTGAATGCTGCGGTCGAAGCGGCGCGTGCCGGCGACCTCGGAAAAGGGTTTGCGGTTGTCGCCGAAGAAGTTCGTGCATTGGCTCAGCGAAGCGCTCTTGCTGCTCAGGATACAAGTGCCAAGCTGACGGCAGCTCATCAGCTGGCTGATCACGGTGTCGCTGTTTCTGCCGAGGTAAGTAATTTTCTTGCCTTGATTCGTGAAAAGTCCGAGCAGTCAGCAACCTTGATTGCTGAAGTTGCTGATTCGATTAAATCGCAGTCAGGTGGGGTGCAGGAGATTAATAACGCTTTGTCGGTTCTTGACAAGAGTACCCAGGGCAACGCCGCGACTACCGAAGAACATGCGGCGACAAGTCAAGACCTCA
Organism: bacterium; assembly: GCA_028689495.1. Lineage (GTDB taxonomy): Bacteria > Bdellovibrionota_C > UBA2361 > SZUA-149 > JAQTWB01 > JAQTWB01. Next base: position 12,788 of record JAQTWB010000056.1, on the reverse strand, counting down.
AGGATCGTGCCGCCGAGGTCGGGCATTTAATTGAGCGGCTTGAAGATTTGGCTTACGGCGCGCGTTAATCGGGAAGTGATACCGCCTTAACGGGAGTGTTGCGAAATTAGCATTTCGCCAGGATTGACTTCCGTCTATCCACTTTTTCGCATCGGAGATACGAAAAAGTCTCCCCTTTATTAGTTTTTTTGTAGGGCCAAAATGGCCCTACATTTACTGCGTTACACGCAGGCACCCAGCTTACGCTGTCTGCATTTAGGGTGTGTTGAAAAACACACCCTAAATTTCGCAACACTTCCATTAAAGTTGCCACGGGGCAGCAGGCGAAGCCTGACGGGTGTTCGCTTTAATCAATAACGCTGCGAAATGTTAATTCCCCTCCTTCGGAGGGGTGGCAGGCGAAGCCTGACGGGGTGGTCTCGCTCACCATGCACTTTGCACCACCCCGCCCTTCGGGCACCCCTCCAAAGAGGGGAATTTATTTTCCGCCTGCTATCACGTCAGTTGCCTACTGAAACAGGTTGTCGAGAAACGTTGACCAGGGAGACGATTGCCGTCTGTGGCGAATCGGAATGCTTTGCGGGTCGCGTCCGCGGAATATATCGTCCTGGTTATCGTGGCTTTGCGCATCAACTTCCGCCAAGCAGGAAGTAATAGGCTCTGTGCCTCGAACAAAGACTTCGGTGACTACGTTATCTGTGCTGCATCCCGGTTCCCATAAAAGTCCGCTGTTGAGGTCGATTTTGCGGAACACTACATCCGGTGGTGGGATAAACGGTTTGGGCTCCGCGTCTTTAAGGGCGCACTTCATAAATTCAGTCCAGATAGGTGCTGCCGCTTGACCGCCGGTTAAACCTGTCTTTTCGTTGCTGTCAAAACCAACCCAGACGGAAGCGAGCAAGTCCGGAGTAAAGCCGGAGAACCAGGCATCGCGCGAATCATTACTGGTGCCGGTTTTTCCTGCTGCGGGGAAAGTAAAACCATTTCGTCGCACCGAAGATCCAGTGCCCTGTTCAATTACTGTCTGGAGAACATTTGTCAGTACATAGCTTGCCGCGTCACTGGCGACTCGATGGGTGTCTGGAGGTTCCGGCATAAACACATCGGATGCTTCTGAGGATGTGATCCCCGAGAGCCAGTTGAGTGATACATACATGCCGGAGTTGGCGATTGTGCTGTAGACTTGGGCAATAGTCTGAGGAGACACTTCCACAGAACCCAAGGGCAGACTGGGAACTGCTGGAAGATCTTCGTGAATGCCGAGAAGATGGCCAGTTGCAACGACTCTCTCTACGCCTACCTTGAGTGAAAGATTGATAGTCGGGATGTTGAGCGAATTTGCCAGCGCCTGTCTCAGGGTGACATCACCGCGAAATTTCTTGTCGTAGTTTTGTGGCTCCCAGACGCCAGTTCCGATCACATTGAGCGAGATAGGTTCATCAACCAGCAGACTTGTCGTCCGCGCAGTGCGATAACCGTTGAGTTCTCCGTCAAGTGCAGTCAGGTAGACAATTGGCTTGAAAAGCGAACCAGGTTGTCGTTTGGCCTGACTGATTCGGTCGAACTGGTTGTTGCCATAATCTTTGCCCCCGACCCAGGCAACGATTTCACCGGTAGCGGGAATTACGGCGATCAGTGCTGCCTGCAAGCCGGGGTTTTTCAGGCGTGGGAAGGTTTTTTCCAGGCGGGCAACGCCATTTGATACTGCGGCGTTGGCACACTCCTGGTCTTCAATATCAAGCGTTGTGTGAATCTGTAGGCCCTTTTTGGGGATAGTGTTCATGTCGAAAGTGCGGGAAATTTCACGGCGCACGCTGTCGACAAAATATGGTGCGATACGGCGGCTGCGCTGGGCCGGGATTGTCGTCAACTTCTCCTTGATTGCACTTTCGTATTCAGCCTCATCAATGAAGCCGAGCGAGAGCATTTTGCCGAGCACAATATTACGGCGTTCGAGAGCTTTTTCCGGATGACGTCTTGGAGAGTAGCTGGAAGGCGCTTTGATAATGCCGGTCAAAGTGGCGCTTTCCGCGAGCGAAATTCCTCCGATTTCTTTGCCGAAGAAAGACTGGGCAGCTTCGTTAAAGCCGTGGATTGCGACATTGCCCTCCTGACCGAGGAATATCTCGTTGAGATACATTTCCAGGATTTCGTTTTTGGTAAATGCCGCTTCGATGAGCACAGAATAAATCGCTTCCAGCGCTTTGCGTTTAATCGACCGCTCGTTTTCCAGGAGCAGGTTTTTTACCAGCTGCTGGGTGAGGGTCGAACCGCCTTGAACAATACGGCCTGAGCTCATATTGACGACAAAGGCGCGGATGATCGCCAGGGGATCAATGCCGAAGTGGGAAAAAAATCGTTCGTCTTCGATTGCCATCAGGGCGTTGACTAGCGATTCCGGGACGTTTTCCAGGCTGACCGGAGAGCTGGCGCGGTCGGAACTGTTGCCGAGAAGTGAAATGATTTCCGGCTCCAGCATGATTGAGGGCAGGCTCTGTTTAAAGCGATAATCTTCGATTTGTTCGATGCTGCCATTTGAGTTGCTGGCAATCTCGACAAGGCGCTCATCCTGTTCGGTGCCATCGGCGAGGCGGAACTTTCGCAAAAACAGCAAATACGAACTTCCGACCTGCTGATATTCTCCAGCGACCTGGGGTAATTCCGCGGCCTTGTGATAGCCAAGGCGGTAGAGTCGGTTTGTGAATTTTAGCGCCTTCAGGTTGCTGCTGTTGTCAATGCGGGTTGGTCGACTGAGAACAACTGAAGATGACACCAAAGATCGGGAATTGAGGAGGCTAGTTACCTTGCTCTTCATCCAGACTGAGCCGAGACCGATTGCGATGGCGGTGATAACACTTGCAACAATTAGGGCACGAAAAATTTTCACATTGTCCTCGTAGTATCTTTGTGCTGATTTTTAGACATTCAATCAGCCAACTTCAGTGCAACATCCCGTTCAGTAGTGTATTAGGGAGGCAAGCCATTATATTGTTTTAGTTATTTGGTCAAATTGGTGATGTAATGTCAGGTCATTCCAAATGGAGCAAAATCAAGAGAGCAAAGGGTGCCAACGATGCCAAAAAGGGCAAAGTTTTTACCCGTTGCATCCATGAAATCACAGTCGCTGTGCGTGAGGGAGGCGGAGGGGACCCTGATGCCAACGCCCGGTTGAGGATTGCCATTGATAAAGCGCGGGGCGCAAATATGCCCGGCGACAATATCGAGCGGGCAATCAAGCGGGCGACTGGTGAAATTAAGGGTGCCGAACAAGTAGAAATTTCTTACGAAGGCTATGGGCCGGGTGGAGCAGCTGTTTACGTTGAGGCGTTAACTGACAACAAGAATCGAACTGCGGGAGAAGTGCGCCATGCTTTTTCCAAGTGCGGAGGTTCGCTTGGGACAAGCGGTTGTGTCGCTTGGATGTTCAAGAAAAAAGGCGTCATTGTGCTTGAGCGCAGTGCTGGTTCTGAAGAACAGGTCATGGATCTGGCGCTTGAGGCTGGCGGCGACGATGTGAGTGATGAAGGTGATTGCTGGGAAATAACTTGCGAACCGACCCGTTTTCACGAAGTCCGCTCGGCGCTTGAGGGAAAAGTCAAAATCACCGATGCCGAGATTCAGATGATTCCGGACACCGAGCAGGCTCTTTCCGGCAAGGAAGGCGAGCAGATGCTGCGCCTGATGGACATGCTCGACGATCTTGATGATGTGCTCAATGTGTTTACGAACGCTGATGTTGCGGAGTAGTTCGGTGTTTTGTCGTTGTAACCCGGAGAGTCGCAGATGATTGGTTACCTTCGTGGCCGTGTGCAGCGCATCAGTGGCGACAGTGTCCTGCTTGATGTTGGTGGAGTCGGCTATGAGGTGCTGGTTTCAGCTCGCGCGCTGGAGCATCTGTCAGGGCTGAAACAGGAGGTTGGGATAGTCATCCACACCGATGTCAGGGAAACTGCGATTCTTCTTTATGGCTTTCTCGATTACCTGGAACGCGAAGTTTTTCTTTTGCTGAAAAAGGTCAAGGGTATTGGTTCGAAATTGGCGATGACAGTGCTCAGTCATATCGGGCCTGAAGCCTTGCTGCTCAGTATTGGCCGTGGTGATGTCAAGGCACTATGTCAGGTGCCGGGTATCGGCAAGAAAACAGCCGAGCGGGTGATAGTTGAGTTGCGTGAGGGGGTTGTTGAATCAGCCTCCGAGGTCAGTTCGCTGTTACTCTCCGGACCGGCCGATTCAACAGGTATGTCATCGCGGTCAGACGCTGTCGAAGCCTCGGCAAATTTTGGTTCTCGTGCGGCGGATGATGCTTCTCTGGCTCTGGAAAAACTTGGATTCAGCAAGTCACAGAGTGACAAGGCTGTGACCGAAGTGATGCAGCTGGCGCCCAGCCTGAATGATGCCGGCGAGTTTCTTCGTCTGGCCCTGGCAAGGATCTGAGTATGGACGAGGTGGTATCAAAACGATTTGGTTTTGACAGTGACGATTCGGTCGACTTTACCGCGGATGGTGCCGACAGCGAATGGCTGGTTCGTTCCGGTTCTGCAACTGAGGATGCATTTCAGAACATTCTCCGCCCGGCGCGGTTTGCTGATTATATCGGACAGGAGCGGGTGCGGGAGAATCTTGGTATTGCGATATCCGCTTCCACCAGACGCGATGAAGCTCTCGATCATATCCTTCTTTATGGCCCGCCCGGGTTGGGCAAGACAACTTTGGCGGCGATTATCGCCAATGAGCGCGGTGTCGGATTTAAGGCAACTTCGGGTCCTGTGTTGGAGAAACCGGGCGATCTGGCGGCGGTGTTGTCCGGGCTTCAGCCATTTGATGTGCTTTTTATCGATGAGATTCATCGACTCAATCGTGTTGTGGAAGAGGTGCTTTATCCGGCGATGGAAGACTTCCACATTGATATTATTGTGGGTCAGGGACCAGCCGCCCGTTCGGTGAAATTAAATCTTCCGCCTTTTACCCTGGTTGGAGCGACTACACGTACCGGATTACTTACAGCACCGCTTCGCGATCGTTTTGGTATTGTTGAGCGGATGAATTTTTACACGCCTGATGAATTGACGGAGGTGGTCGTCCGCTCGGCGCGTCTGCTTGATATTCGTATTGAACCGACAGGGGCTCGCGAGATCGCCAGGCGCAGTCGCGGGACTCCGCGGATCGCGAATCGTCTGCTTAAACGAGCCCGTGATTTTGCCGAGGAGCGGGCAGATGGTGTGCTCAGTCATGAGGTTGCTGCGGCTGCTCTTTCTTTGCTGGAGATCGATGCCCTTGGGTTATCTCGCATGGATCGGGAGCTGATTTCTGTGTTGATTCGCAAGTTCCAGGGTGGGCCGGTTGGTCTCGACACGCTCGGAGCGGCGATTCACGAAGACAAGGTGACAATTGAAGACGTTTACGAACCTTATTTGATGGAGCTCGGTTTTCTTGTTCGCACACCGCGTGGACGGCAGGCGACCGTTCTTGCCTGGGAGCATCTCGGGATTGCCGGGCCAGCGCCATCTGCAAGTCCGGGATTTGCTGATGTCGGAGAGTAGCACTTCGCATTTGGCGCAGAAGAAAACGGTTCGGGTATTCACCTTCCTTGGATTTCCGGCGGCATTGCTGGCGTTATGTGGTTTGATTGTCAGTCTGGCGCTTTATCTCGCCGGTGAACTTGGTGCGCTCCTTGATACCGGGACAATTGGCAGCAATCTCGAATTTTTCTTGTTGTTCCAGCTCTACATTTTTATTCTGGCGATTATCGCCTATCTGGTAATCAAAAATCTTGTCAAGCTGGCGCTCGACCGGCGCCGCAATATTCTTGGTTCGAAGCTTCGTCTGCGCCTCGTTTTTGGTTTTATCGGTCTTTCTATGGTGCCGACAGTTTTGTTGTTTCTCGTTTCCAAGGGGCTGCTTTCGACAGTGCTTTCCGACTGGTTCTCTCCGCAGGTAGAGGCGGCGGTTGAAGGCGCCAGGCAGCTAACAGAGCTTTACGTGCGAGAGACGCAGATAGAGCTGGAACGCGAGGCCTCGGAGCTGGTGACATTTCTCCAGTCTCGTTCCCGCTCCGGACAGTTTATTGAGGTTTCTCCAGGTGGCGAGGAACTGGATCCGGTGACAGCAGCAGTTCTTTCCCGACGACGCAGTGAGTTTGATGCCCTTGAAGTATCGATATTTCGTGATGACAGCTCGTTGGTTTTTCGCGACATGCTCGATGTCAGGCAACGCCGAGTGGTCCCGCCTCCAAGCAAGGCGGCGGTTTATTCGGCGATTCTTGGGCAGAAGATAGTTCGTGTTGAACAGTCCTTATCCGGTGAAGTGCTTCGAGCTTATGTTCCTTTGACGCTTGATTATTATCCTGTTGCCGGCTCGGTCCTTCCGGAGCGCTTACGGCAACAGGCTAAACGAGGCTTTCCCGAGAGTCAGCGTTACGTTTTGGTTGTCAGCGAGATTTTGGCCGATGACATCAGTCAGGTGCTGACAGAAATACTTGATGCCCATGACGACTATCTTGAGCTCAGTTCTTATCGTCGTCCACTAGCATCCAGTTATCTTCTCGCGCTTGTCGTTGTTACGTTGATGATAGTTTTTGCGGCGATCTGGATTGGGCTTTATCTAGCGCGCTCAATTACGGGCCCGATTCAGCTGCTCGCGGCCGGGACGGAACAGATTGCTCGCGGGAATTTGAGCCATCGCATACCAGAGGTAGGTGATGATGAGCTTAGTCTTCTGGTCACATCTTTTAACCAGATGACGGGGGATTTGAGTAAGGCGCGCGATGAGCTGGTCGCTGGAAGAAGTTACATGGAGGCGATTCTGGCGAATGTGGGTGTGGGGGTTCTTTCGGTCGATGTGCGGAAGAAAATTCGGACAATTAATCTGGCGGCGAGCTCGATTCTGAATATTCCTGATGCCTGGGCCGTGATTGGCAGTCGCATCCATGCCGCCTTTGATGCAGGTTTTGCCGATCAGCTGGAGCAGGGGTTACGTGATCTTTCGGAGAGAGAAGAGCGTGTAACTTCTTTTACTACGACTATAACGGGCCATGTAACGCGTCATGTCCAGGTAACTTTGAGTCGCTTAACAGAAGAAAGTGGCAGGACGATAGGTGCGGTCGTTCTGCTTGATGACTTGACTGAATTGGTGAATGCACAGCGAGTTGCCGCCTGGCGGGAGGTGGCCCGTCGTATTGCCCATGAAATAAAGAATCCACTGACACCAATACAGTTGAGCGCTCAGAGAATTCTGCGCAAAACTTCCGATGATGATGTCGATGGTGTGACTATGCGGGCTTGCCGGGTTGTGGTTCGGGAGTGTGCCGAGACGATAGTTACTCAAGTGCAATCGATTAAGGGTCTGGTTGATGAATTTTATCGTTTTGCGCGAATGCCGCGAAGCCGGCCAGAGATTGCTGATATTCATGTTGTTATTCGGGAGTGTTTTGCTCTTTATCAGGGGTCTCATCGCAATATTAAATTCGATTTGCAGCTGGCCGATAACCTGCCGAAGTTGCGGCACGATCAGGGGCAAATCCGGCGGGCGATGGTCAATCTGCTTGATAATGCCGTACAGGCGATATTGGATCAGGCTGAGCAGAAGCCGGGAAGTGTAGGAGATGAGTCTGGTGAAATATCAGAGGAGATGCTTGGTCGGGTTATTATTTCCACCAGGCTTCTTGATGAAGTTGGGCTGTTGTCAATTGAAGTGGCTGACGATGGACCTGGTGTCGGTGAAAAAGACAAAGAACATATTTTTGAGCCTTATTTTTCCACCAGGCGGCGTGGCACAGGGTTGGGATTGGCCATAGTTAATTCTATTGCGGCTGATCATGACGGTTTCGTTCGGGTGCGTGATAATTTGCCGCGTGGTGCGGTGTTCTGCATCGAACTGCCGATACGGGTAAATTAAGATGCTGGTGTAAGAGATGAAAACAGAAGGAGTATCTTCGTGAGCGAAAACGCAAATGAGATGACCGGCGCCGAAGGAGTTGCCACACAATTTACTCTTGCCGACTTTATTCGCGAACAACAGGAAGTTTATAAAGGGTCAGGCGCGTTTAGCTCGGTGCTGCACAGTATTGCTCTCGGAGTAAAAATAGTTTCTCAGGGAGTGAATCGAGCGGGGCTTGCCTCAATGCTCGGGCTTGCCGGTTCGGAGAATGTCCAGGGAGAGGAGGTTAAGCAGCTTGATGTTTATTCGGATGAGGTTTTTAGCCACGTGCTTGGTCGTAGCGGAGAGTTTATTTCCATGGTCTCCGAAGAGCGTGAGAACATGTTCCAGGCGCGAGCAGGAGGGAAAAGGTCGCGTTATGTTATTGCGTTCGATCCGCTAGATGGCTCTTCCAATATCGACGTCAATGTGGCGATTGGATCGATTTGGAGCATTTATCGTCGTGTTTCTGATGGCTGGCAGGTCGATCCGCTCGATACTTCAGATTATTTACAGCCCGGTTATCTTCAGGTGGCTGCCGGATACGCCCTTTATGGTTTGAGCACGATGTTTGTTTTCTCAACCGGGCACGGCGTTTCAGGTTTTACCTTGGATCCGTCGATTGGCGAGTTCATACTGACTCATCCTGATATGGTGGTTCCTCAAGATGGGAATATTTACAGTTGCAATGAAGCTAATGTCCGGGGCTGGCATCGTGGAGTGCAGCGTTATGTTGAGGAGATGAAAGAAGGCGGGAATTCGGCTCGTTATGTCGGTTCTCTTGTTTCAGATTTTCACCGGACCTTGATTAAGGGCGGTATTTATCTATATCCGAGTGATAGTCGAAAGCCCCAGGGAAAATTGCGCTTGCTTTATGAATGTGCGCCTTTGGCCTTTCTTGCTGAGCAGGCGGGAGGACGGGCATCTGATGGAAAACAGAACGTGTTATCCCTTGTTCCGCAGTCAATTCACCAGCGCTGTCCTTTGTTTATCGGCTCAAAAAATATGGTCGCTCGTCTTGAACAATTGATTGCCGACGAGGAAAAGTAGGGTCGGACAATACATATTTGTCTCTTGGGTTTAAATAAGAACTTTTTTCGCGCAAGTACGGATTCATGCCCGGCACACTGTGGGCGCCTCTCGAGGCGCCCATTAAAAACAGCTGTGCAAGGTTAAGCCGGAGATGGTTTTTTCCGTTTTGCTTTCAACCACTCGATGGCGATTGGCAGCACAGAGATGCCGATAATGCCGAGAATGACAAATTCGAAATTCGCCTTGACGACCGGAATGTTGCCGAAAAGAAACCCGGCCATTGTCAGGCCAACGACCCAAGCGACACCACCAATAACATTGTAGGCGAGGAATGACTGGTAGGACATCTTGCCCATTCCCGCAATAAACGGGGCGAAGGTGCGGACAATAGGTACAAAGCGGGCGAGGATAATTGTTTTTCCGCCATGGCGGGCGAAGAAGGCCTCAGCTTCCAGCAAGTGATTTTTGTTGATCCAGCGAACGTTGTAAGCTCGTTCTCCGAGGCGACGGCCTATTGAGTAGTTGACGCTGTCACCGACAATTGCAGCGACGAGCAGTAAGGCAATTGATAACCAGATGTCCAGTGCTCCTAATGCGCAGAAAGTGCCAATTGCAAAAAGCAGTGAGTCTCCAGGCAGAAACGGCATAATTACGAGGCCAGTTTCCACGAAAATTACCAGGAACAACATCGCGTAAGTCAGCGTTCCATATTGGTTGATTACCTCGGCCAGATGTTTGTCGAGGTGCAGGAAAATATCGATGATAAATTTCAGAGTGTCCATGATTCCAGATTGTGCTTCTAACCAGCATTTATAATCAGGCGTACAAGTTGCCCAAACGCGCAGTGGTGAGTTTGTCCTGCGGCAATAAAAATTTGCCAACGATATAGGGAACAAAAAGGGCAAAAGCAACCGTTAAACCATAGTTGGGCCATGCGCATATTGCATGGCCCTGTTGAAACGCTATACGCCGGACTGTTCAGGAAGGTATGATGCAAAAATTTTTCCGCGAGGGCGGGCGCGGTAAACCTTGTCTTTTACTTCGCGGATCAGTTTTGCTTCGCTAAGTGCCTCGAGAACTCCTTCGCGGAGTGTGTTTTCGGGATTGCGGTATTGTTTCGGGATTCTGTTGAGATACTGAGCGCGAATATCCCTTTTCGAGATGACGCGTTTTTCCCGGTTTTTTCGCAATCCGGCCTGAGCGATGATTTTTAAAACTGTTTCGAGCTCGATCATGATTGCAGCAGTTGTGTCTCCATGGATCTCCATGAAGGTAGGACTGTTTTCGGTCATGAATTTTTTCAGATCGTCGTAAGGTGGAGTCGGTGTTGAAAGCATGTCGGCGATTTTACCGGCATGTTTGATTGCTGACTCCAGACTGCGTCTTATCAGGCGCAGTTCTCTCAGAGCGGTCTTGTTATGGATGATATGCGGGGGAATCAAGTTTGACATACTAAAACCTCTTTTGGTTGCTTTTGGGTCAGAGGCGGCTCCTGGTGGAGTGGCGATTGAGCCAAAAGCGTTTTGCTGGAACTACACAAAAAAGAGATGTTGCAGGGTGTGGATAACTACAGGGATGGCGGAGAATAGGCTCGGGATAAATAAAGTCAATAGGCGATAAAAACCGATCGAAAGCTGGACAAATTATAAAACGCCCCTATAATCCGCGGTCATTACACACATAACCCCCCTTTCGGGGCACGGAGAACCTGAGTGATGAGTGAAGAAGTGCTGGTTGCCAGATTATTGCAGTCGTTTGATGAGCTGGATCGTTGTATTGAAATAACCAAAGCTGAGCTTGCCGCTAAAGGCGAGGTCTCCGAGGATGTGCTCAGTCGGGTTGAACAGTACGGTGAAATTGTTAACCGTCAGAGAAGTTTGGCTGAGCAGCTTGAAGTCGCCATCCACGACCATGATGCCACATCCGTCAGTCGATTGGTCAAGGTTATCAACGGCTTGTCGGTGATGATTCGCGACGATGCCCAATCGATTATCGAGCGGGCAGACCAGCCGGAGAAAGTATCTGCGCTCTCGGGCAATAACCGGGACAATCTTTGCTAATACCAGCTTGATGTATCTCCTATCTTCAAATTGCTTGAACTAAACGCTTTTCCAAGTTATAGCCAACGGTAGACATTGCTGGTTTGTCTGGTGTGATTTGCCCAAGCCAGCCTCCAACTGCTTAAGCGCCCTGAGGTTAACCGTTAATGAGCTATCAAAATTACGGGATTAAATTAGAGTTTTTCTCCGGACCGCTCGACCTTTTATTGCACCTGGTGCAACAGAAAGAAGTCGCAGTCGAGGATGTGGAGATGGCTGATATCTGCGAGCAGTATCTGTCCGTTATCAACTCGACAACTAATCTTGACCTTGAACGGGCCAGTGAATTTTTGGTCGTCGCTGCTGTGCTGATTCAGATCAAAAGCCGACAGCTTCTGTCTGAAGGAGCGACGATTGATGAGTCGATTCCGGAGAGTCACGACGATTCGTTCTATGAAGAATTACGCGAAAGATTAAAGCGTTATGAGATGAATCGCAGGCGTGCCGAGCTACTTGCTGCTATGCCTCAGGAGGGCATTGACACTTTTGTCCGCGAGACAGAGAAAGCCGAGGTTGAAGATCCTGAGGAACTGGAATTTAATCTTGACTCCCTTTCGCTGGGAAAGATGTTTTACTCCTTGTTGAAGAGGGTTGGCGAGACGGCTAGAACATATCGGGTGCGAATGGAGTCGGTTTCGATTGTTGACTTCATGATGCGCACGCTTGATTTTCTTGGTGAACGGCTGAATTTAGCGGCCGGGAAGGCGAGCAATGGGTTGGCTTTGGTCGGTTCTGGTAGCGGTTTTCGCGAGCTGGTGCAGAATTTTGCTTTCCAGGTCAATAAAACATCTCCAGGTCGATTAAACAGCGCGGGTGAACGTCGAGCTGTTGTTATAGGCAGTTTTATCGGGTTACTCGAGCTTGTCAAACGCGGCGCGGTAAATGTCGAGTCGGAGAATCTTGATGCCGATGATTTTGTGATTGAGCCGGCGTTTGTCATCCCGGGAGAGAATCTCATCGCAGATGATGGTGAGGAACTGGGCAGCGAAGGTCGAAAACAGGAAAATATCATTGATTTTGCGAAGTATCTCCCGCGAGGTGAGGATACTGTTGGCTTGAGCGGAATAAGCCTGGGTGAAAGAAAAGAACGGGAGGCTGGAGCTGGTGGATACTGAGATCATGATAGAGGAAGAGATTTTGCCGCAGGGAGTTATTCCGGCGGAAGCTGTAGAGGTATTCGCCGACGAAGATGAAGATGACGGGCTTTCGGTTGAGTTGCTGAGAAAGATTTCCGCTCTTGTGTTTGCCTCGGGCAAACCTCTTTCGACAGATAGACTTGCCGAGATTCTTTCGCTCGATGATGAAGTTACTGAGGCCTGTCTCAAGCAGCTTCAGGCGGAACTCGCCGCGTCAATTTATGGTTTCGTTCTCGATGAAGTGGCTGGTGGCTGGCAGATCCGCACTCGCAATGAGCTTGCGTTGACTTTGCGCAGATTAATTCCGCCAAAGGGTCGCAAGCTCAGCAAAGCTGCAGCCGAGACATTGGCGGTGATTGCTTATCAGCAGCCAGTTGGGCGGGCTGAAATTGAAGCGATTCGTGGTGTCGATGCCCTTCCTACTTTGAAGACTCTTCTTGATGCCAAATTGATTCGTTCAGTCGGTCGCCAGGAAGCCCCGGGAACACCGGCTCTTTACGGAACTACAACAAAGTTTCTTGAAAAATTTGCCTTGAAGGATTTGGCAGAACTTCCTGAAGTTCGGGAGATAGAAGAGCTGGAGCTCGATCCTGGCGAAGTCAGCGAA
>JAQTWB010000180.1 GCA_028689495.1 bacterium | reverse complement strand
TCGATGATTTCTATGCTGGGGAGATGTGATCGGCATCGCTGCCAATCGTGGAGGGAGATGCGAAGCTGACCCCTTTGGTTAATGTAATGAAGTCGATGAGGGGATTGGCCAGATAATCGTGGTCTGTCCCCCATTACTTAATTACCTTTGTGGGGGCGCTGAACAATCCGACCCCAATAGCTAGTTAGATACTAACAATTTAGCTAAAGTATTTTGAGAACAAGCGATCTCCTAATGACTTCCAAGCACTTGATTTGAAGCTGCCAAATGGGAATGATGCAACGCCATCCAATCTCGTTTCGTATTTTGCTTGCGACATTAGTTTCTTATTTTCAACGAGCCTTCGAATACAAACAAAGAAACCATTGATTGTAGTTGGAGTGAGGAATTGTTCCTTCCGGTTTGCCTTTAAGTGCCACTTGTCCGGACCTGTCTTCATCATCATGGCAAGCAGGTACTTGTTGATCTCGTCAACACAGAATTGCAGATACTTCTCCAATAGCCCTTTTCTTATTGCTAAGTCGGCCTTGCTATCAGCTAGGTTTGCTTTGCCTGGATCGTTCCAAGCTGCGAAAAGTGAATCTAAACCATCAAGCTTAACTAGCGGACGAAGACCATAGCTAACTATGGAGGTGGTTTTAATCATCTCAGGGGAATCAAAGAAATTGGTTTGCAGTAGGCCGGCAAGAGGCCCCTTTTTGGAAAGCCTATTGGTAATTTCTTTAGCGATAGCGATTGTTGAATAGGGATTTAGTATCAGTTCGATACTTTGCTTTAAGCCGGATTTTGCGCGAGCCTGATTGTCGTTTATCTCCAAGAAAAGTTTTGCCTCAAATTGTCTTTTTTGATGGTCATTCCAGCTACTCGGGAAAATCAATCCGGTAACTAACAAATTCTGTCGTTTTCTAAGTTCAGACACCTTTTTTTCCAGAGGATCGTTAGCCTCGTGATAGCAGAATATCCGGTGCTGACCATCAACCAATCCGATCATGTTGGCGCTGTATGGAACACCAATTTTTACCTGCTTAAGTCGATCAAGATTTTCGGCTGGAATATTTTTGGAGGTTGCTGAATCATTCAGTTGAGTGTTAGACGGCAGTGTGACGACGATGTTGTTCACGAATACGCGTTGAGCATCTACCAGGTATTTGCGCATGCTGGCGATTTTGCTCTTGATGAGTATCCTTTGGTAAAGCCCTTCTCCGTCGCGCCAGCTATCTTGTCTAAGGACGTAAGAAACTGCTAGAAGTGTTTCTGGGTCGGCGTAAAAGGAAACTACCTTAAAGCCCTTTTGGTATCCACTATGATGCTCGGGTAGCATGTAGCCATCAAAATTTCGCGTGTCACCCGATGTGTTATAAATTTGTTGCCCGATCTCCGAATAGTCTAGGTTCAAGTACTTATAGAATTCATGCCTTGCTGATTTGTGTATCGTCTTACTTAATGCGTCGAAATAGCGAAGCCTCGTACCATCTAAGAAGCGGTAATTCTGGAATGCGGTTTCGATATCGTCAGCAACCCCTTCCGAGGATACATAAATTATCCGCACGCGAAGTTCAGATTGAGCGTACCCGCAAGAATCTATCTCCGTCTTGAAGTTTGCGTTGAAAGTTGAATATGTATCAATCCACTCTTCTGGATGTTTCAAGATGCTGTTGTAGAGAATGCTTTTCTTGGCAACATGCGCAGAGCCAGTTCTTCCTACGGTGTATTCCACAAGAACTAGAATATTCTCGATAAGAAAAATGTCATCAATTTCTCCATCCCGATTCATGAACCTAAGCTGAATTCCATCAGACGGTATTCGCTTAAAGCCAATCCTCGCAAAGAAAGCTCTCATTCCTCTTTTCTGCTTAAGCTGTTTCAGTTTTTGAGGATCAATGGCTCGCTTTGTTTTTTTTACCTTCGCTTTTGCCGTCTTCTTAATCATCAGGTTCCTCCACGGATACTTCTATCGTGCTAATCAATGGGTGCGTAATGTTTGGCAGGTCTTTCCATTTGCAAGTGTCCGCATACTGATGCGAATTTGTTCGAGAGTATAGATAGAGCTTTTTGGTTTTATATAAATTTGGTAACTCTTCAAGCTTATTAATAAATGTGATTTTTTGCTCAATGCCGAATTTTGATAAAGGAGCTTTTTGGCAAAGTTTTTCAAGAAATTCTTTTGCAGCATTGACTTTACTGGCCTTGATTCCGTGCACAATAAATTCTGCTGCAATTATTTTATTTGGAAGAGTTATTTTGGTGGGCAGATTGCGTGCAAATATCTGTGATATTCCCAGTTCCAATTCTTTTTCCAATGCGCGGTAAAGAAGGCGTGCGAACTTAAGTGTTCTTAAATCAAGAATTGTTTGCTCGAAGTTTTCTATTACAGAATCCTGTGGTGTGCTCTTGGTTTGAAGGGGGCGCAGTTTTGTTTGTTCCTGAAGGTATTTGTGGAACATTGATATGTATCGCTTATTTAGCTCGAATCCTACATATTTTCGGTTGAGTAGTGCAGCTTCTGCGGGCACTGTTCCGGAGCCGGAAAAGGGGTCTAGCACAACGTCATCCGGGTTGCTGGTTAAACTAATAATTCTGGAGACTAGCTGGGATGGCAATGGGCAAAAATGCTGCACATATGACTTCCCCCAAGAGCCTTGGGTGGGGATGTCATAACACCAAATTTCCTCAAGAGACTTTCCTTTTGGGTTGTATCGCTCAGGATAGCGAACCCACCAGCGTTTAAGGTCTGAGGTGTCGCGGTGCCTGTCGGGATAATATTGGAAAGGCTCACTGCTCTTGGAAAAGACCATAACATACTCAAAAATCTTCCGAGTTGTTCCCTTGTGGGACCAAGGAAGCGTACGCTCTTTCTTCCAGATAATTACATCGCGGAGTACCCATCCAGTTGGCTTTAGCTGAGCGGCTAAATCAAAAGGGAGGGGGATGACCTCCTGGTTGGTTCTAAAACTGTCGATGACAATCCACAGCGAACCGTGATCCTTTGTGGCGCGAAAGACTTCAGAAAATATTTTTTGCAAATCGTTAAGGTAGGTTTCGTAGTCTTGACCAAACCCTATTTGGTTGCTAACGCCATAATCTTTCATGTCAAAGTATGGCGGGGATGTGACGGTTACATCTACACACTTATCCGGAAGCCGTTTCGATAGTGTGCGTGCATCACCGTGATGCACATCGAATAGCTCTTCAGAAGAGAATCGCGCATTGGATGAGTTACGTTTACTTTTGGTCCCAGCTTTATTCATGAGGTTGCCACTGTAATTTCTAACTCCGTTGATATTTTCTCAATTTTGACTGAGAAAATAACTGCCTATACTGCAGGATGCTACACCAGCTTCTTCAACTGATAAATCTTCTCCAGCGCTGCCTTCGGACTCAGGTCATCCGGGTCCACATCGCGCATCGCCGACACCAGCGGATGCTCTTCCGGCTCCGGCGCATCCGGCACGGCGGCGAACAGGTCGCCCTGCGGGTTCTGCGCGGCGCTGTTCTGTTCCAGTTTCACCAGTTGTTTCTTCGCGCTGCGGATGACGCTGCCGGGCACGCCGGCGAGGGCGGCGACTTGCAGGCCGTAGCTCTGGCTGGCGGCGCCTTCGTTCACGCTGTGCAGGAACACGATGCTGTGCTGGTGCTCGACGGCGGCGAGGTGGACGTTGGCGAGCTGTTTGAATTCTTCGGCCAGGCGCGTGAGTTCGAAATAGTGCGTGGCAAATAACGTGTAGCTGCGGTTGAGTTCGAGCAGGTGGCGCGCGATGGCGTAGGCGAGTGCCAAGCCGTCGAAGGTGCTGGTGCCGCGGCCGATCTCGTCCACCAGCACCAGGCTCTTGTCGGTGGCGTTGTGCAGGATGTTGGCGGCCTCGGTCATCTCGACCC
>JAQTWB010000179.1 GCA_028689495.1 bacterium | reverse complement strand
GAGTAAAAGCAGTAACAAGGCCCGGACGGAAAGCCTCTGGTGGACGCGGTGGCATTCTTTTTCCACAACCCGAAACCACAACAAATAACGATAAAACAATCGCGGAATTGAGCAAGAATGTTTTGTTGAAGCTCATCGATATAACTCCCCCCGCTATTGCATAGTTCCGGGAAATTTCTTGTAAATAACAGCCACGATTCCCTAGTGTTTTACAGCCAGGCTATCCTGATGGCAAATTGCCCTCACTCGTCCTCTAGCAGATATGTCCAGATAGATCACCCAGGCGCTAGTTCAAAAGGACATATTTCTTTCGTAATCCAGCGCGCTTGGGTAAACTTTGAGCAATTAAGCTACAAAGTGATCATTTGTGCTGGGAACGATTGTTGAAAGAGATCGCGAAAACGAAATCTATGTGCTGTTCGGGTAAAAAACGTCTCCGCACACAGATTGAAATAGCGGATGCACCAGCTAATCAGACACAGAGCAATTAAAATAAATTATACCATCAACAAAATTATGGCTCTAAAAAGTAATTCCCTCTGCGAGGCAGACTTCCATAAACGTCGCGAGCGATTGTTAAAACTCCTGCCCGATAATGCCACTGCGATAATTCCTGCGGCAGATGAAAAAGTTTTTTCGCGAGATGTCCACTACCCTTTTCGGCAAAACAGCAATCTTCTCTATTTCACCGGACTCAAGGAACCGCTATCCGCTCTAATCCTGGAAAAAAGAAAGGGTAAGTCACTGTCGACTATTGTGGTCCGTGAAAAAGACGCGGCCCGAGAGTTGTGGCAGGGGGTGGTTCTTGGAGTCAAAAAGGCACAAAAACTTTTCCACGTAGACAAGGTGGTCAGTTATTCTGAGTTATTTCCCGAATTCCAGCGGGCAGTCTCTGGTCAACAGAATATTTATATCGATTGGAATGCAAATAGCGAAGTCGACTCTTTCATTGTTGAAGGCTGTCGCGATATATCATCGTCACCTGCCAATATATGTTCCCTTGCCCCCCTTATTGCCGGATTGAGAATCTGCAAATCGAATGCGGAGATTGCCCTGCACCGTAAGGCCTGTCAGTTGTCAGCCAGGTCTTTCAATGAGCTGACATCCCTACTCCCGGAGATGAATAATGAACGACATGTAGCCACTACCCTTGAGGCAATTTTCTACAAGTACGGAGCTGACGGACTCGCCTTCAATACGATTGCCGCATTTGGAGACAATGCGACCTGTCTGCACCATTCACCTGGTAAACGAACAACAACCGGACAATCTTCAGTGCTGATTGACGCTGGCGCCAGTTTTGGTGGTTATGCAGCTGACATTACCCGAGTTTACCCTCTGAAGCACTCGCATCTTCCCCCCGAAGTCAAAGAAGTTCATCAACTCGTCCTACAGACACTAAAAGCCGCGACCATAGCGGTCAATCCCGGAACTACCCTAGGAGAAATCCGTAAAATAGCCGTATTGGAGTTAGCTTCAGGCCTGAAAGACCTGGGATTCAAAAATGCCGGGAAAAGCAACCTGCAACAGACCGTCAACCGATATTTTCCCCATAGTATAGGTCATTTCCTAGGGCTGGATGTACACGATGTTTATCCTCCTGCAACAGTCGACAACGGTCGCGGCTCAGATATTCCACTCAAAACCAATATGATTGTCACAATTGAACCGGGGCTCTATTTTCCAACAAAGGACGATAATGTTCCCAAACGATTGCGTGGAATTGGTATCCGCCTTGAAGATGATGTGCTAGTCAAAAAAAATGGTCACGAAGTTTTAACCGGTGATGCTTTATTTTCCCCAGAACGATAATCGGCTTCATAGCCAGGAGAATGTTGATACATGAAAAATTCCAGCTTTACTTTTATTGCACGGCTGCTGGGACAGTATTTGCTGTGCCTGATTATGACCAGTGCCTTGGCATCCGCTCAAAACATCACCGGTGACAACACACATGAAATTGCCAAGGTGATTGAGAGTAAGACGCCTGGTGAGATTGTAGTCTCAGTGGTTACCCGGTTGCGACGGCCGGTGTCTGAAGTTTCATTCACAGCCTTGTTTGTTGGCCAAGGTAAAGACACCGCTACATCGTTGAGCGATGCCGAATCCAAAATGACAGAAGTGATACGGACAACCGAAAAAGAATTTCCGAATAAAATAGAGTTCATTGACGAGGGGGGGACCCTGGAAAGCGAGTCTTCTATCGCTTCAAGTTTGCTGCCAGCAACATACATGAAGGCTCATCGGCTGCTTACAGTCAAGTCCGGGAAACCGGCGATCTTGGCGCGTCTAATTGAGATAACCTTCGCCGCCGGAGCTAAGGAGATCTCTCAGCCAGTCTACGAGGCTGAGAGAGAATTGCCCGAAGAGTTGATGATCCGCGATAATCTGTTGAAGGAACTGCGCGCCAAGGCCTCCGCCAATGCCAGTAGCATGGGAGTTTCACTTGGAGACCTCCGTTCCCTTAATCTCTCAGAAGAACCGGAACCTCGCCCCCTCACGGCACATCTGACCAATACAGCTCGTCTGACAGATTCTGCGAATGCAACAAATATCAATAAATTTACATCCAATAATGATACCTCGAGTAGAGTTGCGCTGTTGGCTGGTAAAAATATTCGATTAATTGCCACAGGTATTTTCGATATTCGACAATAGTTTTTCATTTCCAAACATAATTTTCCTGGAGATTTTTAATGAACCCCCTATTCCATAAAGCAAAATTGCTGGTGTTCGGCTCACTGGCGTTAAGTATCTCCCTTGCCGCCTGTGGCGTTAAAAATGATGAAAACAAAGGGAACGACGGTTTTACCTATAACGCATGTAATGAAATCGGCGCCAAAATATTTGGCGGAGAAGAATGTAAATCGGATAGAACTGCGGTTGTGCGAATAGAAGGATACTATCGAGATGGCTCCTCTCTTTCCTGTACAGGATCAATCATCAGCTCACGAGCTGTTCTGACGGCGGCACACTGCCTTGTTGACGATCCGGTTGTATTGGTTGTCACCGTCGACGGCGAGACGTTCCGTACCGCTGATTACGTGGTTCATCCAGGAGTCGTCTACGATCTGTTTAACACTGTATCGGTTTTTAATGATGTCGGACTTGTTTTCGTGGGCAGTGACCTACCTCTCTCCCCAATTCCAATGTTAATCAGTCGCAATATTTCGACTGGAGAAGAAGGACTTATTGCCGGCTACGGTCTGACCGAGAATCAGGACCTGGGTAAGCTCCTCGCAGGTAATGTAATAGTCGACCGTGTCAGTAGCAATCATATTTTCACGGCATATACTGGGGACAATTCCAACCCTTGCGTTGGTGACTCTGGTGGTCCACTGCTTATCAACGATAACGGAGTATTCACAATTGCCGGAACTGTTTCTAGCGGCACTCCCGAAACAAACTGTAATGTCGGCGATGTGACGCTATATGCCAACTTGGCAAATCCGGAGATTTATAGTTTCATCCTTGACTATGTTCCTGATGCTGCAGTGAGATAACGTGAGATGATACGTCAGAGCCGAATTCCTTGAACTTCCAAACAAATTTGTCTTCACCACATCGTGAGGTAAATTTTTTGGAATTCAAGGCGTTCTGACATTGTGGGTGTGTTGAAAAACACACCCACAATGCAGACAGCGTAAGCTGGATGCCTGCGCGCTATAAAGAATATGCGCGCTATAAAGAATATCAGCGCAGTAAATGTAGGGCCATTTTGGCCCTACAAAAGAAAAACTAATCGTTATGACATTGTCTGTCAGGTTAAGTCTGAGTTGGTACAGCTAATTATCATCCCCCAATTGTGTCAGCTCGTCGTTAAATGAGGCTTCTTTTTTTTCCATAAGCTCAAGCCGTGATTCAAGACGGGCGTATAAATCTTCTTGCTCACCTTTTTGTCGAC
>JAQTWB010000178.1 GCA_028689495.1 bacterium | reverse complement strand
ATGAAGGTCTTCTCCGTAGACGCAAACATCGTCGCTTTGTCTGGCATCGCCATTGCAATTGGCACAATGGTCGACATGGGGATTGTCCTGACTGAGAATATACAGAAACACCTGGATGCCGCTCCGGAGGGAAGTAATAAACTATCAGTTGTCCACGAAGCCTCGGTTGAGGTTGGTTCAGCTATAATTGCCGCCGTTTCAACAACAATTATCAGCTTCATACCCATTTTTACGATGGAAGCTGCCGAAGGAAAACTCTTTAAACCACTAGCCTGGACAAAAACCTTCTCCCTGTTTGCTGCAATAGTTGTATCTCTGACAATTATTCCGCCTCTGGCCCATCTTTTCCTGAAAAAAACCAGTACAGCCCACCGTATTTTGAAAAAAAACTATCGGTTGTACCTCTCACTAGCGCTGATACTGCTTCCGGCAATATATCTGCTTGCCAAATCCTGGCAGCCATTCGGCCCTGGAAGCACAATGACCGCAAATCTCCTGATGACACTGCTCGCAGTATTCGGGACTATCGCAGCCTTCCGCTTGATTGAACATTTTTATGAACCGGTGCTCCGTTGGGCACTGGCACATAAAATCAAATTCCTCAGCCTACCGATGCTGATTGTCGTTACCGGGGGTTTGTGCTGGTCTGGAATGCATAAAGAATTTATGCCACCGCTCGACGAGGGATCATTCCTCTATATGCCGACGACCATGCCTCATGCTTCCATTGGTGAAGCACTGGACCAGTTGGCGACCATTGACCGACTGACCAGCAAAATCCCCGAAATCGAAAACACTGTTGGAAAACTGGGACGAACTACCTCACCTCTCGACCCGGCCCCAATCTCTATGTACGAAAATCTTATTAACTACAAATCAGAATACATCACCGATGAGGACGGCCGCTTGTTAAAATTTCACGTCAATCACCTGACCGGTGAATTCGAACGAGACGGCCTAAATCAACTCATACCAGACACAAATGGCAAACCGTTCCGCCAGTGGCGTGAACATATAAAATCGCCTCGAGACATCTGGAATGAAATTACCGAACAACTCAATCTTCCCGGTGTTACAGGAGCCTCGGAGCTGCAACCGATCGCCGCCCGACTTGTCATGCTGCAAAGCGGCATGCGTGCCCCTATGGGGATTAAGCTAAAAGGAAGCTCGCAAGATGTTCTGGAAAATACCGCTCGCCTCCTGGAGCAGGAACTTAAACAGTCACCCGGAGTAGCTCCGGCCACTGTCATTGCCGACAAGATGTTAGGCAAGCCTTACATAGAAATTGACATAAATCGCGAAGCTCTGGGACGCTACGGATTGTCTGTTGGCGCCGTTCAGGATGTAATCGAAATAGTGCTGGGTGGCAAGCCACTCAGCACGGTATACGAAGGGCGCGAAAGATACTCTCTGCGCGTCAGATATCCACGCGAACTTCGCGGAAGCCTCGACGATCTGAAGCGTATTATCGTCCCTGCTCCCCACGGGCAGCAAATCCCTCTTGGCGAACTTGCCGAAATCCGCTTTTCACAGCAAGCCGAGGCGATTCGCAGTGAAGACACAGCGCTTGTCACCTATATTACATTCGACAAACAAACTGGCTACTCGGAAATTGATGTTATCAACCTGGCAACAGAACACCTGCAACAAGCAATTGAGTCAGGACAACTAAACATACCAGCTGGTGTCACTTGGCGTTTTAGTGGGAATTATGAAAATCAGATACGCGCAGAAAACAAACTTCTTACGGTTTTGCCGCTCGCGCTGTTCCTGATTTTCTTCGTCCTCTATCTGCAATTTCGTTCAGTGAGTACATCGCTACTTGTATTTAGTGGAATCATAATTGCCTGGTCTGGCGGATTTATTATGCTCTGGCTCTACGGGCAAGACTGGTTCCTTAACTTTTCGCTTTTCGGCATCAACTTTCGCGAACTGTTTGCCGTGCGCGCCTACAACCTGAGTACCGCTGTCTGGGTGGGTTTTATTGCTCTATTTGGCATTGCTTCAGATGACGGAGTTCTTGTCGCGACCTATATTACCCAGCAGTTTGCCGCAAATAAACCCACTACAGTGGAGAATGTCCGACTGACAATCCTCGAAGCTGGTAAGAAACGGGTGCGCCCAGCATTGATGACAACAGCGACAACGATTGTCGCGCTGATACCCGTATTGACATCCACCGGACGAGGGTCCGATATCATGGTGCCAATGGCAATCCCGACATTTGGTGGAATGGTTATAGCCCTGATTACCATTTTCGTCGTCCCGGTGCTTTATTGCTGGAAGGAGGAGTGGAAAATTGTAACCTAATCAGAATAACGCAAATCCAAATCACACATGGTCACTGCTTGTTTGCTTGCTGCGGGCGACCACATCATTACGCAATGATACCGCATAAGCTTTCTGATATTGCTTCAGATTACGCACTGACTGCAGGTAATCGCTAAGTCTGGTCAGCTCTACTTTGCCATGCACACTTGAAGGGTTGAGCACTGCGTAGTCGACAACCTCTCCCTTGTTATTGGAGATTATCCCTACTGCCAACAAACCATGCATACCGGACAAACCAGCTTTATTGTTATAGTCATGTCCAACAACTATCGTGTCACCGATTGAGACGCGAGCCGCATCTCCGGATAGCAGATTCAAACTGCCCTTGTCCCGGCCGCGAGAAAAAGTTGCCTGTTTATCCATGTAGCGATCAACGATATCGTGATACATCGATCCATTCGGCATTTTGTAATTTATCCCGGCGTCTTTATGCACATAATATGGGAGTGAAACGCAGTCCCACTGATCCCGAGCCGGGTTAGTCCCATATTTTTTTCCGACTTTACTGACGGCAAATTCGATGTTGTCCCTGGCCAAACCCGGTGTTATCGCCGCGCCTGGAGACGTATGATCGACCATCTGTTCTCCCGGCCCAAGTTTAATACCATGGCGGATAACTGGATGATTGACATGTTCAGATGGCAGCGCCCCCAAAGGCAGAGGAATCGACCCATTACCATTTCTGATATGAAAAACACCTGCATCATATCTTTCCTTGATTTCGACTGGACTCGGCGGCAGAAAAAGTGTCTCTAACGATATTTTGTTGCCAGCCAAAGTATTGAGACTATTCTGTGGCGGGCCATTCTGTCCAATAACATTGTCGGAAGGAGGTATGTTAATTGACGTACCTGGTTTTAGATGTCGAAAGTCATTTTTCGAAATATCGTTATATTCAGCAAGACGTTGGACTGCCTGGTGAAGTTTTTCTCCTGGCTGCCAAAACTCTTTGTGAGCAAGGGCAACATGAGAGAGAGTTTCATTGCGACGCAGGTAATGAACCTCTCCGCTCAAAGGTAGCTCAAGAGCAGAATTATCACCATCGAGCTTAGTGCTTGTTAACTCCTGTTGCCGCATTTGCCCCTCCTCAAATAGCCCATGTCGAATACCTCCTGTTTGTTTTATGAGGTTATGACCACGGGCCGTTGCAGAAAAAGTCCAGAATGGTCATTCAGGCACAATCATGAGTCTGGCAAGGAAAGGGACTGTTGAAAAATGGAACATTTTCAGCAGGACGGAGCGTCGTCCGCAGGACGATGCCGCTCCGTGCACGCCGTGCACGGAAAGCGTAAATGCAATCTCCTAAGGAGATTTCAAGATAAAGAAGAAAGAAACTTTTCAAATCTCTGTAAATGGGTCTGTTCAGTCCCTTTTATAAACACAACACCGCTAATCTCAGCAAATTTCCGATTCCCGCCCGAATATTACCACCTACCGCTCCGTCCTATCGCGCCAGAGAATCAATAGCGAATTCAATTTTCCGGTTCGACAATTCTTTGTAGCGGACAATCTCACCAGCGATGCTCCCCGGGATATTGGTGTTGATCCCCACAAGGCCATAGGAATCTGCGCTTTGCTCGCG
>JAQTWB010000055.1 GCA_028689495.1 bacterium | reverse complement strand
ATATGCTTGAGTTGGGTGAGCTGAGCCGTAAGTTACACGAACAGGTGGGGGATCATCTTGCTCGTTGCAAGGTTGCCCACGAGGTTCTGGTCGGCAATGAAAGCAAGGTCATCGCAGGACGGCTTTCTGCTGCGACTGATGGTTATTTGGCCGATGACATTGTTAATGCTGCAGATTACATTGTACGTCTCGTTGATGATGTCGATACGGTTCTGATAAAAGCCTCCCGCGGCATGGCCCTGGAAAGAGTGTTGATGCGATTGCGTGAGACCCTGAACGGGTAGTTTGGTTTGGAGGTCTGGTTCTGATGTTGCGACTCGGTTCAACCTGAGAGCGTGAAGTATGAGGTGTCGGGGTAAAACTTCAGACCATACCCCTGGCGCAGGAAAAGAAAAACGGGGAAATATGCTTTATCACCTTCTATATCCACTGAAGGAATATTTTGGCGGCTTTAACGTTATTCGCTATCTGACGTTCCGTTCAATGCTGGCATTTATTATTGCCTTGCTCTTCGTTTTACTTGTGCAGCCGAAATTTATAGCCTGGGTGAAAAGCCGGCGCATTGGTCAGCCGATTCGCAGCGATGGCCCTCAGACTCATCTCGGGAAGCAGGGGACACCGACAATGGGAGGTCTGGTTGTTATCGCGGCGATGTTTGTTGCAACTTTATTGCTTTGTGATTTGACCAATATCTTTGTCTGGGTCGCGCTTGGCCTGACTACGTCATACGCAGTACTCGGGTTTAAGGATGATTATGCCAAGGTTACTGCCGGAAACAGCAAAGGGGTCAGCGCACGGATGAAGTTGTTGTGGCAGGTTTTTGCCGCTGCGGTAGCGGTGCTGATACTGATGCTTTTTGCACCCGGTTTCTCGACCCAGGTGGGATTTCCTTTTTTCAAGGATGCGACAATCGATCTTGGCTGGGCCTTTTTACCATTTGCTGTTTTTGTAATTGTTGCAGCTTCGAATGCCGTGAATATTACCGATGGTCTTGATGGACTTGTTACGGGTCCGGTCATGACGGTTGCCATGGCCTACGGTATTTTTGCCTACGTAACCGGCCACTCTGAAATTGCCAGTTACCTGCAGATTCCTTATATCGCCGGGGTTGGCGATTTGGCCATTTTTGCGGCGGCAATTGTGGCGGGAGGCCTTGGTTTTTTGTGGTTTAATGCCTTTCCCGCCCAGGTGTTCATGGGAGATGTCGGGTCTCTTGCTCTAGGAGGGGCGTTGGGAATACTTGCTGTTATTACCAAGCAGGAGCTTTTACTTGTTGTTGCTGGTGGTGTGTTTGTCGTCGAAGCGCTGTCTGTTATTGCGCAGGTGGCTTCGTTCAAGTTGACGGGTAAGAGAGTGTTTCTGATGGCACCGATACATCACCATTTTGAACTAAAGGGGTTGGCTGAGCCGAAAATCATTGTTCGATGCTGGATTATATCGATTGTTCTGGCGTTGCTGTCGGTTGCAACTCTTAAACTTCGTTGATTTTTGAAAAATATTTGAGATTTTCTGATTTTTAGAGGCAGAGCGTGTCTGGTTCAGTTTTTACTATTGTCCTCGGTGGGGGAATAAGCGGTTTGTCGGCTGCGCTGGCGGAAAGACGTCGCGGTCGAGAAGTGATAGTTGTTGATGAGCGTCGGATGCCCGAGAAACGTCGGACGCCATTAATTGCAGCTTCTGTTGTTGTCTGGGAGGATGTCTCTGATTCTCTGATTCTCGCCGCCAAATTGAAGCTGGCCAGAATCGACTTGATCAAGCAAAAGCCTAAGGTGGTTGCCAGTCCCGGGATTCCCAAGAGCCATTGGTTCTATTCTTTTTTTCAGCAGAGTGAAGTTTCTGTCGTTTCAGAAGTTGATAACGCTTTCAACGAACTCGGTCAGCCGCTTGTTGGAGTGACCGGGACGAATGGCAAGACGACAACCGTTAATCTCATTCATCAATTGCTTTTTAATGCGGGGTTTCCTTCGGCGCTGTGCGGAAATGTCGGATATGCCCCTTCAGAGCTTTGCGCGACTGATAATGATGTATCAAAAGCGAGTCTGGTGGTAGAGCTTTCCAGTTATCAACTCGAGACATCTAGACTTGCAGTTCCAAAAGTTGCCGTTTTACTCAATCTGGCTCCGGATCATCTGGAGCGCCACAAGTCACTTGAGGGTTATCTTGCCGCCAAAGCGCGGATAGTTGCAGTTGGTGATAGAAGGGCAAAATTTTCAGTAGTTCCGGCTGCGGATAAACTTTTTCACGGAGTTGATTTCAGTGGTTCACTAGGGCATGGGTATTTTGGATCTCTGACCGAAATGAACATGCTTTCGGCTCCATTGCATGTTGCTTTTGATGAGGCTGAGTCCAGGTTGCATTGTGCGTATTGTTCTGTTCAGGATTTACCTTCTGATGACGAGTGTGAAAGCAACGCATTTGTTACGCCACGTGAGGCCCTGATTGATATCGCTGGTTTTAAACTTTATGGACGACATAATTTGCAAAATCTTGCCGCTGCAGTGATGGCCGCCTTGTTCTGTGGTGCCTCCCCGGCCAGCATCGAAGCGACCATTCCTTTGTTGGAGCCAGTTGAGCATAGACTGGAGCCAGTAGGTATCCTTGATGGTGTTTTTTTTGTTAATGATTCCAAGGCAACTAACCTTGATGCCTTATTTGCTGGCTATGAAGCGATTACAACCCGTTTTCGACCTGAAGCCGTTACGGTGCTGGTTGGTGGACGGGCAAAGAAAGAGGACTGGAAAGTATTTGCCGAGAGAGTCGCAGGGCGTATAAACTCCTCCATAGTTTTTGGTGAATCTGCAGATATGATAGTTGAAAGTCTGCACAAGACATCGCAGGCCCGTTATTATCGTGTCGGATGTCTTGAAGAAGCTGTGGCCAAAGCTTGGGGTTGCACACCTTCAGGTGGCGTCATATTACTTAGTCCCGGATGTGCGAGCTTTGATGCCTATGAATCATTTGAGGAAAGAGGATCGCATTTCCGCAAGATCTTTGCCCACCTTGAGCAGGATGACAGCCGCGCCACGTGTCGATGTTTGGGAGACTCCATATCAGCCAGTTGATCGTTGGTTGATGTTTTTGCCGTTGTTGTTGCTTGGCCTTAGTCTTTTGATGGTGTTTTCGATTACGGCACTTTCAGCCGAAGAAAGTAGCGGCAGTCCTTTTGCCATATTAATTCGTCAATCTCTTCATATCGCCGTCGGGCTTGTTCTGGCTGTGGTTGTTTCACGAGTTAAACCTGCGACTTTAAAGCGTCTCAGCGCTATTGCCTTTATTTTTGCTGTTGTCAGTTTGATGCTTGTTCTTGTTCCCGGGTTGGGGGCGAAGGCTGGAGGGGCGCAACGCTGGTTGCAGGTTGGGCCTCTGCGTTTTCAGCCGGGTGAATTTGCCAAAGTGGCTACCGTTCTTTTTTTCTCTGCCTTCATCAGTCGCCATCATCAGCGGATGAGATTATTTGGTCGTGGTATTGTTTTGCCGGCTATCGTTGTTGGAGTTCTGGCTTTTCTGTTGTTATTGCAACCTGATTTTGGTTCAGTTGTTGTTATCTCATTGGTGACAGGGCTGCAGCTGTGGCAGTTCGTCCGTATTGGTCATATTGGTCTGTTGGCAGTAGTCGGAGCGCTGGGATTATCGGCAATCGCCGTTACTACCCCTTATCGCTTGCGCCGCTTGCATGCCTTTCTTGATCCCTTTAAAGACCCGTCCAATTCAGGTTATCAGCTTATTCAGTCGTTGATTGCCGTAGGCTCGGGTGGTGTATGGGGGCGAGGACTCGGTGGAGGGGAACAGAAACTTTATTATCTTCCGGCAGCGGAGACCGATTTTATATTTGCTGTAATTTGCGAAGAACTCGGATTTATCGGAGCCATATCTGTCGCTCTTGTTTACCTCTGTATTGCCTGGAGAGGGTTTCGCCTTGCGCGGCGTAACGCGGGTGATCCGTTTCGTTCATCTTTGGCCATTGGTGCGACTTCACTGATAGTGCTCCCGGCATTTATCAACATGAGCGTTGTTCTTGGTCTTTTGCCGACTAAAGGGCTTGCATTGCCGCTTGTCTCCTATGGTGGGTCATCAATTATTTGCACTTTGCTTGCGGTTGGTGTCCTTTGGTCTTTATCACGCCATTCTCTTCATGGAGAAATGAAAGATTCCGCCACGTAAGCTGATTATATAAACACGAATTTGGAATGTTGTCGTGACAAAAATACGCAAAGGCACAGTCTCAGTTGGCATAGCGGCAGGTGGAACCGGAGGACATATCATGCCCGCTGTAAGTGTCGCGCAGGCATTGAAAAAGCTTGCCCGGGATCGAGGAGAAAATATCGAGGTGTTTTTTATTGGCACCGGGCGTCAGCTTGAACGTGAACTTGTAGCCGCGGCAGCATTGGACTATGAGTTTGTTCCGGTTGAACCGGTAGTTGGTCGCGGGATTATCGGACTTCTATTATTTATAATAGGACTTCCAATTGCTGTTTGGCGTTGCCTGAAAATCTTTCGGCGACGCAATGTGCGAGCGGTAATCGGATTTGGAGGATTTCCGTCATTCGTTCCGTTGTTCACCGCCTGGATTCGACGATTACCCGCAGTGTTACAGGAACAGAATGTAAAGGTCGGTCTGGCTAATAAAGTTTTGAGTCTTTTTGTTGAACGAATATTTGCTCCTTGTGGTGCATATGGGTTTTTTCGTTCCAGTCATCTGATTGAGATGATGAATCCGGTCCGGGAGGAGTTTTATCACTTGCCCCCGCCGACGGATAATTCGCCAGATAAATCACTTTCACTTCTAGTCATTGGTGGCAGTCAGGGAGCCTTGCGTGTTAATCAGGCGATCACCAATCTTTTGCCTTGGTTCAAGTCGAAAGGTGTCAGGTT
Organism: bacterium; assembly: GCA_028689495.1. Lineage (GTDB taxonomy): Bacteria > Bdellovibrionota_C > UBA2361 > SZUA-149 > JAQTWB01 > JAQTWB01. The sequence continues at coordinate 11,674 of JAQTWB010000055.1, read as the reverse complement.
AATTCATCAGACTGGAAAACTTGATTATGAACGGACGGCGGCAGTTTACCGGGAGAATAGTTTTACTGAATCCGAAGTTTTCGCTTTTACCAAAACAATGCCTGAATGTATTGGTCGAGCGGATATAGTTATATCCCGCGCCGGGGCTATGAGCGCTGCCGAGATTACTGCTTCTGGGCGTGGTGCGATATATATTCCTCTTGCTATTGCCAGAGGGCATCAAAAGGAGAATGTGATCAAGCTGGCTGAGGCGGGAGCGGCACGCATTATTGATCAGGATGACAGGCTCGAAGACAATCTCAAGCGCACCCTGGAAGAGTTGCTTGACAATCGGCACCTTGTGCAAGAAATGGCTGATAATGCTCGTTCTTGCTATGGCAGCGGTGGAAGACATCCAGCACAGGTGATGGCAGATTATTTGCTTGAGCGTCTGACCTGACCCGGTACTCATCAGTTAGATAGTTGTCCGGGTCGATACTCGACCGGACAAGATAACCACGATGAAGATGTATAAGGCTCAGGCAAATCTCTGAGAGGCATGGTAGTTGAAAGCCTTGAACTTCCAAATAAATTTGCCTTCATCACATCGTGAGGTAAATTTTTTGGAATTCAAGGCGCTTTGACAGTGTCTGTCAGGTTAATTCTGAGCTGGTACAGATTAGTTCTGTACAATCTCAAGCCGCATGTCATTTCCTTCCTGGATTATTTCCGCAGAAAGACTGTTACCGTTTTGTTCCTGGGAAATGAAGTTGTTGCTGCCATCTTGTCTGGTGCGCAGAATATTGTGGGCACCTCGTTGAACGCTTTTCAGAACATTACGACTCCCGTTCTGGGTGGCCATGGCGTAGTTCTGACTTCCATCTTGCAAGAGGTACATTTTATTGTTTGCCCCAGACTGGGTCAGACTGTAGCTATTTTCCGAACCTCGTTGAATCAGGTCCATTTCATTTCCCGGTCCGTTTTGGTTCAGGTTTAGAATGTTTCCTTCTCCTGATTGTTCGGCTTTGATTTCTCCGCTATCAGTTCTTATGGTAGCAACGTTGAAACTGCCATCTTGAGAGAGGATGGCTGTTGCCCCTCCTCCCAGCTGTTCTATATCGAGGCTGTTGCGAGTAACCGATTGCCGGATCTCTAAATGTGAATTTTCCGCCAAGCATTCTAGTGGGCTAACTGCCTGGAGTAGCAGTGCTGATAATACGAAGTAGGTGGGAAACAAACGCATAAAAACCTCCTCGCTCGAATGACGTCTATTTGAGGGCCTGAAAGCATTATTCGGGATAGAGCCCGATTTATATTGCTGTTATGAGTTCGATACACTCAGAGATGATAAATAATAATTTCAATAAAAAAGTATACAATTTGTCGGGTGCACTTCATAAAGTGTAAACATATTTGTCCGGGGCGACACTCGACCGGACAAGATAACCACGATGAAGATGTACAAGGCTCAGGCAAATCTCTGAGAGGCATGGGAGTTGAAAGCCTTGAACTTCCAAACAAATTTGCCGTAATCACACCGTGAGGTAGATTTTTTGGAATTCAAGGCGTTCTGACAATGTCTGTCAGGTTAAGTCTGAGCTGGTACACATATTTCACGGAGGGCGTATGAGAATGAATCACATCCTACTGTCTGGTCTTCTACTCGCCTCGGTATTTCCTGGTTTTGTCTCCTCAGTGAGTGCAGACGAATTAACCTATAAACCGATAAATCCTTCTTTCGGCGGTAACCCTTTTAATGGTTCTTATCTGATGAGTACTGCGTCCGAGCAGAAGGGGTTCAAGGCGCCGGAAAAAAAGCGGAATCCGGTTGATGAATTTTCCGAAACAGTTACCAGCAGTTTGTTGAGTCGTATCTCCCGTGATGTTGCCGAGCAGATTCTGGGAGAGAACGCACAGGAGTCGGGTAGCTTTACACTTGGTGAGACGGTGTTGAATTTTCATCGGGAGAACGGTGAGGTGGTAATTAATGTACAGGATGCTGCCAACGGTGGAGCTACGACAATAAAGTTGCCAGCTATCCAATATTGAAACAATTTGGGCTTTCGTATTGAACCATTGTGTTCAGGCGGCCGGTTTTTATAGAAGTTTGACTGATAAAGTATGTAAGAGCTTGTCTTGGCAGGAAAAGTCAGTAGGGCTGAACTGTCCGGGTCGATACTCGACCGGACAAGATAACCAAGATGAAGATGTACAAGGCTCAGGCAAATCTCTGAGAGGCATGGGAGTTAGAAGCCTTGAACTTCCAAACAAATTTGCCTTCACCACATCGTGAGGTAAATTTTTTGGAATTCAAGACGTTCTGACATTGCCTGTCAGGATAAGTCTGAGCTGGTACAGCTGAACAATACAGTGAAGGTTTTGCTAATGAACAACCACAATTCTTTCTTAAAGTTAAATCGTCCAGTATTGCTTGGCAAAGCGATTGTTTTGTTCTCTTTGTTTCCACTTCAGGGCTGTTCACTGGCCAGTGATCGGGTGCCACTGCAGGACATGGTTACTCAAGAGGCAAAACTGACAGTTGTGACTTCGACTCAGAAAGCTCTGCTGGAGCTGCCTCCAGCTGCAGAGATGCTCACGGCATCTGTATATAACTTTGAAGATTATACTGGCCAGAATAAGCCTGCCGAGACGCCTCAGTACTCCAAGGCGGTCACTCAAGGGGGTGTGCCAATTTTGAAACAAGCTCTGGTTGATGCGGGAAATCACAAGTGGTTTCGTGTCCTTGAAAGAGGTGGATTAGAACATTTGCTTCAGGAACGAAATATTATTCGTTCGGTACGTGAGACTTATGTTGATGCAGATGGCAGCAGACTTCCACCACCCGCTCCACTTTTATACTCAGGTCTACTTCTCGAAGGTGGAATTGTTGGTTACGATTCCAACACATTGACTGGTGGTGCAGGAGCTCGATATCTCGGTATCGGAGGGTCTACTGAATATCGAAGAGATATCGTAACCGTCTATTTGCGGGCGGTAAGTGTTATGAGCGGAGAGGTCATGTTGTCGGTCAGCACTTCGAAGACACTGGTTTCAACCAAAGTGTCTGGAGGGATATACAAGTTCGTCAGTTTTGACAAATTGCTGGAAGCGGAAACAGGTTTTTCTGTTAACGAGCCATCACAACTTGCGGTTCGTCAGGCAGTTGAAATGGCGGTTTATGCAATGATCATGGAAGGCGCGGCGCAGGATTTGTGGAAGTTTGCAGACAATAATAGAGCACGCGAACTTTATCATGATTATCTTGCGGCTAATGATCGTACTGGCTCAGATGAAGCCTTTGCTATTAACCTACCATCATATCCGGCACCAATGGTCGATAGCCAGGCACCGGCTCCTGTTGTATCCGCTGTAGGCGAGAGGGCAAACAAAGTTTCCCAAGCTCCAGAGGTCTCTCAACCCGTCAAAAGTTCGAGTTCTAAAGTATCCGACACACCGATAGCGACACCAAAGACAGTACGGCCTCGGGTTGTTAAACCCATAGCAGATGATGAGATCAAGGTTGCCTCCAGCGTTCCGGTAAAAAAAGGCGCGAAGTACCTGGAAATGTTTCAAATGGCGGGGGACAAAGTGCGCAGTGGCTATTATATCCAGATAGGGGTTTATCGACCTTTTGATTCTTGGGGGCAGGAGATGCTCGAGAAAGTAGATCGATCTGGTCATGCATTTGTCTTGCAGAAGGCGCGGATTGATTCGGTTGATTATGTCAGGCTGTTAATGGGACCATTTGCTAGTAGGCAGGACTGTGTGCGCACACTTGGTAAAGTTGCCGGACAATTTGGTAGTGGTCTATTTATCAAGTATGTGAGTGCCGATGGAAGGAATTGATGAGACATAAAGCTTCTGTCGCTGTTTTATTGTTCACGTCCTGTTCGGTAACTGTTGTTTATAGTGAAGACGGTATAGTTGGAGATAATCCGTATCTTGATACCTCAAGTAGTATTGCTGTGACTCAATTTGAGGAGGCTACCTCAACAGTGGCTTCACCTGAAGGTCAAGATGTTGTTCCCCGTGAAATGACAGGTCCGCAATTTGAGACTCTGAAAGAGCCAATGGATGAGCATTTTCCTTTGACTACTGCGGCGGATATTGATCCTGTGAAGGAAGATAAATCTGATAGATCACTTTCTGTCTACTCTCTCCCCGACCGAGGTGAAAGCACAATCAGGTTGGACAAGTTGAAGCAGCACTCGACTGTTATCAACGAAAATAATCAGGTTGAATACCTGATTGGCAAATCAGATGATGAAGTCTCGGATGGACCAATGTACGGAAAATTTGGCAGGTACCTCCGATACGGCAACAAGACTTTTGACAATCGTCACAAATAATCAAAGAAGTTTGTTCTTCGTGTAATTTATTCGTCACGAATGTTCGAGACTACTTTATAACAGGTCAAGTGTTGGTTGATGGTCGCTGAATTTTGATACGGCGATACTTGGTCCAATAACAGTTTTAGTCTGACAATAATGTGCAATGGTATGTTGTCAATTTATTACATGCTCGGCAAACAGGTGGAGGTTTTGATGAATAAAAAAATTACAAAAACAAGTTTCGGTGCCTTGATTGTTTCTTCAATTGTATTTCCGGGTGTGCTTTTCGCTGAAAGCAGCAGTCTGACAATCAATCAGAACGATTCTGTGAACAGCAAGTCCAGTATTGTTCAAGAAGGAACACGACATATTGCCAATATTCAGCAGACGGGAAAGAATCACCTTGTTGGAGATGTCAGTGTTACAGGAACATATGGGGCAGTAAGAAGCTTTACCACTTCGCAAAAAGGCGATCGACAGACCTTAAACATTTCTCAACGCGGCGAAGCCTCTGCCGTTGGTGTTGAACAGTCCGGCTCAAACAATTCGACGAATGTGGCGACCACAGGTGTTTCTACAGGTAGTAAAATCGGTGTGAGGCAGGCAGGCCGTAATGACTACGTTTCTGTTAACGCAACATCGGCATCTGCTACAAATGTTACTGTGTTGCAAGCAGCAGACAGCAGTTATTCATATGCTAATGTCAATACCGGAGGTAAAGATCATAAGTTGTTGATTAGTCAAAACGGTGGTTCTGCCAACAGTGCTGTTATTACTGCTTATGGGGAGAAGAATCGGGCATCTTTGAAGCAGAATGGGACATCCAACTATTCTTCTTCATATCAAAATGGTTCGAATAACCTTGCTGATACTGATCAAATTGGCACAGCCAACTCAGCAAGTATCCATCAGTTTGGTAGCGATAATATTGCCACAGCCAAGCAGGTGGGTTCGATGAACAATACTCATATTTATCAGAGTGGTAACAAAAATTCGGCCAGTGCACTCCAGACAGGTGCATCTAACTATGCCGATATTCATCAGTTAGGTAATGCTAACCTTGCATCTGTAACACAAACTGGAAACAGCAATTCGGCTACACTGTTACAGCTCTCAAATCGCGATACTGCCACAATTACTCAGGCCGGAACCAATAACCGGGTTGTTGCTACTCAGCGATAGACTTCCAATTTGTATAGTTGCTCCTACAGCGGAAAAATTCTGCTGTAGGAGTTTTTTTTGTTTGAAGGAGATTTGAGGCTGAGAATAATGAAGATGTGGTGTTATCTAACTACGATCGTCTGTGTCATCTGGCTACCCGGAGCTGTTTTAGCCGAACAGAGAATTCCTTTGCGAAGCGAGAGTGGCTCTGTTCTTTGGAATACGCTTATTCTGCGAGAGTTACCAGTGAAGTTAGTGGTATCGCCGCTGCTTTCGGACGAGCGCCAGGCGATAGTTGAATTCTCTTCGGCAGAACTTGAGAAATGTGTCAAACACGAAGTTCTCAGTCACAATATTGAAATCTCATTGAAAGATGAGTGTGTCGGAAAAAACCGGAACATATCTTTGATTAAAGGTGTCGGCAGCAATAACAGGGTTATTGTCAATGGTGACGACATGTCAAAATCTGACAGATTTTTTTCGGAAGATTCGACAATGACAGTTTATTTGCCTGAGGGGGTCACTATTGTTTTGGAAGGTGCTGTTGATTTCTCTACATTAAAGGGTTTCGATCGTTTGTCCGTGAAAGGGTCTCTACTTGGAATCGTCTCGATCGCCGAACTGAGAGAACTTGAGTTGAAACTCGATGGCGCTGGTGAAGTTTATGTAGCTGGAGGCAAGGATATTCAACTTGAGCTGTCAGGAGCAGGAAACTGTTATATCAGAGGTAATACGATTGAGAGTCTGAAGTTAAAGCTGGATGGCGCGATGCAATGTGAGGTCCATCCTCATTTAGGTAACCTTGATTTACAGATGTTTGGCGTGTCATCAACAATTTTTAAAAAGGTTCTCGGTCATATCCGCAAAATTGACCTTTCCGGCTCAGCTCATGCCGATTTTTGTTTCGGCTATCCAGTTTCGGATGATATCCAGCTCAGTGGAGCGGCTAGACTGGGTAAGGTATGTGTAGGCAATTAGACTCGGATGTCTTTTCGGTTTCTTAGACCCAGCGGAATAAAGGGTGTGCGGACATCTCCTGATATTTTTCAGTTGGGATGTAGTCCGGGCAATGGCTGACCGGAAAAGTTAGATTTTTTAATCTTTCTTCGCTTGTTTGTACCTGTAATAAAATGGGATGGGGCGAAGTCTCTTCTGGTACAAGGAAGAGGCCATAATGTCGCGCCTTTGTTCCAAGACTACTGTCGCTTACGACCCAGATTAGTAGCGGTGATGTGAGCATTCCCAATAGTATGGGCCCCATCCAGAGCAGTTCGGAAGGGCTCATGACATAGAGAAGCAGGCTCCAGGCGAGAGCCACCAGAGAGATCCATCCAGCAGAGCGAAGCGCCAAACTAAATGACATATAGTCTGTGTCGCGTTGCTGGGTATTCCAGCTTACAATACGTCCGAGAAACGTATTGGCGACAAACCAGGTGTGATAGAGCATCATTGTCGGAGCTAAAAGTGTGAAGAAGATAGTTTCTGCAACTGCGCTGCTGATGAGCTTAATTGGCCGGCCAAACAATATACGTTGTTTTTTGTCGGTCAGGCGAAGGAAGAGAGCGCCAAATTTTGCGCCGAACAGGACTAATGCTGTGGCGCCAAATAATATGAAAGCATCTTCTTCCCTCGATATTGGCCAGGAAGGAAATAGTTGATATTTGTCGGGGAAATAAACATGCTCCCTCATTGCCTCAAGCACTGTGCTTAATGTCGAACAAAGCAGTAACAACAGCCATAGTGGTGAACTGAGATAGGCCATTGCACCGAGGACGAAAAATGTTCTACTCGATATTAGCAGTTGAGGGCGAAAAAGAAGTTTAAGGTGTTGCAGGTTTCCCTGGGACCAGCGCTTATCGCGCTGGAGAAAATCAAGTGGTGTCGGCGGTATTTGCTCATAGGAGTCTTCAAGCCAGGGGATCAGATACACTCCCCAGCCAGCAGATCTTAGCAGTGCTGCTTCAACAAAATCGTGACTGAGGATTTGTCCGCCGAAAGGCGGATTACCAGGAAGTTCACCGAGACCGCAATTCTGCCTGAATGCTTCGACGCGAATTATCGCATTGTGCCCCCAGTAGTTCGAACTTGCTCCATGCCAGAATGATGCGCCGTAAGAGAACAGCTGGCCATAAAGTCTGGAAGTGAACTGAATCAGTCTGGCAAAAAGTGTTTTGGCAAAGACTACCCGTGGACTTGTTTGCAACAGGGCTGCCTGTGGGTTGCCTTCCATCAGCAATGCCAGTTGTAATATATCATCTGCTGACATGATGCTATCTGCATCGAGGATGAGCATGGATTCATAACGAGCGCCCCAGCGTTTGACGAAGTCTTCAATATTACCAGCTTTCCGGGCGGTATTTTTTTCTCGATGGCGATAGAACAAATTCTCGCGACCTTCTTTACGCAGGACTTGGCAAAACGAGGCTTCTTCGAGTGCGATATCAGGATTGCGAGTGTCGCTAAGGAGGTAGAAATCAAACTGCCCTCCTTCGTTCGAAGGATGGTTGTATAAAGCATCATACATTGCGGCCATTGCGCCAAAAACCAGGGGGGCTGGCTCAGCATATATTGGCATAATGACAGCGTGTTTCTGACTGACCTGCGTGGCTGGAGGCTGAAGAGGCAGGTGTCGTTCCAGGATTAGCGGATTAATGCGAAGCAGATTTACAAAGAATCCGGCAACGGCAATCCAGAACGGGACGCATATCCAGGTAAAGCAGGAAACAAAGATGACAAACATAATCGGACGCAGCCAAACAGTGTCCACTGACTGCAATATGTATGAAATATCTCGGGCCATCCAGATACTGCTGGTAATCACGAGTGACCAGAATACACCAGTGCGAAGGTAACCGGAGTAATTTCTTTTTTGCTGTTTCGTCGGCGACATGTCGGTTTGTAGTTCAGCGTAGTCTTTATTCATCCCAGAGGTAGAGCCATGTCTCGCTTAGCTTTGTGCCATGAAGATTAAGTGACAGCCGCATATCTGTAGTTGTGTTTTTTTCTCGAATCGCAACAAAAGTCACTCGCCATTCTCCGCCGGTACGATTTTTTTCTATTGTTAGATTTTGAAAGCGACCGCTTGAAAGAGATATTTCCGGGTGCACAGGTTGGTCATCGCCCAGCGACCTGAGTTCATCCGAGGAAAAGTCAAGAAGATAGCGCCTGGCTTCGGTAGTTTCATTATCACCGCCAAATTGTGAGGCATCGACAGTTTGGATCATTGTTCGTTTAACCTCTGCCAGTCCAGAGTTGACGAATCCACGCCCGGCTGTGATGCGGTAAGCCAGGTTGAATGGAGACTGCAGAGGTTCGTTTGCGACCCAATAGGCGACAATATTGTCATTGGTTTCAAAGTTACTGGGAATTTCAACCAGCTCCACAGATCCGGCTCCCCATTTGTTCAGGGGTTTAATCCAGAAGTCGGGTCGTTCTTCTGAGTGAGTTTCAAGATCAAGGTAGTTGTCATAAAGGCGGTCTCTCTGGATAAGTCCAAAACCACGTGGGTCGATGTCAAGGAATCGGGTGATTCGTACTCCGTCGTGTCGATGGATAAGAGGTCTGAACAACCACTCTCCGGCCGACCCCGTATGCATTAGCAGTGCATCAGAGTCATGAACTTCAGGGCGAAAATCATCAGAGCTTCTTAGGTCTGCTTCGCCACGAAGATACATACTGGTCAGTGGGGCGATACCGATTTTTTTGGAGGTATTGCGTGGATATAGAGTTGCAGAGACGTCGATTGTAGTTTGTTGGGCAGGGCGAATTGTAAAGCGATACGCCCCACTGATACTTGGGCTTTCAAGCAAGGCAAAGAGAGTGAGAAAAGAATCATTTTCTCCCGGCTTGATAATCCAGAATTTGCTGAACGAGGGAAACTCCTCTCCTTCCGGTTCCGCGGTGTCTATGGCAAGCCCACGGGCAGAGAGGCCGAAGTGGTCGCCTCGTCCCAGCATGCGGAAATATGAGGCTCCGAGAAAAACAGCCACGTCGTCTTTTGTATCGGCTTTATGCAATGGGTAGACAAACTTGATACCGGCAAAATTGTTATTGGCATCGGAGGGAAGTTTTTTGGAAACCTGTGGAGCGACATCGAACATGTCGCGTGAGTACCGCACCTCTTTGGCGATGCCGTTCTCAATCACAAATACATTAACCGGATTTTGGAAGAGGAACCCTGTGTGAAAGAAGTGCATTTCAAACAGTGAGTTCCCACGCCAGAGAGCTTTGTTGGGGCGAAAACGAATCATCCGGTAATCGTCGTAAGACAGGTTCTCGGCTCCTTTGATTTTTACCGGTGGTCGATAGTCCTGACGGGAAAGTTCCTGAGCAAGCTGCTCGACACTGGCAAAGTCAAAGTTACCCTGATTTTTCTCGTCAGCAATAACAGGTAACGGGGCAACGCTCACAATGACAGTCAATATTCCAATCAATTTCAGAATGAAGTTTTGAATAAAGCGGTGCTGCATATTGGTCAGACTCAAGCTAGCTTATGATACGGTTTTGTTCGATTGTCGCTGTAAAGTGGGGAGAGAATCAACGCTGTATTTGATTTAGTCGCCATGTAGAAAAGTTTGCCGAGCAATTTTCCGCCTGATAGCTGAAGAAGCGAGGGAAATCAAGCGCAATACGGATAGTTTTTGTCGGGGCAGCGCCTGTTTGTTATACCTCTTCGTCAAACAGCATAAGATTTGAGTTGAAAGTTCGAAGATTTTTGCTTTTTTAACGTCATTTGTGCCATGTCAAAAAACTCCGTTGAAACGGTAAGGCAGTGAGGAATACGGACACGGTATAACCCAAGGAGACATTTCATGATTAGAGCCTATGCCGCGTTTGAACAAGGAGCGGAACTTCAACCATTTGAGTATGACCCGGGTGAGTTGCAGGCTTGCGAAGTTGAGATCGATGTCCTTTATTCGGGTATCTGTCACAGTGATCTGAGCATGATTGATAACGAGTGGGGTATAAGTCGATATCCTTTGGTCCCAGGGCATGAAATCGTTGGCCGGATTGCCAAACTAGGTGAGAAAGTCAGACATTTTTCACCTGGAGAACTGGTTGGTCTTGGCTGGCATGCTGGTTTTTGCAAAGAGTGTTCTCTTTGTTGCAGCGGCGATCATAATTTATGTGCCAGCGCGCAAGCCACGATAGTTGGGCATTATGGCGGATTTGCCGAGAAGGTGAGAGCGCAAGCTGACAGTGTTGTGGCGATACCTGATGGGCTTGATGTTGAGAGCGCCGGACCACTTTTTTGTGGAGGTATTACTGTTTTTAATCCGCTTGTGCAGTTTGACGTCAAGCCGACAGACAAGGTGGCGGTTATTGGTATCGGTGGGCTTGGGCATATCGCGTTACAGTTTCTTAACGCCTGGGGTTGTGAGGTGACTGCTTTTACTTCCAGTGAGGTGAAGAGAAATGAAGCACTCCAACTTGGTGCACATCACGCCTTGAACAGTCGCGATCTCAGTGAGGTCGCCTCTGCCAGCGGGCAATTTGATTTGATTATTTCTACCGTTAACGTCAAGCTCGACTGGAATCTATTTCTTAGTACTTTGGCTCCCAAAGGGCGGTTGCATTTTGTTGGCGCCACGCTTGAACCGCTTGATATCGGCGTGTTTTCATTAATTGGTGGCCAGCGGTCAATTTCGGGTTCACCGGTCGGTAGTCCCGCGACAATTGCGCGCATGCTTGATTTTGCGCGTTTACATAACATCAAACCTGTTGTTGAAAAGTATAAACTGGCTGATGTGAATAGTGCACTTGCGCGGTTGCGCAGCGGCAAGGCGCATTATCGAATTGTTCTTGAGCGCTAGCCCGAAAATTGCACGTAAGGCTTGTACAAGTGTCTTAAATGGATTAGAATCTAAGTAATTCAAATTACTTACTCTCACGGGATGATTCTATCGATGAAAGCAAAACGTACCGGGCAAGGCGAACTGTTTCAATTGTCAAAAAAGGCGCAAAGTGGAGTTGTCATTTACCGGTGGCGATGTCACCAGCGATGGCGGGGTAATGCTGTTAAGACAGGCAGACAACTACCTGAATCTGCTTAGTGCCCTAGCGAAGGTGTTTAGCAATGGACGGGCGAAACATAAAGTAAAACACAACCCGGAAAGTATCATTCGTCAAAGAGTTTATGGCATAGCGCTCGGTAACGAAGATTTAAATGATCACCAAACATTGCGACGGGATCCTGCTTGGCA
>JAQTWB010000054.1 GCA_028689495.1 bacterium | reverse complement strand
TCTTAACGCGCTGCATGATCTTTCCCAGATGGCTTTGCTCATAGGTGAATCTTCACGAGTTAACGATATCGATGGAATTGTTGCTGCTTTGTTGGAGATGGAGAGTTTGAGTATCGGAACCCATCGGGCAGCAATCGATGAAGTAAAGAGTGTTTTAGAAGAGGCGGAATCCAGCAGGCGCCTGTTTAAGTCGGTGCAGATATTTTGGTCGGCGATTAAAGCAACTTCTCCAGCAATAAGACGTGTTGTTGCCGAGCGGTCTGAGACCGGTCGCAAGGGGACGTTGGTTAAGGCTGTTCACGGGTCTTCTCGCGGGTTGGAGATGTCCTTTTTTGAGCCAGGATCTGTTTTCATGTTATTTTTTGCGCAATCTTATTCAGATAAGTTCCCGCGCGTCTCAACCATGGATGAGTTGCTGCACATTTCTTCTGGCGTGTCGTCGCTTTTGTTCTTTACGGCTGAGTTTTTAGCCCGGTCAGCCGGCGCTAGCTGGCATATACGGTCTGATGAAAGAGCCCCAGGTCATCTAACATTTGTAATCTCCTATCTGTGACAAGATGACATACCGCGTTCTTTCAGTATATTTACTCGCGTTTTGGGCATTTTTTGCTTTCAGAACGATTGATCAAGTCCCTTTAGGATATCTTCATAGCTGGAATCAGATTACCTCCTTGTCTTTTGTTGATAGCGTGCGGACAATGCCGGAGCGTTGGTACGAGACACGGGATGTGACAACGCGGGTTACCTGGGAAAAGGAGGGTATTGCGATTGATAGTGGTGATCGTTATCAGCGTTTTATCGTTTATGAAGAGTTCCCTCTATATCATATTCTTGCGGCCTTTGTTGCTGATATGGTCGACACCATTTCGAGCGGCATACTACCCGGTGTTTCCGCCAGCGTTATTGCAGCTCGAACTCTTTCCATGATTTTTTTCATGGCAATGGTTGTCGGATTACTTTATCGAGGGGGGCACCTTGTTCGAGGTGAGAGATTTTTTCTGTTATTCCTTGTTACGTCATCGTTTCCTCTTGTTTTTTACTCTACTGCTCCGATGAGCGATGTGGCGATGACCTGTGGAATTATATTTTCCTGCTTGTCGCTCGAAAAGTATTGTAGATGCCGAAAGCGAGGGGATAGCGGTCGAATATGGTTTTTGCTGTCGGTGTTATTTCTCGGGATCGCCACTCTTTTCAAGTCTTATGCAGTGGTCTGGATGCCAGCGCTGATTGTTCAGTATAGCGCAGAAGAGCGTGGTCGTTATCGGGGAAGAACATCATATCGTTCTTTGGCAGGGGTTATCTTGCTGGTAGTGTTTGTTTCCCTTCCCGTGTTCGTTTGGCATTTTTGGCCGAGAAGCATAGGGCATTCGGAGGTTATCAGTCATGTGTTTTGGCGGAAGCTGGAAGTAGTCTTTAGCGGTCAGATTATTTCGGTGATATGGAAAAACTGGTTTAGATATTTTGGTTATCTAACAGGGTTGCTCACTCTGGCGTTTCTGGTTTTGAAGTATATTTTGGGTAGGTTGGCTGACAGTCGTATTTTGCCTTTGAGTATTCCCGTGGAGATTGCAAGTCTGGCCGCGGTCACAGGGATAGTGATTTTCCCGGCGGAGAGGATTTTTCTTATATTCTCACTACCATATTTGTTTCTGTCTGCGGATAAGCTGCCGCATCACGATTATTATTTTTTTCCGGTTGTGATGCTTCTCTGTCCGGTGGTCTCAAGATTTTTGGCGCAGTTGGCTGTTGGAGTTCAAGGCGTTATTGCGGACAAGGGTCGTACTGCAATTGTTGTTATTTTTATCGTCCTTTCAACTGGGATTTCGGTTAGCAAGGTTCTCAAGGCGCAACGCGTCAATTCGGATGTTGTGCAGTGTGCCAAGTTGGTTAGTGATTCAACTGTCGATAGCGAGCTTATTGCCACATGGACCGATTTGTCACGATATAATTCCATTGCTTATATCTCGGGCAGAAAGGCCGTTAATATCGAGGGGGAGGCGTTTCATCCTAATCGTTACAGAAGGGCCGGAGCTTCGGTTCTTGTTATCGATTTGCCCAAAAATGAATATCCTATGGCTCATGAATGGGCTGTTTCACATGGAGTGTCCGCCCCCTATCTAACTCAAGCGATGTCGGTCCGCCATGGTGGTCCGGTTGAGAGGATTTGTGCCTTGTATCGTCTTTCCGGAAAGACGGTAATGAGAGAAAATTCTAACGAAACAAAAGTTCCCAGGACTGCATCTTTGCAGTAGAGTCGGGGGTGAACGGCGGGATGGATTTAGCGCGCAATAATAACCAAGCTAAGTAAGGCCCACCGGGAATATTGGAGCAGGCGCGCCAGCGGATGCGACCGAAGACCAATATACTGCTCGAGATTAAGGTGTTCCGGATCGGGGAAACTGAAATGCGAGCAGTATAAATAAGTTCCACAGGACATTAGCGAACCTAATACATGCTTCCGGTTAAAGGGAAAAATCTGTTGTTATGAGAATTTGGCCAGGAAAACCTTATCCGCTGGGCGCGACTTGGGATGGTCTGGGTGTTAATTTTGCCCTGTTTTCTGAACACGCATCGCGAGTAGAGTTATGTCTTTTCGATAATTTGAAGGCCACCGCTGAGTCTCATCGTATTGTTGTGACAGAAAATACCGACGATGTCTGGCATGTGTATTTGCCAGATGTGCGCCCGGGTCAGTTGTACGGATATCGGGTTTATGGTCCCTATGCACCGGAGCAGGGGCATAGATTTAATCATCACAAGGTCCTTGTCGATCCTTACGCCAAAGCTATTCCACGGACAGTGCGCTGGTCGAAGTCAATGTTTGGCTACAAGATGGGCTCAGTGCGTGAAGATCTGGAAATGGATGATCACGATAACGCGGCATTTGCCCCGCTATCGGCCGTAATTGATTCCGCGTTTACCTGGGGGGATGATAGTCCACCTGACATTCCTTGGCACAAGACTGTAATTTATGAAGCCCATGTTAAAGGCATGAGCATGCTTAATGAGGAAGTGCCGAGAGAGTTGCGCGGCACTTATGCCGCACTGGGCACTGCTCCAATTATTCGACATTTGAAAAAGTTGGGGGTTACTGCGGTCGAGTTGATGCCAGTTCACCATAAAGTCGATGAATGGCATTTGACGAGTTCGGGGAAGAGTAACTATTGGGGTTATAACACTCTTGGATATTTGGCACCCGAGGCCAGCTATACGTCTTATGAAGGCCTTTACGCCCATGTTCGCGAATTCAAGACGATGGTTCGTTCGCTGCATGCTGCCGGGATCGAAGTTATCCTTGATGTCGTTTACAACCATACAGCCGAAGGTAATCATTTCGGCCCGACTCTTTCCTTGAAGGGGATTGATAATCGCTCGTATTATCGCCTGTCAAAAGCGAATCTACGTTATTATGAAGATTTTACAGGCTGCGGTAATACTTTAAATATGCAACATCCGCGCGTGCTGCAGTTGATTATGGATAGTCTGCGGTACTGGGTTCTGGAAATGCATGTTGATGGATTTCGTTTCGATTTGGCTAGTGCCTTGGCTCGTGAACTTTTTGAAGTGGATCGACTCGCTGCTTTTTTTGATATCATCCAGCAGGATCCGGTTCTTTCCCGAGTAAAACTCATAGCTGAACCGTGGGATCTCGGAGCTGGAGGATATCAGGTCGGTAATTTCCCGGTGCTTTGGACTGAGTGGAACGGTCGTTACCGGGATGTGATACGCTCGTTCTGGAAGGGGGATCATGGAACACTGTCAGAGATGGGCACAAGGTTGGCCGGCAGTAGTGACCTTTATGCGGGTAATCGTAAGCCTTACGCCAGCATTAATTTTGTAACTTGTCATGATGGCTTTTCGCTGAGAGATTTGGTGACTTATAATCATAAGCACAATGCGGAAAATGGAGAGGATAACCGCGACGGAACAGATGATAATCGTAGTTGGAATCATGGGATTGAGGGCGAAAGTGAAGATGAACGTATAACATTTCTGCGTCGTCGTCAGATGCGGAATATGCTGGCGACTCTTTTTCTCTCTGCAGGTGTTCCGATGTTATCTGGTGGCGACGAGTTGATGCGCACCCAGAACGGCAATAACAATGCCTATTGTCAAGATAATGATATCAGTTGGACTAATTGGCACATTGGTTTGCACGAGTTGGATTTTCTGCGTTTTGTTGCTCAATTGGTCAAGTTTCGTAGTTCACAGCCGGTACTGCAGAGGAGAAAGTTTTTTTCTGGCCATATCAGCGGGATTACAGGTATTCGCGATTTGACCTGGATTCGGGAGGATGGAAAGGAGATGTCATCTCACGAGTGGCATGATGAGGCCCGTTTGCATGTCGGGTTTGTCTACTCTGGTGATGCTATAGAAGAGGTTGATGAAAGTGGCGAGGCGATTATAGGAGACACTCTTTTCTGTTATCTGAATGCTTCGGCCAAGAATATTAATGTCGTGCTTCCGAAGTATATTTTGCCTGGGCGCTGGATGCTTGTGCTTGATACGATGGATGAGACGTTTAAAGATGTGCCGGAGGTTTTTTCTTACGGCGATCGTCATAGGATATGCGCACGGAGCATACAAATTTTTCGTTTGCAAAAGACAGGAGTGAGTAAAGCATTATGAAGTCAGTAACCGCACCCACAAATGATCGTTATCTACTTAGCGATTTTGATCTTCATTTACTGAATGAGGGTACTCACCTTGATAGTTATCACAAAATGGGCGCTCATTTTCGTCAGCTCGACGGAGTAGATGGGGTTAATTTTGCGGTATGGGCACCTAATGCCGAAGGAGTAAGTGTTGTTGGCGACTTTAATGGTTGGAATGCCGAAGCGAACCAGATGGAAAATCGAGGAGATTCCGGCATTTGGGAATGTTTTATTCCGGGAGTCGGTCAAGGAAGCCCTTACAAATTTCATGTGCGAGGGAGATATTTTGGTTATCAGGCTGAAAAGTCCGATCCTTATGCCTTTCATGCGGAGATGCGACCAAAGAGTGCGTCAGTGGTCTGGGCGATAGACGATTATCAGTGGAATGATGCCACCTGGATGGAATCGCGGGCAACGGTAAGTCAGATTCATTCAGCGATGACAGTTTATGAAGTACATCTTGGTTCGTGGAGAAGAAACTCACTTGAGGGTAATCGTTGGCTTACTTATCGTGAGCTTGCTGCAGAGCTACCGCAGTATGTAAGTGAAATGGGCTTTACTCATGTTGAGTTCATGCCGGTAAATGAACATCCGTTTGATGGTTCCTGGGGCTACCAGCCTGTTGGGCTTTTTGCCCCAACGAGCAGGTTTGGCACACCTCAGGATTTTATGTTTCTTGTCGATGAGCTTCATCGACACGGAATTGGTGTAATCCTTGATTGGGTGCCGGCGCACTTCCCCACAGATGGTCATGGTCTGGCTCATTTTGATGGAACTTGCCTCTATGAGCATTCCGATCCTCGACAGGGGCAGCATCCCGATTGGGGAACACTTGTTTACAATTATGGTCGTCGGGAGGTTGAAAACTTCCTTCTTTCAAGTGCTCTTTTCTGGTTGGACTACTATCACATTGATGGGCTTCGGGTGGACGCTGTGGCCTCAATGCTTTATCTGGACTATTCGCGAGAAGAAGGAGAGTGGGTTCCGAATCAGTTTGGTGGACGCGAGAACATTGAGGCGATTCGTTTTGTGCGACGAATGAATGAGGTTGTCTATGAACGCCACCCCGGAGCTTTTACGATGGCTGAGGAGTCCACTTCCTGGGCGATGGTCAGCCGTCCAACTTACATGGGCGGTCTGGGATTCGGCTACAAGTGGAATATGGGATGGATGAACGACACCCTCACCTATATGTCAAAAGAGGCGGTGCATAGATCTTATCACCACAATGATCTGACTTTTTCGATGATTTACGCTTTTAATGAGAATTTTATTTTGCCTCTTTCTCATGATGAAGTTGTGCATGGCAAAGGGTCATTACTCGATAAGATGCCCGGTGATGATTGGCAGAAGTTTGCCAATCTTCGTTTGCTCTATTCATATATGTATGCGCATCCGGGGAAGAAACTGCTTTTCATGGGCAGTGAGATTGCGCCATGGGAAGAATGGCAGGCCGAGGGAAGTTTGCCATGGCACATGCTTGAATACGATAGGCATAAGGGCGTGCAGACGCTGGTTCGCGATTTAAACGCTATGCATCGCGACCTTGAACAGTTGCATTATTTTGACTTCGATCCAGCTGGTTTTGAGTGGATCGATTGCCATAGTGCTTACGAAAGTGTTCTCAGTTTTGCGCGTTATGGACGGGATAGGCAACGTCCATTGCTTGTAGTTTGCAATTTTACTCCAGTCGTTAGACATGATTTTCGTGTTGGCGTGCCTGTTTCGGGAGTTTGGCGCGAGGTTTTTAATTCTGACTCGGCCCGTTACAATGGCAGTGATGTTCATAATGCAGGAGAGAGCTACTGCAGTGATATTCCCTGGCACGGGAGAGAGTCGTCAATTGCGATAACTGTGCCTCCCCTGGCGGTGACAATATTCAGTTTGTAATGGTGACGGAGTTTTTGGGACAGTGTAAATATGGATTCCTCCCGGGAAGATCTTTCACCTATGGAAAGCGGTGAACCAGTCGTCATATCTGCAGTTCTTCTTTTATGGCCTTATTCTCTATCAGTGTTGTTTTTGTCGTTTGCTATTGTTGATGTGTTTTTTCTTCAGAGCGTCGTCAAGTCACATCTGCCACAAGATTTTTCATCGTTGTTTTTGTTGATTTATATTTTAGATCTTCCTCATATCGTCGCGGGTTTCCCAGGTTTGGTCGACGCGGAATATATCGCTGTTTATGGACGGAAAATCAGTCTCGGTATTCCTCTTGTTGTTTGTTTGACGTTGGCTATTGCGGTGGCTAATCCATTAATAATAATGGCGCTCTATGCGATACTGACAATGAATCATGTGATTGCTCAACAGGTGGGCATTGCTGGCATGTTTTTACAGAAAAGAGGTAAAGCTTTTTTTGTCTGGAAGTGGCTTCCGATTGTATGTTCCGCGCTGATTTATTTGGTTGTTTTTACGACAATGAAATTCTGGACGGTGGAGGATATTACAAGAATAGTCTTTCCTTGTGCGTGGGCAATTTACCTGACCGTTACCTGGATTCTTTTGCGGCAGGCTGTATCGGCGATTGGCAGGATGCATGTGCTTTCGTTGTCGGCGACTCTTCTGCTCTCATCAATTTTGGTGTCGTATTCTGCCTTTGTTACCTTTATGTTGTTGTTACTTGTGCATAATATAGTTGCCTACATTTATTACATTGCCCATGACAGTAGTCGTAGCACGTTACAAGTAAAGAATGTTTTTTATCGTTTGTTGCGACCACTCGGTCTACCAGTTTATGTTATTCTTCCGGTATTTTCCTTGAGCGTAACGTGGTTGGTTTATTTCCTGATTCATGTGTCGCCACCCTCGGTAATTATGGGCAATTTGCTCTATGGTTTGTTCGCGAGCTTGCCTTTTATCCATTATTACACCGAGCACTTTATTTGGCGCGCAGGTAGCCCTCATCGTCGGGAGATAAAGGTTCGGGCTAGTTAATGTGTGCTTTGCTGATAAGGGTGAGTTGCTCACCATTGGTCAGTTTGATTTTTACCTTAATACGGAATTTTTCCGATGGCATTTTCAGTGGTCCAAAAGCCATGGCTGGTGGTACCACGTTGTAGACTCCGCGCAAGCGCACCGGTGAGGCAATTATTTTCCCTTCATCGGTGATAAGGTCAATCGAAGTATCCTCGTTTTCTCCGCTAAGCTCGGCACGAACAATTACTTCTTCTCCGGCAGCAGGTGCGCTGCGGGCTGTTTCAAATTGCGTTCCACGGAGATATTCGATCATTCTTCCCAGCCGGACATCTTTAAGTCCCGGAATGCCCGAAGGTAGTTCCACGCGGGCGGAAACCATATACTTCCCCCGCGCGGAGAGCGAAATCCGCCAGGTGCCGGGGCTGGGATTGAGGATTTTAACAACTGTCATTAATTGAAACGAACCAAGCTGGACGGTGTCGCTAGCAGTTATCGGACTTCCGTCTGGCTGGCTGATCGATACCTGGTCAATCAAGTCTGAACCAATAAAAATGTGCAGATATGGTGTGCGGGGTTGGATTTGCAGAGTTTCCTCAATTGTATGCGTATCGCTCTCCAGAGGAATTTGTCCGCACTTAATTGCCAGTTGTTGAAGTTCCTTTCGGCTCTGAAGCAGTCCCATTTTTTCATATTCGAATTCGCCGGCTGCCCAGAAATAGTAGTCTTCGCCAAGGCTGCAGCTTTGGGCAAATTTTTCGTTGTCGAAGCCGGCAGGGTTCTCCTCCGCCACGCAGGCGGATAGCGGCAAAAATGAAAATACAGTCAAGAGCGTTATGATTGAGTATATTTTCACAATAGGTCCTTATTGATGTCGCATGTTAAGGTGACTTTCTTTACCTGACTATTTGCCGCTCGCTTACGGTTCTTTCAGTGCCTTCTCGCCGAGGAACTTTCTTTTAAATGCAGCAACCGTCTCTTTTCGCCAGAAGCGAAATTGTCTTCTTTGATGGTTTAGCCAAAGTGCGACATAGCCAGGTAAAGACAGGCTTAACTTAAGTAACGGCAAGCGGCCGGTTTTTATAAAGCAGAATAGGTGAGAGATCATATTAATCTCAGTCATTAGAAGGTGTTTCCCCCCGGCTTGCGGCGTGGGAAAACCATAGCGAGGTGTTGGGCGGCCACGTCTGGCGAGCATTTCAACGACCCGAAAAGCCCGCCAGCGTTTTTCGTGCCCCATCATGGTGTTGGAGCGCCTGGCCGCATCAGCGGTAATTTCAATGTTGCACAAGTCGCCGTTTTGGCTGGCCAGATCGATCATGTCTATTCCGGCGCTAGTTCGTGCCAGGACAAAACTGTAGCCATCCTGAAAGTTTATTTCCGGTCCAGGTCTGGGCATCCAGGGATCGCCTACTGCGATATCTGCGTATTCAGCGGTTGAATCATAACAGCTCAGACATCGCGCTGGAGTGTAGAGGCGATAGAGAATGTTGAGCATCTCCATTGAATTTGGTCGGTAACCTTTTTTTCCCGGAAAATAGACTGGGCGCAAGCTGCCATCGCGTAGTTCAACATGAGGTGCTCCCGGATGTTTGCCAACACGAGAAATGAAACGGACGATGTCTTTTTTTGCAACTCCGAGATTATCCCAGATGTAACGCATTGGCTCATGTTCAATCGCCGCATGGCAAAACAGGCCGATCGTCAGTACGACACGTTCTGAGAGTTTTCGGTCCAGTCTTGCGGCTTTGAGGAAACCATGAATTTGGCAAGGTAAACCGACCAAAGCGTAGCGGCCCGGGGTTTTTCTTATTTCAGATAAAATAATGTTTGTCGGTGAGATTGCGTATTTTGATTTGGCTGCCGATATAATTTCTTCCTCAGTTCGTGCGAGGATGGGTCGTCCTTTCCACAGATCGCCTTCATCGGATGCCACAACGACAGCACCATCAATTATCCCTTGCCTAAGCAGTGATACTAGTAGTGCGGTAACAAATCCTCCACTCGTCGATATTTCGGAACGAACATTGTTTTTTGCTGCGTATGATAAATATGCCGCCTCAAAAATGCCGTGCATATCTTTGATCGGTAACTCTTGAGAGAATTTTTCTCTGGAGAACGAAGGCGCATCAAACTCTGTTCCGGGGCAGACTTTGACGCATAAATCACAATCTGTGCAGGCAGAAAGATTAGCCACAGCCGGGAATTCGTCATGATCCGGTCGAAGGACGTCGGTTGGGCATATGCCAATGCAAGAACCGCAGCGATGGCAGAGTTCGCCATCGATAATGCTGGCAAGTCCGCGAAGCGCGCGCGGTTGATCGTGGTCAAGGCCCTCGGTGTGTGGAGGGAGGATTTTGAGAAATGCAGATCCTTGACGCAGGGTAAGCAAGGCTCCGTTTTCGGCTTCAGTATGATAGATGGTATTTTTCTTTTCGTTTGGCATGAGATATCAGAAAGTATGGGGTTACTGGACTGGAAATCAGCGGGCATCCCCAGGCAGCTTCTGCCGACGATAGCGACCGAGAGAGAGTATCGCATATGCATAAAGAAATTGCGCTTTCAGAGCAACAGAAGAAGTTTCAGGCAGACGAGGGCGGCGCTCTGACCAAATATCGTATTTTTATTGCCGGTAACAAAAGCTGGGGTTTTTTTGCGGCGTTTGAGCTGTATAACCTGCTGATTTCCGGGTGTGGCAGTCTTCTTGGATATGGCGCTCGAGCATTGCTCCTGCCATTCTTTCTCGGGGGAAGCAGAGGTAAAATTACAGTGGGGCGCGGTGTAACACTTCGTAATCCCGCCGCTATCTTTTTTGGCCGTGGGGTTATTGCTGAAGATTATGCGGTTATTGATGTGCGTTCGACCGAGAGTGGTAGTGGGCGGATTGAGATAGGCGATCACGTTTTTCTTGGTCGGAATACGATAGTCACGGCGAAAGGGGGAGAGATTAAGCTGCACCCCGGAGTCAATATCAGCTCCGATTGTCGTATCGCCACTCAGAGTTCAGTTGAAATCTGTAGTGGTGTACTCATCGGCGCTTATACCTATATTGGTCCAGGGAATCATCGCACGAACGATAGTCGACCAATTATGGAACAAGGGATGGATATTCGCGGAGGGGTGCATATAGGCGAAAATTGCTGGATCGGTGCGCGAGTTACTATACTTGACGGAGTGAAGGTCGGTAACAATTCAGTGATTGGTGCTCATTCCCTTGTTCGGGAAGATGTGCCGGAGAATGCGGTTGTCGCCGGAACTCCGGCGCGTATCATTCGCTACCGGTCGTAGATTCTATGTTCGGGTTAGTCCGCCTGAGCTCCATTTTGTTCGGCGAGTCTTGCCTCAAGTTGCTCGCGACGTGCCGTCAGTTCAACAAGCTCTTTCATCAAAGGGGTTGTGTCAATCTCCTGGTAGTCCTGTGCTACACGGAGCATATCGAGAACTCGATTGCGTTGTTCCTTTTCTCGCCGTTCTTTTGTTCGCAGGGCTGTTGAAGTATCCAGGGCAAATTTCTCCAGCAGTAACACAAGATTGTTTCGTTGGCTTAGTTCCGCAGTTGTCGCTTCATGTCCACCTTCTTTGAGTAGCAGTTGTTTCAAGCGCCATTCATTCCCTGTCACGGGAATACTGTTGTCGTAGTTTGATTGCAGCAAATTGCGGAAATAAAGAGCGCTTTTAAGTTCCCCGGCTTTGTATAGTTCACCGATATGAAAGAAGAGGCTTTCTTCGATTTCGGAAATTTGCGACTCAAGCTCTTGATTGAGAGTGGCGGCAGCTTTGCGGGACTGGGAAAGAACCAGTGAGTTTAATGAGCGTTTGGCCAGCTCGTCTTCCCGGAAAAAAAACGGTTCAGATGTAATCCAGCTATTTTGTGCTGTTGTAAAGATAAACGCGGCGGCGAACTGCTCACCATCAAATCTCTCCAGGGTTCTTCTGTCGAGGATGCAAAATGTATGAAAGCGGGTGTTGCTTTTTTCAGTGTTTGAGCCGCGATGAATATCTTTTCCGGGGATAAGATCATCCATGCCGATGACATGAGCCTGGTAAGTCATTATGCCGCTTTGTCGGTTGAGTATCATCAGCATGGCTTGTTCGGGTTGAGCGCCAAGTTCGATGATATGGTCGATCACCAACAGTTCTTCGCCGAGTTTGCGACCAGCTGCGTTAGCGACTTGTCTTTCTTCCTGTCCGAGGGTTTTCTGTTCAAGGTTGCCACAACTTACCGGCCTTGGGAAAAGCCAGAGAGTCAGCAGGCATAGAGCACTGGCGGTGAGTCGTTGGTGAATGTTTTGTTTAAGGATCATGATTTTGAACATCCGTATGCCAGAGAATGTAGGTTTTTGATTTTTTTACCAGCGAACCGCGAAGCAGTCCGGTCCGCATTAGTCGAATATTTTTTCCCAGAAACTCTGGTGTTCTTGTTGTGGGTTCTTTTGCGTTTGGGCTCTCTGGGTATTTTGCAGGGATATCTCAAGCTGGGAGATAGCAGCTCTTTCCTGTGCGATTCGGTTGTTGAGTAATGTTACGTCACGCGATTTTTTATAACGTGCTTCAATTTCTTCCATTGTCATGCCTTCAGGCAGTGTGAATGATGTATCGTCAGCCGGTGCATAGCCATCCCAGCGATTGAGGATCCATTGCAGCTCTCGTTCGGCAATTCGCCGCTCAAGTTCAGCGATTTGTCCGCGAGGATCGGCGAGCAGGGTCACTTTTCGGGCCTGTAGTAAACTGCTGGTCTCGTCAGTTTCTTCTGCGCCGCTACGTTTTCCGGCAGGTAGTTTAGCCAGTACATGGTCGATTTCATCTGACAATTCTTTCAGGCGATTGAGGTGGACCGAGTTCGTCTGTAGGTCGTTCTCGGCGATTCTCAGCAGGCGAAGTTCTCGCCACCAGAAATCCACTTCAAAGTTTAGCGAGGCCGTTTCATCCGGTACGGGTTGGGGAAGGTCCTTTTTTATCGATCGAATATCCCAGCGACCGTATTTCCCTGGGGCAATATATGCTGTGCCTGAGTAATATCCGTTTTCACCATCGCCCCATAATCGGGCGATGGGTTTGTTGTCGAGACTGCTGAAGGCCAGTCGTCCCTGTCGGTCGACATTTCCTGTTACTGCGAGGCTTTCCGTTTGATTTTGGCTCCAGAGCAGGGAGTTGTTAACGGAATCGTGGTTGAGGATTAAAATAGGCCAGCTTTTGAAATCGCTGTCATCCTGAAAACCGAGATTACCCAGGTAGATTCCTGTTTCCAGTGTCGGGAATGATTTAGACGCGTGTTTCTTGTTTTCGTATTTCCAGGTGATGGCGATGACCAATAAAATGGCAATGGAAAACATCAGAATGCTGCCACGTGGCCGCATCTGCGCGTAGTTTGTCAGTGAAGCTTCTTGTCTTGTGATTTTCATTATCGTGTTTTTTGCTTCTTTTTGCGGAGCACCAGCAGGGTAAATGCCAGCAGCGCCAGGGAATATCCCCAAGTCTGTGTGATAGCATGAATGAGGAATATCTGACCAATATCTGTCTGCATTACACCGGTTAATCTTGTTGTTTCGTGCCAACTCAATTCGTAGGCACCGAACCCGAGAAAGCCACTGGCGGGAAGAGAAGCGACCCCCTCCGCCAAAATGAAAAGCATTGTTGCAGCCGGGATTTGTGATAACGGAGGTGGCGCAATCGCGAACGCGGGACAGGATGCGTATAGCAGGGCCACCAGAGCGCTGTATTTTCCGAGGCGGAGTAGCACCGTCTGTAGCAGCAGTATGTTACTGGTGTGACTTTTGAAGTGCAGTTGATGTTTGATGCTTATGGTTGCGAGAAGGAAGTGACGAAGTCGGAATTTATGACGCAATTGCCACAGTCCCTTGATAGCGATTCCGCAGGAGATATGCATGATTAGTCTTCCCAGAAGCAGGATAGCCAGTGAAAGTGTAAAGGCGAACAACGGACTTGTTTGAATTGTTAAAGAAAATGCCGCAATTGCCACCAGGACGTATAGGTCGAGTATAAGGGTCAGGCCGAATGCCGCGGAGCTTCTTCCGAGAGTAACCCCCTCCCGGTGCAACAGGCCGATGAAGCTGAGTTCCCCGGCGCGGGCAGGTAAGGCGTCGACCAATGCGTTTCTAATCGCTGTTATCAACAAAATAACAGTGAAGTTTGGTATTTTTTCTGCGTTGGTAGCCAGTAATCTTGGCCGTGACCCCAGTAATTTGGACTGTGAACCCAGTAATTTGGACTGTGAACATTGCAGGATAGTTCTGTAACGCAGGGCGCGCAGGCCAAGCGCCAAGCTTGATAGCAGCATATATAGAGTTAGCAAGGGGCCATCAAATTGTGATATCTGGTCTACCTCATCCAGTGAATTTTCTTTTATCAGAGATAAAATTAAAGCCAGGCTGAACATTGCGGACAGGGATACCGTCAGCAGCTTGAGAGCTGTCTTGCCAGTATCTTTCACATCAGATTTTTCAGGACCGTTCAATAGACCACCAATCGGGATTAACTAATGATTACAAAAAAAATTTCATGTTTGGCGCTCAGCCTTATGCTTTTTACCTCAATCGCCGGAGCTGAGAAAAAGGAAACAGTAGTTGCTGAAGTAAACGGGGAAACTATTACCGAGTCGGCTCTTGAAAAGGAACTGGGCTTTCAACTAGGCAGCACCGCTTCGCAAATGTCAGATGAAGAAAAGCGGCAAACGAGGGTTCATCTTTTGGACAAGATGATAGATCGACGTTTGCTTTCGCTAGCTGCCGCCAAGGCGGTAGCAGCTCCAAGTGAGGAGGAGCTTAATGGCTTTATCGAGCAAATGTATCAAAGCAGTGGTTCAAAGGAGGCTGTGCTCAAGGAATTGGCGGAGCGTGGAGTTGACGAAAAGGAACTTAAAGATGGCGCTCGTGAAGACCTGAAAATCATGAAGTACCTTGAAGAAGTGGTTTTTAAGGACATCAAGGTATCAGACGAAGAGCTGGAGAAGTTCTATAAAGAGAAACCCGAGATGTTTGTTAAGCCAGAAGAGGTAACCGCTCGTCACATTCTTTTTAAGGTTGCTGAGAATGCCCCCGAGGATGAGGTGAAGTCGGTTCAGGAGAAAGCAGAAAAGGTGTTGCAGGAAGTCAAGGTCGCTCCGGATAAGTTCGCTGAAATTGCGACAAAGAATTCAGACGATTCAAGCAAATCCAAAGGTGGGGATCTCGGATATTTCACCAAAGAACAGATGGTAAAGCCATTTGCTGATGCCTCTTTTGCGTTAAAGCCAGGTGAAGTCAGTGATCTTGTTCGTTCGCAATTCGGCTTTCATATTATCAAGTCGGAAGGCAAAAGAGGTGGGGAGACAGTTGCTTTGGCAGAGGTTAAAGATCGTCTTGATCTTTATTTGAAGCGCATGAAGCAGAAGGACTATTTGGCAACTTACTTGGCGGATCTGAGAAAGAAGAGCAACGTCAAGGTCAACCTTAAGTAGTTTAGGTATTATAAGATGTCCGGGCGAGTGTTGACCCGGACATCTTATGTAAGGTTTGTCCTGGTCGAATCTAATCCCCTGGACTGTGTTTTATTCTTGTTGTGCTCTTCGGCTCGGCACCTTTTTCCCGAGTCAGGCGAGGGTCTCAACTCTCCTTTTCCTTCGTATTTTGGCCTAAATGGCATTCCCGAGCACTTAACCCCTTTGATTTGCGCCTATTTTTCCTCGTTGCCGTCTTGCCATAGATGAATCCTCCTATCTGGAATGGAAATTGCTCGCTATCAATTGACGACAATTTTGTCATGATCCATGGAGGGGATATATGCCAGCAATAAGTTTTTCCGGAATTGCCTCAGGTATTGATGCCGATGCAATTATCAAGGCGACCCAGGATGCCCGGCGTAGCGCCTATATTCCTCTTGAGAATCAGGTCAGTTTTAATGAGGAGGAATCAACCAGCCTGCAAGAGTTTAACAGCAAACTTTTGTCTTTAAGTGACTCGCTGAAAGATTTTATGACATTGACTGGCGGGGCAGTGGAGAGAAAGGCAAGCAGCAGCAATCCCGATGCTGTTGCTGTTACTGCCAGCAGCGCCGCGATTGCTTCGACGCATAGTTTTACAGTTGAACAAGTTGCAAAAAGCGCTTTCATGTCTTTCGCTGGACGGTTTTCAACTCCCGATGCTTTGGTTGATTCAACAGGTGCAGGTGGAACAGTCTCTTTTACTTTTGGGCAGGGAGACGAGCAGAAGGCATTTTCGGTTGAGGTTGGATCAGGCACCACCCTCGCTGATTTGGCGCTAGCATTAAACGATCAGGGCGCGGGTGTTTTTAATGCAGCCGTCATTAACGTCGGGACAGCCGTGGCTCCTTCTTACGCGCTGACTGTCTCAGGCGTTCAGATGGGGTCGGGTAAAGGCGAGATGGCGGTAGCTTTGTCCGGGGGGTTGGCAGCGGCATCATCTTTGGGGGCGATTAATCTGGAGCAAGCATCAGATGCCGTGTTGAATGTCACGGGGCTTGGGCAGATTACGCGTTCTTCGAATACAATCTCCGATGTCATACCAGGAGTGACACTTTCGCTTAAGGGGCCTACCGGACTTGTGACGACAAGTGTTACTTCCGATACAGATGCCACAACGACCAAGGTCGAAGAGTTTGTCACCAAGTTGAACGAGTTGATTGCTTTTGCTGCCGAAAAAAATGTGGTTGAGCGTGTTGAAACAGAGAGAGGTGTGACTAATAAATATAGTAGTCTCGCCAAGACTAATGTTGACAACCAAGCGCTGAGTGCCATTCGCGAGGCAATTTCTTCAGTCAAATCTTCAAGTGGCGGATCGGCGCAAATACTTGCCGACCTTGGTATAACAATTCAGCGAGATGGTTCATACAAGTTCGACAAAGCCACGTTTAAAGAAAGTCTGGCTTCAGACGAGGCCGGTGTGCAAAGCCTGCTGCAGAGCTTTGCCGATAAAGTTTCTGGAAGCCAGGGGATAATCGCCGACTACACTAAATATCAGGGACAGATTGAGCGGGCCGTGAAATCGAACGAGACCGAGAATCAGAGTGCGAGCGAC
>JAQTWB010000177.1 GCA_028689495.1 bacterium | reverse complement strand
GACAGGCATCTGTGGGGAACAGGACGTCCCCCTCGTCAATATCTGCATAGGAATATCCCCAAAACCGCTACTCAGAGTTAGCGCTCAACAATGCATAAGCTTCTTCAATATCTTCAAAGCGTTTGCGGACAACGTTAACAAACTCTGCTGGCAATCCTGCTTCCAGGGCCTTATCCGGATTGTAAACAGAGACTAAATGTTCATACCTGACTTTTAATTCAGCCAGAGATGTTGATGGGGAACAGCCGAGGATAAAAGCTCTCTTCTCCTCTGCATCCGGGAGCGATGAGCTCGCTGCAGTTGCATAAAGCGCCTGTAGTCCTTCCAATTCCGATTGCTCTATGCCAAAAGTCTCAGCCACCCGAGCAACAAGCTCTTCCTCCTCAAGGTCGTAGCTGCCATCCGCCAGTGAAATCTTCAGCAAGATATCAAGGATAATATTTTTGATGCCTTGATGTCCCGATGCTGCGGCATCAATAAACTCGGCGCATTTCACATACTGCTCCGGTGATTTTGAAGCCAAATCGACGATTTCCATCGCATAATCGTGTTCTTCGGAAGAAAGAGAAAGGTATTCGCCGATAAAACGCTCAATGGTATGAATTTCAGATTCATCGACATAACCATCAATCCCAGCCATCATCCCGAGCAAGGCAAAGGTGTAGTCGAATATCGCTCCGTCATCAGCAGCTGTATTGCTTTCTTCACTCACTTGAATATCTCCATAACTCAATCTTTGAAAAAACCGTTCTTACAAGTTATATCGGTAAGACTGGGCAGTGTCGCCAGTAATTTTTTTCCCTAAAAACCTCAAACCCTTAGCCAATAAGGCCGCTATCTAATGACAACCGCAGCAGCAAAATCAACTCTTGTGGCGTCTGCAATTCAGATGATTTCCAGCGCTGATCTGGACCTAAACCTGAAAACGGCAGAACGCCTGCTGCGCCAAGCAAAAGACAAGGGCTGCGAACTGGCTGTCCTTCCCGAAAATTTCGCCCTGATGGGCCGCTCGGAAAAAGACAAGCTGGCAATCTCCGAATCGGAAGGTGTAGGACCGATTCAGGAATTTCTTGGCCGGATGTCTTCAGAACTCTCACTCTGGATTGTTGGCGGAACCATTCCGCTAAATGATCCGGAAGATGCAGGAACCAGGGTCCGGGCCTCATCGCTCGTTTACACCCCAACCGGAAAACGGATCTGTCGCTATGACAAGATTCACCTCTTCGATGTCTCCCTACCCGAAAGCAAAGCATCTTCCGCTGAAAGCTACAAAGAATCCGCAAGTATTGCCCCCGGAGACACTCCTACCGGTTTTACCATGCCCGAGACCACCGTTGGCCTTTCTGTCTGCTATGATTTGCGTTTCCCGGAGCTGTTTCGCCTGCTCGCAAAAAACGGCGCAGAAATTCTTGTTGTCCCTTCAGCCTTTACAAAAACAACCGGCGCCCGTCACTGGGAAATCCTACTTCGTGCACGAGCAATTGAGAACCTCTGCTTTGTCATCGGCAGCAATCAGGGCGGCCTGCACGACAACGGTCGCGAAACTTACGGCCACAGCATGATTATCGACTACTGGGGAGGAATTCTCGCAAGCACTGACTTTGGTAGCGAAGCTGTTGTCACGGCGAAACTTGACCTGGATGAGCTGAGAAACGCGCGACACAAATTCCCTACTCTCAATCATCGTCGTTTGTAGGAACATACCGTGAAAATCCTGATGTTCATCGGCACTCGACCCGAAGCAATTAAAATGGCGCCTGTGGCCAAGGCTCTGCTTGCATCAGAGAATATCAACCTGCAGATCATACTTACAGGTCAACACAACACCATGTTGACTGAGGTCGTTGAGCTTTTCGACTTACCTGTAACAGAGAACTACAAAATATTTACCAGCAGTCCCGACCTCACCGCTACCACCTGCCTCCTGCTGGATAAAGCGTCAGGAACACTGCAGCGGGAAAAGCCGGATATGGTTCTGGTTCACGGTGATACCGCAAGCTGCTTCTCGACTGCACTCGCTGCCTTTTACGAAAAAATTCCCGTGGGCCACATAGAAGCTGGGTTACGAACTTCAACACTATACGAACCTTTCCCTGAAGAAGGTTACAGGACGCTTACCGACAGACTTACTTCAATTCACTTTGCTCCCACCGTCTCGGCACGAGATAATCTGCTTGCGGAGGGGATAAGTGAAAACAGTATTCACGTAACCGGTAACACAGTCATCGACGCCATGATGCAGGTACTTGGTCGCAATCAGCGCATCCCTGACTCCGAGTGGGCACGTAGATTAAATAGCTATGGTTCGGACAAGCTGCATGAGGTCATCAACAGCCCCGCGCAAAAACTGCTTGTCACCTGCCATCGCAAGGAAAGCATTCCGGACGGAATAACAAATATCTGCCTGGCATTAAAAAGTATCGCCGCCAGCGGAACACAGGTGATATTTCCCGTCCATCATAATCCAAATATTCAACAAATTGCTCAGACCACACTGCACGATTGCGATAACATCCACCTCCTGGGCCCACTTCGTTATGACGATTTTCTCTATATCGTCGACAAGTGCTCCCTCATCATCAGCGACTCGGGCGGCCTACAAGAAGAAATGCCTGCGTTGGGAAAACCATTGCTGGTGCTGCGTTCCCTTACGGAGAGACCCGAGATCAACAAACATCCCGGTGTGAGAGTCATTGGCACAGATTGCCAGACTCTGGAAAAAACCGTAATTGACTTACTGGCATCTCCCGACGAACTTACCAAAATGTCAAAAGCCGATAGTCTTTTTGGCGACGGCAAGGCAAGCGAGAAAATCTGCAAGATACTTGAAAAATATCTGCATCAACAAACTAGCCCAAAGGCACTACAATGAGTCTTCCGCAGCAATTTTCATCTTTCGGCAATAAACTCGGCTCAGAGACTGGAATAGAGCAATTGATGACCGATCTTGGCGAAGCAATGTCCGGGGCCAAAGATGTGCTGATGCTTGGCGGCGGCAATCCAGCACATATCAGCGCCATGAACACAGTTTGGCGCAAAAGAATGCAAGAGATTCTTGACACCGGGGCACCGTTTGACAACATGCTCGCCAACTACGACACTCCTAAAGGACGCCCGGCGTTTATCAGCGCCATCACTCATTTCCTGAAAAATAAATATGGCTGGAATATCAGCGAAGAAAATATTGCCATTACCGCCGGAAGCCAGAGTGCTTTTTTTGCGCTGTTCAACATGCTGGCTGGCAAGTTTGACGATGGCAGCAACAAGCACATTCTTTTGCCAGTTGCCCCGGAATATATCGGATACGCCGATCAGGGAATCTCCCCCTGTTTATTTCGCTCAGTCCGGCCAATTGTCAGCGAGACAAGGGTCAATGAATTCAAGTATAGCATCGACTTCAAGACCCTCAGCATCAACAAAGATACTGCGGCAATTGCCATCTCACGACCGACAAACCCCAGTGGCAATGTAATCACTGATGATGAAGTTTCACAGCTAAGCGCTTTGACAAAAAAAGCCGGCATCCCACTGATTATCGACAACGCTTACGGTGCGCCATTTCCCAATATCATATTCACTCCAGCCAAGCTCATCTGGGACGAACACATAGTACTTTCGATAAGTCTTTCCAAGCTCGGTCTCCCTGGAACGCGCACCGGAATAATTATTGCCAACAAGGAGATTGCCCGAAGAATCTCGGCGATATCCGCAATTATCGGCCTCGCCAATAACAACATCGGCCAGGAAATCACCTGGCCCCTTGTCGGTGACGGCACACTGGAAAAGCTTTGCGCCGAACACGTTACGGGTTTTTATCTAGACAAAGCAAAATTTGCCGTGCAGACCCTTAAAGCCGCAATGCCGGCTCATGTCCCCTACGCCTTGCACAAGTGTGAGGGCAGCATGTTCCTTTGGCTCTGGTTGAAGGAATTGCCCATAACATCG
>JAQTWB010000053.1 GCA_028689495.1 bacterium | reverse complement strand
CTTGAATATGCCGAGATTCTGGACATCCCCTTTGCCTATAGTTCCAATGGTGATGCTTTCCTTGAGCATGATCGCACAGCAACCAGCGGCGTTATCGAAAAGGAAATCCCCCTTGACCAGTTCCCGACACCTGATGAACTCTGGGCACGATTCAGTGCAGTCAAGGGGTACACTCCCAAGCAGGAAATTATAACGACTCAGGACTACTACGACGACGGTAGTGGCAAATTACCCCGTTACTACCAACAAGTCGCAATCAATCGCACAGTCGATGCCATTGCCCGAGGAGAAAACCGCATCCTGCTGGTTATGGCTACTGGCACTGGCAAGACATACACTGCTTTCCAAATTATCTGGCGACTCTGGAAGTCGGGTGCTAAAAAGCGCATTCTTTTTCTTGTAGATCGAAACATCCTTGCCGACCAGACCAAAACCAACGACTTCAAGCCATTCGGCCAGGCTATGACAAAGATTACCAACCGAACTGTCGACAAGGCTTTTGAAATCTATCTTTCACTATATCAAGCTGTCACCGGCACTGAGGAAGAGCAGAATATCTACAAACAGTTTTCCCCGGACTTTTTCGACCTGATAATTATAGACGAATGTCATCGTGGCAGTGCGGCAGACGACGCCGCATGGCGAATGGTCCTCGAATATTTCTCTTCTGCCACTCAGATTGGCTTGACCGCTACACCCAAGGAGACCAATGAAGTTTCCAATATCGAATACTTTGGCGACCCGATATACATCTACTCGCTAAAACAGGGCATTTCTGACGGTTTCCTTGCGCCTTACAAAGTTATACGTCTCGGTATCGACAAAGACCTTGATGGCTGGCGGCCCGAGAAGGGCAAGACCGACAAGTACGGCCAGGAGATTGAGGATCGCGAATACAACGATCTCGACTACGATCGTAAACTCATCCTCGAAAAGCGAACCGAACTCGTCGCAGCTCGGATCACCGAGTTCCTAAAAGCCACCGATCGATACGCAAAGACTATCGTCTTCTGCAACAACGTCGATCATGCAGAACGCATGCGGCAAGCGCTGGTCAACGCCAACCCCGACCTGGCCGCAAATAACAACAAGTATATTATGCGAATCACCGGTGACAACGACGAGGGGAAGGCACAACTCGACAACTTTATCGATCCGGAGTCAATCTTTCCAGTCATTGCGACGACATCACAACTGATGTCCACCGGGGTAGATGCCCAGACCTGCCACCTCATTGTGCTGGACAAAAGGATTAACTCCCCGACTGAGTTTAAGCAGATCATTGGCCGTGGCACTCGAATCAACGAGGACTACAACAAGTTCTTTTTCACAATTATGGACTTTAAACGGGCCACTGCTCACTTTGCCGACCCGGATTTCGATGGCGACCCGGTACAGATTTACGAACCGAAAGTTGAGGAATCGGTTGTTCCTCCGGATGATGCTCAGCAGACGAATCCAGAACTCGAAGAATCACGTGAACACGGTGAGAAACTAGGTCTTTCAGGGATGGAAGATACGGCTATTGGCAGGTCCACTAAGTACTACGTTGATGATGTAGAAGTCTATGTTGCCACTGAGCGGGTACAATACTTAGACGCAGATGGTAAACTCATTACCGAGTCACTTAAGGATTACACACGGAAAACCGTCCGCAAGGCGTATACCTCGCTTAATGCCTTCCTCAACGCCTGGAACAGTGCTGAACGTAAGCTGGTCATTATCGAAGAACTTGCTGGTCAAGGTGTTTTTCTTGACGAACTTGCAGAGCAGGTAGGTCGTGACTACGACGCTTTTGATCTTGTCTGCCATATCGCCTTTGACCAGCCACCGCTGACTCGGAAAGAGCGAGCCGAGCATGTGCAAAAACGTCATATTTTCGCCAAATATGGAGAGAAAGCACGAACCGTTCTCCAGGCTTTGTTGCAGAAGTACGCCGATAGCGGTCTCAGGAGTGTCGAGTCGCTCGATATCTTGAAAGTTGACCCGCTGACCAAATTTGGTACTCCGGTTGAAATAATCAATCTCTTCGGCGGCAAGAAGAACTATCTTGCTGCTATCTACGAACTCGAAACTGAACTTTATCTAAAGGCGGCTTGAGCTATGCCAAATGTTTCCAATATCGTCAAAAACATTCAGGATATCATGCGAAAGGATGCCGGCACATACGGCGACGCCCAACGCCTGGAACAGCTTGGATGGATGTTCTTCCTCAAAATTTTCGATGATCGCGAGAAGGAGCTAGAACTCCTGCGTGACGACTATCGTTCGCCACTACCACAGCATTTACGCTGGTCGTCCTGGGCTGCAAATGATGAAGGTGACACTGGTGGAAAACTCCTCGATTTCGTTAACATTACTCTCTTGCCCAAACTCAAGAACCTGGCAGTTGGCACCGGGGATAGACTTACAACCCTGATCCGCAACAGCTTTGAGGATGCCAACAACTACATGAAGAATGGTACCCTCATGCGCCAGGTCATCAATAAGATCAACGGCATCGACTTCAATGCATCCGACGACCGACACATGTTCGGTGACATATACGAAAAACTCCTCAAAGATCTTCAGTCAGCCGGTAATGCGGGTGAATTTTATACTCCCCGCGCTGTCACTCAGTTTATCGTCGAGCAGGTCAATCCACGACTTGATAAACAGGAAATCATCCTCGATCCTGCCTGCGGTACTGGTGGCTTCCTTACTTGCGCCATCGAGCACCTGCGCAAGCAGGTCAAGACCGAGGCCGATGAAAGTTTCATTCAGGACTGTTTTTCTGGCATCGAGAAAAAGCACCTGCCGCACGTCCTCTGCATGACCAACCTTATGCTTCACGGCATTGACGTTCCATCCAATGTCCGCCATGACAATACCCTTGCCCGACCACTTCGTGACTGGTCGCCCAAGGAGCGCGTAGACGTCATCGTCACTAATCCACCTTTTGGCGGCATGGAGGAAGACGGCATAGAGGCCAACTTCCCATCCGAATTTCGCACTCGTGAGACTGCTGATCTATTTCTAGTTCTTCTTATGAAGATCCTCAAGCCTCGTGGCCGTGCCGGTCTAGTTCTCCCGGACGGAACCCTCTCTGGCGAAGGCGTGAAGACCCGTATCAAAGAAGAGTTGCTCCGCGAGTGCAACCTGCACACCATTGTACGTCTACCTAACGGCGTGTTCAATCCATACACAGGCATCCGCACAAATCTACTCTTCTTCACCAAAGGTGAGCCTACCACTGAAGTCTGGTATTACGCGCACCCCTATCCGACTGGCGCTAAGTCCTACAACAAGGGAAAACCAATTCGCATCGAGGAGTTCGAGCCGGAGAGGGTATGGTGGGACAATCGGGAAGAAAACGAGCAGGCCTGGCGTGTTTCTATTGACCAGATCAAAGCGAGAAACTACAACCTTGACATCGATAACCCGCACAACAGCGACACAGGACCTGGCGATGTGGATCATCTATTGCCTGAATATGAAAAACTCCTTGCCCAGATCGCTGAAACTCGCACTGCGCTGAAGACGGAGCTTCACCATGCCTTCACCGCCATGACTGGTGCCGAAGCATGAAGCTGGAGATTTTTTTTGAGAAGTTCGAACAGTTCGCTGAAGCCCCCAATGCAGTTGCTAAATTGCGGGAAATGATTGTGCAATTGGCAGTACAAGGGAAACTTGTGCCTAACCACACAGAAGACCAACCAGTTTCTTTGAAAATGTCCAAATTTGCCTCGAAAGAAATGCCGATGCCTTTAAACTGGTGGAGGGGGATTCTCGGTGACGCAATCCAGCTTGAATATGGTGACAACTTACCTGCGCCCAAGAGAACCCATACAGGTGAATATCCCGTCTATGGATCAAACGGCATCGTTGGAACTCATGACACTTACCTGATTAAAGAGCCTGCAATTATTGTGGGGAGAAAGGGATCTGCCGGCGCTTTAAACATTGCGACTGGCCCTTCGTGGACAACGGACGTTGCGTATTTTGTTCGTCCACCCTCAGACTTGAATCTGCGATTCACATATTACCTGCTTTCCTCCTTACACCTTGATATACTTGGCAAAGGTATCAAGCCAGGACTAAGCAGGAAAGATGCATACGTTCTGCCCATCGCCCTCCCGCCCCTCCCCGAACAGAAGAGAATCGTGGCAAAGGTGGATGAGTTGATGTCCTTGTGCGATCTACTTGAGGTGCAGCAGCAGGAACGGGACACCCGGCACGCCGCACTTGCCCGTGCAGTTCTCGCTCGCTTTGCTGATGCGTCCACCCCAGCAAACCTGGGCTTTCTCTTCCATCCGTCCTATAACGTTGCACCTGCTGACATCCGTAAAACCATTCTTGCCATGGCTGTCCAAGGCAAGATCGTCCCACAAGATCCCGATGACGAGCCAGCAAAAACGCTCGTTTCTGAGCTAGCTGAACTTCGAAATCAGCTTTTAATTGACGGAATCATCAAAAATCAAAAGATCTCTGCCACCTTAAGCGAACAAGAATTGCCTTTTGCCGCACCAGATTCTTGGCAGTGGATTCGTCTCGGTTGTGCAGTGAGCTTGCTTGGTGGTTATGCATACCCAAGCGATTCATACATACCTCAATCATCGAATCAAATCATAAGACTAGGTAACGTAAAAAACGACGATTTTCTCCTTAATCAAAAGCCGGTTTACATTCCAGACTTATTAGCAGATAAAACAACATCCTTTGAAATTTGTGAAGACGACATTCTCGTAACGATGACCGGAACTAAAGCAAAGCGAGACTACGCATATACGTTGACAGTTAGACGAGAACATGTTGAAACAAACCGCTTGTTTTTGAATCAACGCGTAGGCGCGATCCGACCGTTCAAGAAAGAACTCGTCCCTCTAATAAATCTCTTTCTCAAGTCAGACCAGCTGTTAGACTTGGTATTCGCCACGGCTACAGGAACGGCAAACCAGGCAAATATAGGAACCGCTTCCATTCTTGACCTTCCTTTTCCGCTTCCCCCACTCGCCGAACAATACCGCATTGTCTCCAAAGTCAATCAACTGATGGCCCTGGTTGACCAATTGGAAACTCAACTTGCGGCCTCCCGCAACGCCGCCATCAACCTTATGGAAGCTGTGGTAGCGGAACTGACCACTTGCCAAGAAAATGCGGTTTCACGCATCCGGGCAGAAAGCAGTTTTAGATGAAGCTGGGACGCCTGTGGATCAATAACTACAAGAGTTTGCGCAACTGCGAAATCCAGTTTGAGCAGCCACATCTGCTTAATGCCATAATTGGAAACAACGGTAGTGGAAAATCGAACCTTATTGAGGCTATTCTTCATATTCTCATCGGCGTCTACTTCAAAATATCGCCGCCATTTGATTTCAGTTTTCAATACGAAGCACAAGGGCGACAGGTGAAGCTCGAAGGAACAGACAACAAGATATCAATCCACATCGATGGCGAGCGGAAATCGGTCGAATATTTTGCAAACCGACTTCGTGACGGCGCTGCCCAGGTCTATTACCCTGAGCTGACATTTGTCTATTATTCAGGTGAGTGTCAGCGGGTTCGTAGCCTAATAAATCGATATCAGCAGCATTTTAGACGACTTACCCGCGAACCAGATTCCGATAACCTCAGACCGCTCTTTGTAGAGTCTACCAATGAGCAATCACAGGCAATATTACTAGCGTTATTTGCCCATGGACATTTCAGACTCCTAGAGTATCTTGGCTTTAAGGAGATTGTAAATGTTTCGCTGGAGCTGCGTTCACCTATCGGCTTCAACTCCGAACGGCACGAGCCAAAGCTCTGGAATACAGTAGGTGCTGTTCGCAGGATCGTGGCTGCTATCGATGAGACAGCATTTTCGGTGGATAGCCGTAGACACGACAAATTACGACCCGAAGATGCCACAGATGGTGGCAATTATTCCGAAACTCGCACTTATCGCTTTAACGATGATCTCCAAGCGGACAAGAGCATTCGTAACTTGGCCAATCGACTCGCTAAAAGTAGTGACAACCTTTACCTTGCCATTGAGCACCTAAGAGCTCGAGAGATATTCAAGTCGTTATCTTTTCAACTAAAAGGAAGACATGGGACCGATTATTTCGAGTTTGATCAGATAAGTGAAGGCGAAAAGCAGTTACTTGCCGTCGTTGGAGCTCTTAACTTGGTCAATCAGGCTGATAATCTAGTGCTACTTGATGAACCTGACACTCACCTGAACCCGCGCTGGTCATGGGAATATCAAGGGATGCTCAACGATTCACTTGATAACACCCAGAGACTCCGCTCTACCGTTTTAATGGCAACACATAATCCAGTCACGATTTCGGGCCTCACGAAAGAGCAAGTACTGCTTGCTCATCCACCTTCTAACGATATGCCGATGTTTACACGCCCACGTCGTAACCCCCGCGGCCAAGGCATAGCGAATCTCCTTTGCAGTAGTGAATTCTTCGGGCTCCCTTCAAGCCTGGACAAGGAAACTCAAAAATTACTTGATGAGCGGCTGGCGATCAGCATCAAGGATGTCCTTACCGATGCTGACAAAGCGCGCCTCAAACAGCTTAACCAAGAGCTGGAGATCATCACGCCTGGAGTTAGCGAGCGAGACCCGGATTATGTCGAATTCTTGCGACAGAGGCACACGCCAAGGCAGGGCTGATTATGCGACATATACCTCTCAAAAAACTTATCAAACAGATATTTGCTGACGTTGATGTCGTTAATCACAAAAAGAGGCTCTTTAAGGCCCATATGAAGCTACCGCCCAAGACATCAGCAGATCGCCAAATATATATTCGTGATAACGGAACAGACAAATGGTCGCCAATTAAAGACCGGCTAACTGCGATATTAGGTAATAAGTGCTGGTATACCGAAGTTGAACTCGTTGGCGCACCTCTTACTATCGATCACTATCGCCCTAGTATCAAATATTGGTGGTTAGCTTTTGACGCAGAGAATTATCGTGTTTCTTGTCCTTATGCCAATAGTCCAAAGCACAACGCAGAACATGGATGCGCTGGCGGCAAGGGGGACAATTTTCCACTTCTCGCTCCAGGAATGCGCGCTACGGGCAAGAACAGGATTAAGGTAGAGAGACCAGTTATTCTTGACCCCTGCAGCCAGGAGGATTGCAACTTGATTGCTTTCCAGGTTGACGGGCGCCCCATACTCAATCCGGCTTATGCTGCTGATCTAATCACGACAAGGCGAGTCGACGAAAGTATGATTCTCCTCAATCTGGATCATCCTGATTTCAATTCAAAACGTGAGCAGTTGTATCACAAAATTGCTGAAGATGTGACAATCTATGAAGATTCGGCCGGGGGTTCGACTACAAGAACCACCATTCGTACCCGTATGGAACATCGACTTTCAATAAAAGCAGAATTTAGCTCTGCGGCAAGATTCTACCTTAATCTTCACCGTCATTTGGACTGGGTCGAAGACTTGCTCCAGATGGAGGAAGTATAGTGTCGACGAGGGATGTTAAAGTGTGTTTATGCTAAGGAAGTCTATTTCTGAATTTATCAACAATCTATGCTTCTGGGTAGTTTCACCTACGAGACTTTTAGCGGATATAGCCAAAGCCTCTTATGGTCACTATAAAGGTTATCCCGGTGTAACAGCTGAACAAAAAGCTCGAAAAGCTGAGGCTAGAGCATATATTTTAATAAAATCGAACTTGATTTATCGCATTGTATCTTGGAGCATTATTATATTCTTTATAATAAAGGATTTTCCACCAGGAGTTTATTGTTTGCTGCGGCCGGTATCCAATCCTTTCTGGTTCTGGGCGATAGCTAGTTACTGTGTTTCAAGATCTTGTGAAATTATTATTGCTTTCTGCAGGGATAGTCTTCGAATTATTCATGGACTTCAACCTACCAGCGCACTCACACCAAGCGATCGTATAATGATGGCAATTCATAGTTATATATGTATTATTATTGATTTTTCTGTACTGTATCGCGTACTAGGCAGGAACCATATTGATGGCATTAATAACATTTTTGATGCTGCATACTTTAGTGTTATCACGATAGCTACAGTTGGATATGGTGATATCAAACCAATATCATACTGGGGGAAGTTTATTACAGGCTTTGAGGTTTTCTGTGGTATGGCACTCGTAGTTCTAACCCTTACTACTTATCTGGGACAATGCCAGACTCCACAAAGAAGAGATCAATAAATTATTTAAACACTATTCAGGTGATTGATAATAAGGATTAGAAAATGAGCGACATAAAAATCTTCCGCCTCACAGGCGACA
Organism: bacterium; assembly: GCA_028689495.1. Lineage (GTDB taxonomy): Bacteria > Bdellovibrionota_C > UBA2361 > SZUA-149 > JAQTWB01 > JAQTWB01. The sequence goes on along the minus strand of JAQTWB010000053.1, from coordinate 8,442 downwards.
CCGTCACCGAAATTGAAGGCCATTCTGCCGAGATAGAAAAATCCCTCCAGACTCTCATCGAAAAACACCTGGAAACCTTCCTCGGTGTCCGCTTCCTGGCCTCGGAATACTCCACCGGCAAAACCCACGGTGGCCGCCTTGACACCCTCGGTATCGACGAAAACGGCTGCCCGGTAATCATCGAGTACAAACGTGCTATGAATGAGAACGTCATCAACCAGGGGTTGTTCTACCTCGACTGGTTGATGGACCATAAGGCCGAGTTCAAGCTGTTAGTGCTGGAGCGATTCGGCAAAGAGTCCGCCGATGCAATTGAGTGGTCAACACCGCGCCTGCTCTGCATTGCTGGGAACTTCACCAAGTACGACAGTCACGCCGTGCAACAGATGAACCGCAATATCGAACTGATCCGCTACCGCCACTATGGCACGGACCTACTGTTGTTTGATTTGGTGAATGCCACAACGGGTCAGGTTATATCAACGGGAGAAGAAAAGAAGGGTGCGAAGGGGACAAACAAGTACAAGTCGGTGTCGGATTTCTACGAACAGGCCGATACCGAGCTGAAGGACCGATATGAAGCGTTGAAGGCTTTCATGCTGGCCCTTGGTGATGATGCCCAGCTGAGCGTGATGAAGCAGTATTTCGCCTTCAAACGAATCAAAAACTTTGCCTGTGTGGAAATTCACCCGCAAACCCGTAAGGTTCTGGTCTTTGTGAAGGTTAATCCTGATTCCGTGGATCTGGAAAAAGAAAAGGGCTTTCTGCGTGATGTGCGTAAGGTAGGCCATTTCGGAACCGGTGACCTAGAGATCAGTATCAAGTCAGTCGATGATTTTGAGCGGGCTAAACCGTATATATCGAAAAGCTATGAGGCGAGTTGAGGATGTGACGCTGCCAAGAAGCAATCAAGCCCTGATCGGATATTGAAAGTCCTGACTGCAACGACTCAGCGTTAGCTAATTGCAAAAGGTCAATCAGTGTAATCGTCATATTCCGAATCTCTGACAAATCTGGAAGTATTCAGAATATGTCTCTCAATATCTTCCTTTCCCTTAATTTAAGTCAGTTATTATTAGGATTTTATCCATTATCACAGCCAGCAGACATCTCATTGTAACCTGCAACACCTAATTTCCAGCAGCTGGCAATAATGTTGTATGGAATCGACTGAAAACAGCTCTGTGACCTTAACTATTCTTATCTAACCATCAAAAGATAACAAGCATGCTTAATTCCCTGAATTACGAGCACTGAATGGAATGGCTGCAGCAGATGTTTTGCTTTCTCAATCCTGCCTGAAATGATCATCATAAATTCCAAGGGTATGGCTAAAGATATAGAAAGGGGTAAGGGCTCTTACACGAAAATATGAAACTTCATATAATGTCCCTTATACGATAAACTTATTTCCTTTCCACGTAATACTTCATTCCGTAAGGCCCATTAGACGAATCATGTATAAGAGGCCTTATATGGGATTCTGTTGTAGGACGTTGGTGCTTACCTCAATCTGAATGAAGTGACCCACAGTTATTTTCGCATCGAACGTGCTTTGATTATATTAGTGTTGTCTTGTGGTGGAGATTCCCAGTTTCTCCAACTGCTTGACCATGTGTAAATAGCCGGCCTGCCTTTGCCATTAAGTATCCCGCTTGAATCTATGACGTCTATAAAACCCTTACCCTTCAGTTCATTTAACGCTCTGGTGCACGTCGGACGACTTATGCCAAGAACGCGTACTGTTTCCGATACAGTGAAGCTGAAAACCGGTTTTCCATTAATTTTATTATTAAAGGCAGCAGCTTTGCTGTGTTTTGCCTTTATGATGATTGCCATATCCGTTGCTGTTTTCGATAATCCCCTCCAGGCTGGAGAAACCAGCAGATCAAGGATTGTGATCTGAGCAAACCATTTTTTCGCATCGGGAAATCCCTTCGCGCTACGACCATTCGGTAAGATTGATTTATGTTTAGCCTCTGTGCGGCTTATCGTGGTCATGGTATACGCTCCGACCAACTTTCCGATATGCCGCGCTGACAACATCCAAACGCTCCACTTGCAGGGTAATTCGGAAAAAGAATATACCAGCCGTTCAGAGTTTCTGCTTTGTCGAGCCAGTCGCGGAAACGGTGAAGCCTGCCATCTGCAAACAATTGGCAATCCGGCTCAAATCCAGCCCGACGCATGGCCGTAAGAAAATGAATCAAAATATTCATGGCGATTTCTCCTGTTTCCAGTTGAGACCACGCTCAAGAAATGCGCGTATATCAACAACACGCCAGGCTGTTGTACGAGGGCCGAGTTTAATCGGCTGTGGGAAACGACCTTCTTTAACTCCTGCCCACCACGTGCTCTTTGAGACAGGAATTATTGAGGGGATAAATTGGGACAACCGGACATAGCCGGTTTCGGGAAGTGTTTGGTTCATGGTGATTGCCTCCGTTTGATTACGTCTGGAGACATCCAACCACGTGCAATAATTCAGTTGGCTCAATTGAGTTCTGACAAAACTCAATTGCGTTCTGTAAGATGAAATTATTGAGAATTTTGATTCAAATCGCGTGGTATGAGTTCTGCTGCATTTTTCAAATGGGTACGTATTGTATTTTCGGCAAGAGGCAGCCCTATTTTTTCAAGTGCCTCCATGATATCAGAAGTCGCTTTATTCTGTTTAGATGTGGAATCATAGCTATAACAATCAATTGCCATAGCAATAACCATTTTCAATAGACTCTCTTGGATTTTCACGTTTGGTTTTGGCTCATGCTGTTTGCTAACTGTTGATTTACCTGACTTCATAATCTCTTCAAACCCCTCCAATACCAGATCGCGATATTTCGGAAGTACAAGTGCGTCATAATTCATCTTTCGGCTATCTTCGCGTTCTCCGGGAAGAGAGAGGTGATTATTACAGACACTCCATAGCTTATCCATATCCTCCCGCCAAATAAATACTCCGGCAGGCAAAGTTTTCAATGATTCAATTATCCATGTTGATTCTTTTGAATCAGGTACACCGATTATTTCCTCTTCCTTGCGAAGTAAAGGTTCCAAAACGGATATTTCGCGATAAATTTCATCCCACTCAGTGGAGAGCATACGGACCGGTTCATTATCTTCATTTATATGGAATGCGTATATTTCAACGTTATTTGAGCTTGGGCCAAACAGTTGGGCTCTTGTTTCTATTGTTAGCTCGCCATCAACCATTACTTCGATCTGCTCGTACTCAGGAGTCAGCGGGAAGCCGTCGGCCCTCAAACGGTGAGCAAGTATTCCAGTGATATCTGTTCTCCCTAACTTACCAACCGTGATTATGGGGATCAATCGTACCGGAACAATTTTTTTGCCATCAACAATGGGAAGTTTCATTTGAGTGCTCCTGAATTATGCAGTCTTACGAATCGGTATTATCTTCGCCCCTTGTTTTAAACCATCAAGATAATCGGCCCAAAGCTGCATCATCTTTTTGCGCTCAACAATGTGCGCTGTACGGTTATAGGCTCTGCCATTTGGATCTTTGACAGCATGTGCAAGCTGATGTTCGATGAAATCTGGTCGTACATGCAATACTTCATCAAGAATTGTTCGCGCCATTGCTCTAAAACCGTGGGTTGTAATTTCTGATTTATCAAATCCCATCCGGCGCAAGGCGGCATTTAAAGCATTGTCACTCATACAGCGGAGAGGTGAACGATGACCTGGAAAAACATATTTACCATGGCCAGTTAGCGGACTAAGCTCTTCTAATACATGAAGTGCCTGTTTGCTCAATGGTACAAGGTGGGCAACCTTCATCTTCATCTTTTCAGCCGGAATATTCCATTCAGCCGTATCAAAATTAATCTCTGACCATTCAGCCGCCCTAAGTTCACCTGGGCGCACAAAAAGAAGTGGCGCTAGTTGTAGGGCGCACTTTACTATGAACGATCCTTCAAAATCGTCAATTGCGCGCAGGAGTGGTGCTACCGCTTTCGGGTCAGTTGGCGCGGCACGGTGGCCGTTCTTTACAGGGGGCAATGCCCCTTTAAGGTCTGCTACTGGGTCGCGGTCGGCTCGTCCGGTTGCTATTGCATAGCGGAAAATTGCACCACACTCAAAACGAACCCGGTGCGCTGTGTCCAAAATCTTCCGGGATTCCATACGGTGTAATACCGCCAGTACATCCGGTGCAGTAACATCTTTAATTGGCTTTTTACCGATCCATGGGAATACGTTCTTTTCCAAGCGTTCCAGTTTATGTTGTGCATGGCTGGCTACCCACGTATTAGAAAATGTGCTGTGCCATTCACGGGCTAAGATCTCAAAGGTATTAGCATCCTGTTCGCCTTGTGCCGCCTTCTGTGCTTTCTTTGTTTCTCCAGGGTCAACATTGTTGGCAAGAAGTCTCTTAGCTTCCTCACGTCGCTGTCTGGCATCTGCGAGGGATAGGGCAGGGTAGGCTCCGAATGATAGTAACTTTTCTTTACCGCCGAATCTGTATTTGAAACGCCATAATTTTGATGCAGCTAATTGTTTGCCATCAGCGCCGAATTTTAAAGCTGAGACAAGAAGAAATAATCCGCTGCCGTCAAATAGCTTCGTCTCTTTAGCTTTTGGTTTAGCATTCTTTACTTGAGTGTCAGATAGTGGTGTAATCTGTTTTGGCATAGTGTTTTACTCCTTTTGGGGGTACCGAGTTATAAGTGAGCTGAAACACCCCCACACATACCCCCATAAATGCTGGATTTCACCATATCAGAACAGTCTTTATTGGACAATAGATAATAAAAAAGCCCCTATTTCTAGGAGCTTCTCTATCATTCCGGATTTTACCGGATATGTAACTGGTGCCCGAAGCCGGAATCGAACCGGCACAGCGTTTCCGCCGAGGGATTTTAAGTCCCTTGTGTCTACCAGTTCCACCATTCGGGCGGATAAACCAGCAGAAATGATGTCAGCAGTTTACTCGTTCCTTAAGTTCCTTACCAGTTTTAAAAAACGGAGTTCTCTTTGATGGAATGCTTACAACTTCGCCACTTTTTGGATTTCTTGCTTCTCGACCAAGGCGCTCACGTATTGTAAAACTTCCGAATCCGCGAATCTCCACTTTATCACCAGCTTTAAGTGCTTCCTCAATTGAATCAAAAACAGTATTAACAACGATTTCAGATACTTTGACGTTCAGCATTCCGTGCGTCTGAACAACCTTTTCGATGAGTTCACTTTTGGTCATACATCCCTCTGTCGCAGTAAAATTAATTTGTTCTGTTGTTCAGACTTTGTTTCAGCAGGTCACCAAATGTTGAAGTTGACTCTCCCTGTGAACCCATATACTGCTCAAATTCTGCCTTTTCAACGGCAACATGCATAGTTTTGATTGAGAGTGATATCCGACGTTCTTTTGGATCACAACTTAACACAACGGCTTCCAGGTTGTCACCAATTGCAGCAAATTCCTTAGCAGAAGCAACTTTTTCACGAGACAACTCAGATACGTGGATCAAGCCTTCGATTCCTTCTTCAAGTTCAACAAACACGCCAAAATCTGTCAACGAAGTCACTTTACCGGTGACCAGAGCCCCGGCGCGATATTTACCCGGTGCAAGGCTCCAAGGATCCGGCTCGAGTTGTTTGATGCCGAGTGAAAGACGCTCATTTTCAACGTCAACCTTCAGAACAACTGCCTGCACAAGACTCCCTTTTTCGTATACGTCGCCTGGATGTTTGATCCGTTTTGTCCACGACATATCTGATACATGTACAAGCCCGTCAATACCATCTTCGATGCCGATAAACATGCCAAAGTCGGTCATGTTCTTGATCTGGCCTTCGATTTTGGTACCTGCAGGGTATTTATCAGCTATTGTTGACCAAGGGTTTTCAGAAACCTGCTTAAGTCCGAGAGAAATTTTCCGGTTCCCCATATCTATGCCGAGGATTACCGTTTCAACTTCATCGCCAACCGAAAGAAGATCGGCCGCCCGGCGAACACGCTTTGTCCAGGACATTTCTGATACATGGATCAGACCTTCAATGCCGGACTCTAATTCCACAAATGCGCCATATTCCATAAGGCTGACTACACGGCCACGTACACGCTGTCCGATTGGGAATTTGGTAGGTACATCAAGCCATGGATCAGAAAGGGTCTGTTTAACACCAAGTGATATTTTACCTTTAGAACGATCAAATTTGAGTATTTTAGCAGTAATCTCCTGTCCTGGTTTAAGGACATCCGCCGGTTTGCCAACTCTTCCCCATGAAAGGTCAGAAACATGCAGCAAGCCATCTACGCCGCCTAAATCAACAAATGCGCCATAGTCGGTAACATTCTTGATTGTTCCAACAACAATCTGTCCCTCTTCAAGTTTTTCAAGTGTTACATCGCGAATTGCCGCACGTTCTTCTTCGAGCACTGCACGGCGGGAAAGAACAATATTATCGCGTCGCTGATTGATTTTTATGACCTTGAAGCGAGCTTTAATACCGATGTAGCTGTCAGAATCTGACGATGGACGGATATCAACCTGTGAGGAGGGGAGAAATGCCTGAATGCCGCCGATGTCAACATTAAAACCGCCATTTACTTTACCGGTAATTGTGCCCTCAATGATGCCACCTTCCTGGCATGCATCACCAATTTTGTCCCATGCCGAAAGGTAGTCCGCTTTCTTTTTGGAAAGAACATACCCCTTTTTTCCGTCCTGACGGGTCATTAACACACGAATTTTGTCACCAACCTTGACAGTTACTTCACCTTCAGTATTTTGAAATTCTGCAATCGGAACGTGACCTTCAGATTTTAGACCAATGTCAACGAGGACAGTATCCACATCAACACGCACCACAGTTCCCTCTATGATTTTATCCTTTTCAGGACGATCTTTTAAGCTCTCAGTGAAAAGTGCTGCAAATTCACTGCTCTGCTGCTCGCTGTCGAGTTCCTCATTTTCTTCTCCGGCAGCGTCAAGCCTTTTAAAATTCACCATTACACCATACCCCCTGGACGTTTATCGTTCTTCTGTTTTTGTTAAGCTTTGCAATGTAGCAATAAGGTAGAAATATTTCAATCGCTTTTATTCAATTGCTCAATTTTGTTCATAACTTCATCAATGATCCACTTAGGTGTGGATGCACCGGCAGTGACTCCGACACATTCTGCTCCGTCAAACCAGGCGGGTTGAATCTCGGCAGCAGTCTCAATATGGTGGGTGCGCGGCTGAATCTCTTCGCACACTTCAACCAACCTTCGTGTATTTGCACTGTTATACCCGCCCACAACCAGCATGCAGTCAACGCGACCTGCAAGTTCTTTTGCCTCTTCCTGACGGACCGCGGTAGCGTCGCAAATAGTGTTGTACACACGTACTTCACTGCCGCGCTGCAGGCATTCGCACACAACGTTCCTGAGGTTATCAAATGACTGAGTAGTCTGTGCAACTATGCCGATTTTACGCATTTTCGGGAGTTTGCCGACATCCGTGTCCGTTGCAACTACATAAACCCTGTCTCCACCGTAGGACACGATGCTTTGAACTTCCGGATGATCCGCATCTCCGACAACAACAACCCCATAGCCCGCTTCAGAAAGGTCCTTTACATGATCCTGCGCTTTTTTTACAAACGGGCAGGTCGCATCCAGTACGTCAATATTTTTTTGTCGTGCCTCAATAATATCCTTCAGTTCTACACCGTGTGAACGGATAATTACAGTGCCGCTATTGAGGCCATTGAGAGATTCAAGTACGTGTATCCCAAGCTCTTCAAGTTTACCAACAACCTGAGGCGAATGAATGATTGGACCAAGGGTGTAGGTGTTTTTGTCTTTTCCTACAGCCTCAAAGGCTATCTGCGTAGCCCGCTTCACACCGAAACAAAATCCTGCTTGTTTTGCGAGGGTTACTTTCATGATACATGTTCCATAGCATCAATTTTGGTATGGCATATTGCGGTCATATGATCCAATACGTCTTCAATTGAAAGTTGAGAGGAATCAATCGCTATGGCGTCTTCCGCCTGACGTAGCGGGGCAATATCCCGTTCGGAATCCTGACGGTCGCGCCTGATGACATCGGCAATTGTTTCGTCGAGCGACACCGAAACACCATTATGGGATAATTCTTCACAGCGCCTCCTTGCGCGCTCTTCAACGGACGCGCTCAGAAAAAATTTAATATCCGCATCCGGAAACACAACCGTGCCGATGTCGCGCCCTTCAAGGACAACGCCACCTCTCAGGCCCATCAACCGCTGGGATTTTAATAACGCATCCCGCACCGGCTTGAGTGATGAGATCCGGGAGGTCAACAGTGACATTTCAGGAGTACGAATGTACCCGGTAATGTCCACCCCGTTTGCGCGCACGGACTGACGGTCGGCAATCATCTCAACCTCTATGTCAAGTTTCTGACAAAACGCATCAACTGCCACCATGTTATCAAGATCAACCTCTGAACG
>JAQTWB010000176.1 GCA_028689495.1 bacterium | reverse complement strand
CTTTAGCGCTGCTCGGACTGGGTTTCTTCGGTATGGCTCGTTTCCAAACTTATTCACGTACACAACAAGCGTCTGCTGCATAATTTAGGCGCGTAAACTTCACCCGGGAGAATTCGTTTTTCCGGGTGAATCTTTTAAGGTTATATCTCTACCCTTCCTCCAACCTCATATTTTCATAACGCTTCTCGAAGCGCTCCTATACTTTGCCGCCTTCATCTTCATGTCGTACACGCGCACCATAGCGATAAACCCAGGTTGATCTGAAATACATGGCTCCAGAAAGTTGACCCGAAAGATAATGATCTATATAGTCCGCCGCGAGAAGTGGTAAGGATTTTATTGAAGTCGGGCTGGTATACATCCTCCAAAAAACCTCTACGCAGTATCAAGGCATAATAACTAAAATATTATCAAACTTGATACGACGTTCGGATATCAGCTCTGTTGTAACCTTGCGAGATTAAGTTCTGGTCAACTTCAGCCAGACAATAGAAAATAGACGTGGTCATTCTCCGCTGCCTCTGTTTTCAAACCTCCTCAGAAGTGCTCGCAAGGCTCTTTTTTTTAATTCAACTAATTAATTGGTTGAATATACGGTTAATCCTTCGGAGAATTTGAAAAAGGTTTTTCCCTTCTCACTCCAGAATTTTTACCCTGCAAACATTTCATCAAACTATTTCTTCAAATTACAATGTTTCTTGAGATTGTAACTTCAGAACCTTTATCAGCCAATATCTGCTGAACCAAGCAGAACATCCTTCATCGTGAAGATTCCGCTCGCCCCTTTTTTATTCTGTTCCACAAGCCAGCATGCGGCACGTAGAGCGCCCAAAGCGAATACCGAGCGACTGGTAGCGCGATGGGTAATCTCAATACGTTCCCCATTGCCAAAGAAAAACACTGTGTGATCCCCGGCAACATCTCCGCCGCGTAAGGACATAACAGCGAGTTCATCCTTACGCCGTTCTCCGGTCCGGCCAAAACGACCCGTTACCAGATTTTCTTCGAGCTTGAACCCGCGCACCTCATCAATTGCCGAAGCCAGACTAAGTGCTGTTCCACTTGGCGCATCTTGCTTATAGCGGTGATGGACTTCAACCATCTCCACGTCAAAGTCCTCTCCAAGCATCCCGGCCGCTTCGCGCACCAGTTCAAGCATAACGTTTACGCCAACACTTGTGTTGCTTGCCCGAATGACAGGCGCATCTCCAGCCAGCAGTAGTAACTGCTTGTCATGCTCAACAGACAAACCAGTCGTACATACCAAAAGCGGAGTCCCTTTCCTTTTTGCGCCGGCGATAGCCCGCAATGTCCCTTCTGGAGAAGAAAAATCGATAATTACGTCGCACTGCTCAAACCCCTCTTCCCAAGTCGCGGCAAGGGGTAAGGTGATGCCACAAAAAGATGTGCCGACATGAGGATCTCCCTCGTCAACCAGGCCAGCATAAATCACAACTTTCCGACCACTTCCCAGAGAATACTCATCACAAGCTTTGATTACCTCAGCCCCCATCCGACCGGTTGCTCCGACCAGACAAACTCTAATCTCCTCAGATGATGTCATACTCCCTCCTTTAACAAACCAACCAGCCGCGCGATCTCCTGACCGAGCATTCCACTGACCTCAACCAACGGTAGACGCACCGCAGCAGATTTAATAATACCAAGCTGCCGAAGCATCTCTTTTGCTGGAACAGGATTAGTCTCGCTGAACAATGCCTTGATATAGGGTAATGCTTTTATCTGGGCATCGAGCGCATCCACCGCACTACCGTCAAAATAATTCCTGGCGATGTTGCACATCAGTTCAGGAATCGCATTCGAGCTCGCCGAGATAACACCAAGACCACCGGATGCAAGCACATGGTAAGTCATCGGGCAGTCACCAGCGTAAAGAGCAAAACCATCATCGAGTAAAGAGCTGATTTCCACGAGGGCACTGACTTTGTCCGCAGCCTGTTTAATGCCAATGATCTTTTCATGCTTTGCCAGTTCGGCAATAGTATCGGTCGACAAATCAACTACAACCCGGCTTGGCACGTTGTAGACAATCACCCCAGCGGTAGAACATTCTGCAAGTTCAAGAAAATGCCGCTTGAGACCTTCCTGCGATGGCTTATTGTAATAAGGGCAAATGGCCAAGACTTGATTCACGCCAAGCTCGACAGCTTCTCTTGTTCGCCTGATGGACTCAGTTGTGCAGTTTGTGCCAGTGCCAATAATCACTGGCACCCGCCCGGATATCATTTCAACCGATCGACGAAGTAACTCTTTTCTCTCGCTATCCCCTAATGTCGCAACCTCAGCGGTTGTGCCGCATAACACAAATCCATCAATCCCTTGAGAAATCTGCCATTCTATCAGCTGTTCCAGAGAGTCATAGTCAATCTTTTCCGCCCTATCGCCCGTAAAAGGTGTAATGAGAGCTGTAATCGTGCCTGAGATAAGCGCCTGCTGCATGTAATCCTCTTTCGCTATAAATAAAAACCAGACTGATTGGCATCCTGCCGCAGTTTTAGGCTGGTAAGTAGAACTTGAGGGTCAACAACGCCGGAATACACCTGCTCTGCCGGACCTGTTAGAAAAATATTCTCGTTTCGCGGATCGCACAGCACTTCAAATTCTCCACCAGGGGTTGAAACTTGCACCTGACGTTCCATTTTTCCGGTTTTCACCCCAACTGCGACCACAGCACATACGCCGGTACCGCAGGCCAGTGTTTCTCCGGCTCCTCGCTCCCAAACTCTCATTTTTATCTTTTCCGGGGAGACGATCTGAACGAACTCTATGTTTGTCCTTTGGGGAAAAAATTGATGATGTTCAATCAGCGGTCCAAGAATTGTCACTGGCGCTTGAGAGACATCCTCAACAAAAATTACAAAATGCGGATTCCCCATACTGACAGCACTTCCACAAACCCTCTGTCCCTCGACATCAAGCTCCCGGCTTATCCACTCACCAGGACCAGTATGAGGTATCAGCCTTCCGTCAAATTCCGGCGCCCCCATGTTCACCTTGGCTCGTCCTCCTTTTCCAGACACCTGAATAACAACCCGTCCACGATCTGTTTCTAGTGAAAAATCCTTGGACTCCCGAGGAAGTAATCCATTCTGGGTAACAAATAAAGCAAGAGCTCTCATTCCATTCCCGCAGACGGCACGAGAGCCATCAGGATTAAAAAAATGCATACGAAAATCTTCGGTGTTGGATACATCGAGAATAACCAGCCCATCCGAACCGATACCAAAGTGACGATCGCAAGCGGCCTGAGCAAATTGGCTCGGGTCAACACTCAATCCGTACCGCCCATCAATGACAATAAAATCGTTGCCTGCGCCGTGAATCTTCTCAAATGACAACTTTGTATCAGAGTGCTGACTGGTTCTCTGAATTCTCATAATCCTCCATCTCGGATAGCTTCATTTGAGAACTCAGGCGCTTCTGTAATTCGATCAGATACGCCTTCAGAGAACTCGCTCTCCTCATCTTGCCACGATTGCCCTGCCTCAACAGGCAATAGCCTGCTAAGCGCCCCATTAAACTCAACCCGCAGCGGCCGAGCCAACGAACGAATTGAGGCAGAATTCTCTACAAGGACTCTGTATTCATATTTTTTTGTCGGCTCCACATTCCGATCAATTAGCGAATACCCGGCCGATAAGGAGTCGGTCTGTTGAACTTCACGACTTCCAATTTCCAAAAAATTATCCCCTCTCCTGGAGTCATTTCCAAGTTCCCGTCGCTCAACAATATAATTTGTGATTGGAAATGTTTCTTTATTGATTACTTTGTCCGCTGCATTCCAGGAAACAACAATCCCTTCGCCTACCCCGGTAAGAGTAAAAGCAGTAACAAGGCCCGGACGGAAAGCCTCTGGTGGACGCGGTGGCATTCTTTTTCCACAACCCGAAACCACAACAAATAACGATAAAACAATCGCGGAATTGAGCAAGAATGTTTTGTT
>JAQTWB010000052.1:12958-16748 GCA_028689495.1 bacterium | reverse complement strand
GGGGTGCTGCGGGAAGTAACGACATGACCCGTAAATTTGCGAGTGCAATGGCCGTCTTTCATTTTCCCGCAGCAAGCCGGTCTGGCTGTTTTATTGCAGCTTGTTCTATTTTAGCGAGCCGATGATTCCGCGCACTGCCGCTGGAATATCTCCAGGTAGCAGAACAAGTTTGGAATTGTTCGATGCCGCCAGTGATCTCATCGCCTCGATGTATTTTTCACCAAGCAGGAATACCACAGGAAGGTCTTTGTCCTGGATAGCATTGGTGACTTTTTCAATCGCCTTTTGACTGGCTTCAGCCAGAACAATCTTGGCGTCTGCATCACGGCGGGAGGCTTCGAGCCGGCCTTCAGCCTGTAGGATGGTTGCCGCTTTATCGCCCTCAGCAGTAGTCACAGTTGCCCGTCGCTTTCGTTCTGCAGCTGCCTGTTCTTCCATTGCTGTTTGCATTGTTGATGAAGGATTGATGTCCTGAATCTCCACGGTCTTCAAGGCAATACCCCAGTCGGAGATGTCATCGGAAATAGCTTCCTTCAACTTGGCCCGGATAAGGTTTCGATTGGATAAAGCTTCGTCAAGATTCATCTCGCCAACGATCGACCGGAGAGATGTCTGAACAAGAATTTTTATAGCGAATTCGTAGTTCTCGACTCCATAGACGGCTTTTTCCGGGAAAAGAATATTTATGTAGGCAACGGCATTGGTGATTATGACTGCGTTGTCTCGGGTAATTACTTCCTGGCTTGGAATATCCAGTACGATGTCTTTGGTGGTCACGCGATAGGCGACAGTATCCATGTAGGGGATAAGCAGATTAAGGCCAGGTCCGAGTGTCTTGTGGAATTTGCCGAGGCGCTGCACGACATATTTGGTGCCCTGGGGGACAATTCGCACTCCGAGGCTGATTGTGATTACAACGAGCAGGAAAAATAATACGGCCAGGACAAATCCAGCGGTCATTTAGTGCCTCCAGTCTTTTGTTGTTATGAAGATTTTTTTTGCACGATCAGAGTGTTTCCAGAAACATCGGTTACAGTTACGCGGTCACCTGAGGCTACTGTGTCTTCGCAGATAAACTGCCACTCATCTTCTCCGACCAGGGGAGTGCTGAAGCGCAGCAGGCCGCGGCGGGCATCGGCGTGTGGAGGCGTAATTACCTGACCACATTGTCCGAGGAGAGCTTCAAGTGATCCCGCCCGGGTGCGATCTTTCATGCGTGGCTGAAGCACGAGAAACCATCCGGCGGTGAGTAAGGACGAACTAATGGTCCAGCAGAGTAGTTGTAGAGAAGTTGAGGCATCCGGAGAGATAAATAGCAAGGCAGAGACAATAATCGCCCCCAAACCGAACCAGATGATTGTAAAACTGGGCACGACGATCTCGAGCATCACCAGAACCATGCCAAAAGCGACCCAGTGCCAAGGTTCAAGTTGCGGCATGTGCTTACTCCTTATCGTGAATAAATGCTGTATCGGTAGCCTCTTACCATACCCTGGCATCTTCTGATACAGCTTATTTTTGTCACTTTTCAATTGTTTGTAGGAAAAAATACTGTTTTGTGGTAGTTCGGGCAGCGGTGCAGGTCGGCTTGCCTCCAGGTCGTCTTTGTCTGAATTATCAAATATACGGGAATGAAAAAGGAGACAGTATAAATTCGTTATTGCGGCTTTGGTGTTACTTGCCGCTGTTCCAGCCGGTGCTACTCCGGTCGTGCTTAATGGCTTACAAAATCAGGTCGTCGATGGTGAGAATTTCACCTTCAACTTTGCTGGAGTTCTTCCTTCTGATGGCCTTGGTGGGGTTTTCACTCTTCACGCTCAGGGAGACTTTGATGGTGCGGCGAATGAGGCTCTGACATGGGATATTGACGGTATCGTTAACGGTGGACCAGTCGGTGGTTTTGTTAATGCTACGAACGGTGTTGGTGGACCATTTGATTTCGTTAACCTGTTCCAAGCTCTCGGTAATATTGAATTTCAGAGAACATATATACTTTCGGCAGCGGAGCTTAATGCAATTCTCGCTGATTCGTTTGTAAGTATCTTCGTTGATCTTAATTCAACTGTTGGGTTGTTTGATCGTCCGAACTTTGTAGAAGTTTCTCTTGCATACAACAGCGAACCAGTTCCTGAGCCTGCGACAATGGGCCTCCTCGGTCTTGGTCTGGCTGGCATTGGTGCTATTCGTCGTCGTCGTCAGGCTGCGTAAATTTCAAGCCCGATACATGACGGCGATTTTCGCCCAACTAATGACGCGGTGACAGTTTTGACTGTTACCGCGTTTTTTTTTGCCCGGGTGCTTTGTCTGGCCTCACGTTTCCTTCCAATGATTGCATAACAAGTTTATGTCTATTTGCCGCCGTTCAATGCCTTTTTTAGAGTATGATGACTGTCGTGCCAACTAATTGATATTACGGATAAAGTGAGCGAAGCAGAAGTTTCAGTTCCGATTGTTGAGAAGAAGGCCAAAGTTGCCGCGACGGAGCCGAGCGACCTTTCGCAACTTGAAATGCCTGGAAAAGTGGCGGTTACATCCAAATTAAAAGAGCGTTTGAGTGAAGAGGAAAAGGCTGAGAAGAACAAGGCAGCTGTGATGCTCACTGCTCAGACGACGGTTAAACCGGAGGAAGAGTCGATTCTGGACAGCATTGGCAGTAGTTTGTCGACCATGGTCGATAAAGCGGTGGACACGGTAGCGGAAATAAAAAATTCGGCAGTTGAAGCAGCAGGTGGGGTAGCAAAATTTGTCAAGGAGGATGTGATCGACGAAGCTGGTTCACTTTTCACATCATCTTCTCCATCTCCCAGTGATGGTAAATCTGGGGGCGCTCCTTCCGAATCTGAAGGTATAATCGACACTATTACCGAGGCAATAAGTGATGCCGCTCACACTATCGGTGATGGCGTGAGTAGTGCCTATGAGGCTGTGACTGAAGGATTAAGTGATGCCGCAGAGTTTGTCGGAGAGAAACTGGGGGTTACTGGTGACAAGAGTCTGATGGATTCACTGGGGCAGGAGTTGGACTCGGTAATGGATTCTTTAAGCTCGATGGCTGATAGTGTCGGCACCTGGATTGGTGATACCTTTGATGGTGGAGTGAAGCTTGTTGAGTCGGTTTTTGATACCGATAATTGGGATTTTAGCGCGGTAAGAGATTTTTTCAGTCTCGAATCCTGGGACTTTGGAGCGATAGGAGATGCTTTTTCCGGCTGGGATATTGGCGGAACTATCGACAGTATCACTGATAGTGTGGGTTCATTCTTCAGTAATTGCGCCAATGACTTCAGTTCGGCGTTTGAGAGTGTCAGCAGTGCCGTTTCTTCATTTGTGGGAGATCTTTTTGAAACGAGGCTGGACAGTGAATATCGCGAGTCAACAAAGAGTAGTCTGGTCGACTTTGGTGGAAGTGATGGTCTGGTTTGGATTAGTGGTGCCTGGCAGCCACAATCAGGCGGTAGTCTTTATTCTTATAATGCCGACACTGTTGAGCAGGTAATTCAGGCGGCGACTCTTCCTGGAGGAAGTAAAGTGGCGCTGGAGAAGCTTGTTGCTCAAGACAGGCATGTGAGCGAAGAGCGCATGGGAGGTTTGACCGACGAGGAACGTCAGGCTTTTCTTTCCGCTGGCGCTTTGATCGCTAACAAGTCTTGAGAATCTCCGATCTTTTTACTGATTTCCACTTTCTGTAAGTCGTTATTTTTTGCCCCGTTTTCTCTTGTTTGCTCATCCTAAATTGGGAGTGTTGCGAAATTGGCATTTCGCCAGGATTGACTTTCGTCAATCCACTATT
>JAQTWB010000052.1:0-12858 GCA_028689495.1 bacterium | reverse complement strand
GCCCTACATTTACTGCGCTAGGTATTCTTTCCAGCACGCAGGCATCCAGCTTGCGCTGTCTGCATTTTGGGTGTGTTTTTCAACACACCCAAATCTGAAGAGATGAGAACTGTTTCAAAGGAGGGGTTTATGGCAAATAATCCGGCACTTGATCTGCATCAGCGGATTGGACAGCACATGATTAATGACGTGATGCAGATTGTTCCAGATCTTGAATCCTCATCTGGAAATTATCTTGTTGATGCCCGAACCGGGCGGAAGTATCTCGATTGCATCAGTTACTTCGCCAGCAATGCGATTGGCTACAATCATCCTTCTTTGTTTGATCCTCGGTTTGAAAAGGAGTTGCTGTTCGCGGCGCGCAGTAAACCGTCAAACTCCGACTTTTTTACGGTCGAGATGGGAGCGTTTGTTGAGAAATTTGCCCGATACGCCAAGCCAGATGCTTTCAAGTATCTGTTCTTTATTGAGGGGGGTGGACTTGCTGTGGAAAACGCACTGAAGACTGCCTTTGACTGGAAAATTCGCAAAAACCAGAAAAAAGGAATCAAGGGTGAGTTTGGTACCAAAGTCCTTCATTTTCGCGAAGCATTTCACGGGCGCACTGGTTATACAATGAGCCTGACAAATACTGCTGACGCACGGAAGACCAAGTTTTATCCGCGTTTTGAATGGCCGCGGGTTACTAATCCGAAGATTGCCTTTCCTCTTGGGCCTGAGAATCTTGCTGCCGTCGAACAAGCGGAGAAAGATTCTCTTGGCGAGATTAATGCCTACTTCGATCGTTATGGCGACGATATCGCAGCGATCATTATTGAGACTATTCAAGGTGAGGGAGGGGATAATCATTTTCGCCCGGAGTTCCACCAGGCGCTTCGCCGTATTGCCGACGAACGTGAGGCCTTGCTGATTTATGATGAAGTGCAGACCGGCCTGGGATTAACAGGACGGATGTGGGCCTATGAACACTACGGAATGATTCCTGATATTGTCTGTTTTGGCAAAAAGACACAGGTTTGCGGAATCATGGTCGGCACACGTGTTGATGAGGTAGACAATCATGTGTTTCGTGAAGGTTCACGTATTAATTCGACCTGGGGCGGTGGTCTTGCCGATATGGTGCGTTGTGGTCGTATTCTTGAAGTGATAAATCAGGACTCATTACTGAATAACGCCAAAGAGGTTGGCGATTATCTGCTCAGTTCACTGCAGCAGCTTGCGACAAAGAATTCAGCGTTGAGCAATGTTCGTGGAAAGGGGTTGATGTGCGCTTTTGACCTTGGAGATGCAGCACTTCGCGGTGAGGCGATACGAAAAATCCAGGACAAAGGCGCACTTGTATTCGCCTGTGGAGTCAGTTCAATCCGTCTTCGTCCGGCACTTACTTTTTCACGTGAAGATGTTGACAGTCTGTCGCAGATTATCGATGAAGCTCTAAGGTGAACTTCAGTCCGTCGTAGGCAAGTTCGGTTGGAACTTTGGCTATCGCCGCTACCCGAATATTCGCTTCGGCGTGCATAATCTCGTGACTCATGTGCGTTAGCCACGCCTGTTTCGGAAGTAGGCGATTGATAACCTGGACTGCCTGTTTTTGCGTGAAATGGGTGTTATGCGCTCTGTCTCGTAACCCATCAATGATCAGCACATCAAGTCCCTGTAGCAGGGTATAGCTGGTTTCCGGTATTTCTGAGCAGTCTGTCAGATAGGCAAATCCGCCAATTCGATAGCCGAGAACCGGAAGTTTACCGTGAATGAGAGGGATAGGTGTCACCTTCAGACCGCAGCAGCTGAAAGTCTGTTCTCGATCAATGATGTTCATCTCCAGTTCGGGAGGAGGTGCCCCTTCCGCCGGTGTGGCCGGAGAAAAGATATACGGGAACATTCGCTCCAGTTCACTTGCGGAGAGGAAGTCGCAGTATATCGGGATGTGACCTGATCGTTGAAAGTTGAATCCTCTGAGGTCATCAATGCCGAAAATGTGGTCTGCGTGAGTGTGGGTGTAGATTACAGCATCTATATTGTCGATATTGTGGGTGAGGGCTTGTTGTCTCAGATCTGGGCTTGTATCGATCAGGATGTTGTGCGCAGGCAGGTTGCCGGCATTGTCGGTAATTGTCAGCAATACACTGCTGCGTAATCGTTTATCCCGGGGATCGTTTGAGGTGCATACCCGGCAGTTGCAGCAGGGTAGAGGGACTCCGCTGGAAGTTCCTGTGCCAAGCACCGTTACGGTCAGTAATGTTGAGTTAGTCACCTGTCGCCTCATTTGTTGCTGATATCAGCTAATCAGTTGTCACTATATCAGCTCATTGTTATAGAGAAAGCGCTCTTTAACTGATGGAGGAAATAATGTCTGACGAGACAGAAAAAAATAGTGAATTTCGTGTGAATGATCGCCGTCGTTTCACCAGCTCGGGAGATGAGCAGCCTGCAGTAGGTCAGGAGCCTGCGCCCAGGGAATCGGTTATATCAGCTGCATCTGAAAAACCAGCCTGCGGTTGCGGCAGTTCCGGTTGTCAGGACAATTCGGGGGAGCCGTCAGAGGACTCTCGCGCCGAGGGATATGAGGTTGATTTTTCTGGCTTCATTATAGGCCTTGCTACCCAGACATTTACCTTTCTTGGGGAAATGCCCGATCCGCGATCTGGTCAGTCTGCGGTAAATCTCGATGCTGCACGGCACACAATAGATATTCTTGGAGTTCTGGAAGAAAAGACCAAAGGTAATCTTACCGGTAGCGAAGAGCAGCTGTTAAAAGAAGTGCTCTCGAGTTTGAGAATTGGATTTGTCGCAAGATCGAGGGAGAGCAAAAATGCTTGAGAAAATGGTTTTGAAATTAACTTCGGTTAGTCTTGGTGTGATTGTCGTAGGACTGACAATAAATGTTGTCAGTCCTTATAGTGTATATGCCGAGGCACAGGATATCTGGGTTGATGCCGGATCGTCTGTTGGTAAGAGAGATATTCTGCAGCTGCCCAGTTTTGCGCCAGTTATCAAGCAACTTGGGCCCTCGGTTGTTAACATTTCGACCGAGAGTGAAATCAAGGCCAAACCAAAGAAGGGCTCACAGAAAGAACGACAGTTTGCCGTTCCGAATGGCCAGGGGCAGTTTCCGTTTGAGTTCTTTTTCGGGATGCCCGATCAGTCAGAAAGAAAATTTGAAACTCTTGGTAGTGGTTTTGTTATTAGCCGCGATGGCTACATCATTACCAATAACCACGTTGTTGAAAAGGCAACAAAGGTGTTTGTGACTTTTCAGGATGAAAAGGAGCGTCAGGAGGCTGACATAGTAGGACGGGATTCAAAGACTGATCTGGCGCTGTTAAAGCTCAAGAAAGGCCGAGATCTCGAACCCGCCATTTTAGGTGACTCTGATGCTCTTCTTGCGGGTGACTGGGTTATTGCAATTGGCAATCCTTATCGCCTTGATCACACAGCTACGGTGGGTGTTGTTTCCGCTTTGTCGCGCAAAATGGCGGGCGGCGGGCCGTACGACAATTATATTCAGACTGATGCCAACATCAATCCGGGTAATTCCGGTGGCCCACTGTTTAACGCCCGAGGAGAGGTCGTTGGTGTGAATACTGCAATTTATCGCGACTCTGGTGCTAATGTTGGAATCGGTTTTGCCATTCCGATCAACCTGGTTAAATCCATTGTTCGGGATCTTCATCACGATGGCAAAGTGACCAGGGGATGGTTGGGTGTCTTGATTCAGCCGATTTCGCCTGAAGTCGCCCAAGCATTGGACCTTAGCAGTGCTGACGGTGCTCTTGTTGCACAAGTGATGAAGGATAGTCCTGCAGACAAGGCTGGAATTCAAAGAGGGGACATTATTACTTCCTATGAAGGGAAGAAGATTTCGGAAAATTCCGATTTGCCTATTCTTGTAGCTGAATCAAAAGTTGGGGCTGATGTCGATGTGATCGTCAAGCGACAAAAGAAGGAACTGACGCTCAAAGTGAGAATAGCTGAGCTTGATGATGAACTTAAGGATGGCGCGGATGCCGAGTCTGATCAGCAAAGCACGATGGGTTTGACGGTTCAGTCGATTACTCCTGACATTTCTCGCGCTCTTGACCTTGAGTCCGACGAGGGTGTTGTTGTTGCTGAAATTGAACCCGGAACCAGCGGTGAACAATCCGGCCTTGCGCGTGGCGATGTTATTCTGGAAGTAAATTCGAAAACAGTTAATTCTCCGGATGAGTTTTCCCGGCAGATGACAGAAGCTGGCAAGACAGGGAAACCGATATTGCTGTTGGTTCGCCGTAATGGAAATACAGTTTTCCTGACAGTTCAGCCGGAGAAATCATGAACTCGATTACTCGCCCAGTGATTAGGGCTCTTTGGTCAGTATTGTCTGTGCTTGCTCTCACTTCTTGTGGCAGCGTTGGGGGTGGTCATTGGTATAATACGGGATTTTTTCGTCCCCTATTTGGTGATTATAAAAAAGTCGAAGCAATTCAGATTGAACCGACAGCGGAGCAGGGGGAACGAGGGCAGTATTTGCTGGCGGTGGCGGGGTGTCGGGAGTGTCATAATTCAGTTGTTGATCCTGCTAGTGGCGGGTTGGCAGGTGGTCGTTTGTTGGAGGATGAGTTTGGGGAAGTTCGAGTTGCCAATATCACTCCAGATAAAGTTTACGGTATTGGCGAATGGAATGTGGCGGAGGTTATTCGGGCAATTCGTTCATCCATTGACCGTGAGGGTAGACCGTTGTCGCTTTCCGCCCATCGAGGTTACGACTGGATGAGTGATAGCGATGCGCGAAGCATCGTCAGCGCGATATTTTTTGAGGACCCAATAAATCAGAAAGTTGAACGACGTCAGCTTGGTGGCCTTGAACGAAATTCTTGGGGACTATTTCCGATGCACAGCGAGATTGAGGGGTTTAATCCACTTGTCCGGCAAGGGAACAAACCAGCCTATGGCCGATATCTTTATCGACATATTGGTCGTTGTGATGTTTGCCATGGAGATGATCACGATAAGTATCAGATTGAAGCAGTCGATGATTTGAGCCCACTTCAAGTTGCGGCTGTTGACTTGTTTTCGCCAAGGGTCGGAGTGAACTCGGACAGAAGCATTCGCTTTAAAACTTTTCTTTCCACTATTGGTGTTTCTTCTTTGAAGAGCAAGCGGTTATGTCCGGCCCCCGAAAGAGGCTTCACGGTCAGTGATATTGATGCACTTGTTGCCTATATCCGTGAGGTTCAACTCAGCCAATGAAGATTCTGGCAATAGAATCAAGTTGTGATGAATCAGCAGCCGCAGTTCTTGCTTACACCGAAGACACAGGTGCAGTTATATTGGCTGAAAATGTTAGTTCGCAGATTGAAAAACACCGTCCATTTGGTGGTGTGGTTCCCGAGCTAGCTGCCCGTGAGCATATTACCAATTTGCCACACGTCGTTGGAGAGACCCTGCAGCAGTCAGGTCTGGTAGTTGAAGATCTTGATTTGATAGCCGTGACAGCCGGCCCAGGATTAAAGGGCTGCTTGCTTGTCGGGTTAAATTTCGCCAAAGGGCTTTCATTTCGCTCGGGTGTTCCCCTTTTGCCGGTTAATCATCTTGAAGGCCATTTGCTTGCCGGTTTTCTCGCCCCGGAAGCGGAACGCCCACACTACCCGGTGCTTTCGTTACTTGTTTCTGGAGGACATTCTGAACTTGTTTATTCTTCTCGGCCTGGTGACTATCAGCCGGTCTGTAGAACGCGTGATGATGCGGCGGGAGAGGCTTTTGACAAGATCGCAACTTTGCTTGGTTTGCCATACCCAGGCGGGCCGGAATTGTCGCGTGCTGCGGCTGATGGGGATGGTAGTCGTTTTCATTTTGTCATTGGAATGAAGGATGTGGCAGATGCTTTCAGCTTTAGCGGCTTGAAAACTTCAGTGATGCAGGCCTGCGCGACGGCACAGCGTCAGGGGGATGACGAAAGGTTGGTTGTCGATATGGCAGCTTCAGCTGAACGGGCGATTATTGATGCCTTGTTGCTGAAAACCGAAGGGTTCCTCCTGCGACAGCTTGAAACGAATACTTCAATGATGCCGGCATCGCTGCAGATTACTGGTGGCGTAGCGGCGAATCGTTTGTTGCGTGAAGAATTTTCTACATTGGCTCGTGAGTTTTCAGTGCGTTTCTCTCCCGCTCCGCTTAAGTGGTGCACAGATAATGCAGCCATGATCGCCTATGCTGCTTTGGCCCGTGTGTTGGAGACTGGCGGCGAGGTGCTGTCGGAAAAGTTTCAGGAGCTAACACCACGTGTTGATGTGCGCTCGCGTTGGAGAGTGGAGAACGCCTGGGAAATGGAAGTAATCTGATGGATGCAATCAGACGTCGGCTGGAAGATGCTGGGGTGAAACCCAGTAAACGTAAAGGGCAGAATTTTCTTAAAGACGCGAACCTTGCCCGGGCAATTGTTACTGATGCCAGAATCAAGGCGGATGAATTTGTTATCGAGGTTGGTCCTGGTCTTGGCGCACTTACAGAGCATTTACTCACCACACAAAAAGCAGGTTTGCTGCTTGTCGAGCTTGAAGCGGATTTTTGCCGGAAGTTGCAGGAAGATCATCCAGCTTTGATGGACGATAGTTTTGTTAACTCCGATATAAGGGATGTGGCTCTTGCCGACATTTTGCCAAACGGGGTTGAACACGCTGTAGTTGTATCGAATGTGCCGTATTCCATCTCTACGGATATGGTTCTCTGGGTTCTTCGTAATAGTCGTTATATCTCCCGAGCCAGTTTTTTGTTGCAGCGTGAGTTTTCTGAGCGCATTGCCAGTCCGGCCGGGACAAGAGAGTGCAGTTCACTTAGCATTCTAACTTCATATCAGGCACGAGTCAGTCTTGGACGAATTGTGTCTGGAGATGCTTTTGTTCCCCGAGCCGGGGTTGAATCGCGCATGCTTTTTATTGAACCTCATCGCGATTTCAATTTTGACGTTGCACCTCAATCTCTTGAGCCGGTTTTACGGGCTTCTTTCCTCAAGCGGCGCAAAACTATTCATAATTCATTAGCTTCAGCCGGGTTTGGCAGCAAAAGTGAAGTTGGGGCTTATTTGTTCTCTGCGGGGATAGATCCTGTGGCCCGTGCTGAAAGTTTGCAATTGAGCCAATTTCTTGAGCTGACGCGGGTCTTGATTGCGGCAGGGGTTGTTGGCTGAACAGTGGGCAGGGGGTTTGTTTTCACGTACAACGCTGCGAAACGTTAATTCCCTTCCTCCTTCGGAGGGGTGGCGCGTAGCGCCGGGGTGGTTCTCCTCTCGATGTATTTTCCACCACCCCGCCCTTCGGGCACCCCTCCAAAGAGGGGAATTTAGTATTGCGCTTATAAACTAAAATGCAATTTCCGGGCTACTTACTTCGGGCCAATCGCTGAAGGGCCTCGTTCTCCTGTGCGAATTCTTACACAGTCTTCAAGCTGAGTAACAAAGATTTTCCCATCCCCGATTGAACCGGTTCCTTCAGTTCGGGCACTCTGCACCAGAGTGTCAATTGTCGCTTCAACAAAAGCTTCGTTAACTGCGATTTCGACTTTTACTTTTGGCAACAGTTCAACTTCGTAAGCTTGACCGCGATAGACTTCCTTTCGTCCACCTTGGACGCCACAACCTCTGACGTCAGTCACTGTCATCAGGTAAACATCAATTTCGGCAAGAGCTTTTTTAACAGAAGTCAGTTTTTCTGGTCTGATAATAGCAGTGATGATTTTCATATTTTTCGGTGTGATATCTTGATTTATTGGTTTTCTAATGACGCTCGTATTTATGAACACCTGGTGGTGGGATTGCACCACCAAGTGTTGTCTTACATCACAGCGCTCAGTCGGTGTGTTTTGGTGTCGATCAGGTCAGCCGTTGCGCGAGGATTGATCGCCGCCGCCAGTGACTGCAGCTTCTCGCGGACATGTTCCGGATTGCCACCACGAAAGCGCATTTCCCCGCCGGTTTCCAAGGTAGTAAAGTGTCGGTAGATTTCCTGGAAGTCAGAAGATATCCCACTATTTGCCCCACACATTTCCTTCCATGACTTCAGAAAAGCCGCAAGGTCTACATCGGAAAGGCGTATCTTGTAGACTGAAAACTCCGGCGGCATCTCTGCTGAACGAGGTGAGCGAATTGCTTCCTGGCGAACAATTTCGTGTTCATGTCGGCCCAGGCGGCTTTGCTTGATGAGTTCGGCTACGTCGATAGCACTTTCATGCGGATATGCTTCGGAACCCATCTCATGAACATCAAGGCCTTCGGATTCAACTGTTGGCGCGACGCGAATCGAGAGAGTGACTTTAAGTGCATACCAAGCGGCATATGCTCCGACGAAAGTAAATGCCCCAACTGCGGCAATACCAATTACTTGCGCTTTGAGTAGTTCAAAACCGCCACCGTAGAACAGACCGTTTGCACTAATTCCTCCAGGAGCATCTGTAGTGGCAAAAAGACCTACCGCAAAGGTTCCCCAGACACCGCAAACAAGATGCACGGCCAAGGCGCCGACAGGATCATCAATACGAACTGAATCAAAAAAACGAACTGCGTAGACAACGAGCAGACCGCCAATTGCGCCAATCAGCAACGCCGCCGGGATGGTGACGAAAGCACATGCCGCAGTGACTGAAACCAGTCCAGCCAAGGCACCGTTTACGGTCATACTGAAGTCAGGTTTGCCAAACAGCATTACTGAGACAAGGGTGGCGACGATTAAGCCGGCAGCGCAGGCGATGTTTGTTGTGACGACAATATGAGAAGCAGCTACACCTCCGTCTCCGGCAATAGCCATTGTGCTACCTGGGTTAAAGCCGAACCATCCCAGCCAGAGAATCATCGCCCCGATAAAAGCAAGCGGCATGCTGTGACCAGGAATTGGCGAGACAGTTCCGTCTTTACGATATTTGCCTATCCGTGGTCCGAGGACAAGAATGCCAGCCAGACCGGCCCAGCCGCCAACTGAATGCACTACCGTGGAGCCGGCAAAGTCCCACATGCCAAGCTGTTGCAGCCATCCACCACCCCAAATCCAGTGGCCGGTAACCGGGTAGCCAATCGCCGCGATTACAAGTGCAAAGATCATGAAAGATGTGTAGTGGATTCGTTCAGCTACGCAACCACTAACGATTGTTGCTGCGGTGCCGGCAAAAGCAAGCTGGAAGAAAAATTTTGCGTTAAACGGGACTCCGGCCCAGCTTAGAGCGCTGAAGACCCCTTGGTAGGCATCACCAGTTGCCGGACTGTTGTCGGCTCCCATCAGGAACCAGCCGTTGGTCCCAAAAAAACTGCCACCATCGCCAAACATCAGGGCAAATCCAACTGCCCAGAAGCCGATAGAAGCTATGCCGAAAACGATGAAGTTCTTGGCGAGAATATTCACCGCATTTTTACTTCGACAAAAGCCGGATTCAACACAGCCAAAGCCGGTATTCATAAAAAATACGAGAAAGGCGCATACCAACACCCAAAGGGTGTCAATTGATGTAGATAGCATGGCAACGGGTTCGTCCATTGGTTCCTCAAGTGTAAATGCTTAGCAGGGCCCTTAATGGCATAAAGTAGCCGAAGCTAAGGATTATTAAACGTAAATTTACTTTAAACCTCTAATGCGTAAGAGTAAAATGCAAAAAGCGTGAATTTGCATTGATCCGCTTGATAATTCAAATTCCAGTTATTTGCTCACCCTATAGCAAGATGGGGAAATTCATAGTTTGAGAGACTCGGGCACTCACAGTTGGTATGAGTTGGCGTGCGTGGAACCATACATTATTCAGGGTGCTTATGTCGGAAAAACACTTATCTTTGCCAGAAACAGTGAAGACTGAGGCCCGCCCCAGTCCGGTAAACCATGTTTTTGCCTTTTTTTTACTTGGTGGTGTGCTGTTCGCCGCATTCAGCGGAAAAATGCAGGCAGTAACCGATGCCAGTTTTGAAGCCGGTAAAGCGGCAGTTAATCTGGCTCTCGGTTTGGTCGGCATTATGGCGCTCTGGCTCGGTTTGGTGCGTGTGCTCGAGGCAGGGGGGTTGCTTCGCCAACTGGCTGACTTGATACAGCCTCTGATGCGGAGACTGTTTCCCGATGTGCCGGCGGAACATCCGGCGATGAGTGCGATGATGCTGAACATGTCGGCAAATATGCTTGGACTTGGCAATGCCGCGACGCCGATGGGCATTAGGGCGATGGTTGAGCTTAATCGGCTCAATCCTTTTCCTGGTACAGCGACAAATGCGATGTGTCTTTTTTTGGCGATCAATACCTCAAGCGTTACAATATTGCCGTTAGGTGTAATTGGAGTTCGGGCTGCCGCCGGTGCGGCAAATCCAGCCTCAATATTTCTTCCTACGCTGCTGGCGACTATTATTTCTTCCGTTGTCGCGATTATCTCGTGCTTTTTGTTGGCACCAAAAAACGGCGCTGGTCCGGCTGAGTCGCAAGAGAATGAATTTTCGGAGGCGTTGTTGGTCGGTGATGACCACTCGAGACTTGCCGGTTCTGCTTCTGCTGGAGGAAGACGATTGGCAGTAGCGGTGATAATTGTATTTTTTGTTGCCCTGTTACGCGAGCTATTTTGGGGGAGCAAACCAGCTTTGGATTTTTTGCTCAATGAGTTTCTTTCGCACTGGTTGCTCGCATTTTTAATGCTGTCAATTGTTTCTTATGGTTTGTACAGAGGGGTGAAATTGTACGAAGCGGTTACTGATGGCGCAAAGCAGGCTTTTGAAATAGCGGTGAAGATTATCCCCAATCTTGTCGCCATACTGGTTGTAATTGCGATGTTCCGTGCCTCAGGGGCGATGGAAGCTCTGGCTTCGGTCCTTGAGCCAGTAACTGGTTGGATATTTCTGCCCCCGGATGTTTTGCCGCTGGCACTTGTCCGCCCGTTAAGCGGTAGTGGTGCATTTGGCATAATGAGTTCGATTGTACAGAATGCGCCTGACTCGTACGAATCATTTCTTGCGTCTATTATGATGGGCAGTACCGAGACCACGTTTTACGTGATAGCAATTTATTTTGGAGCGATTGGTGTTAATAACATTCGTCATACGCTAATTGCTGCTCTGTGTGCAGACGTGGCTGGTATTGTTTCTTCCTGTCTGCTGGCAAAAGTTTTCTGGTCATTCGTATGAGATTGTTCTGCTTGAGGTGGATATGAATAATGTAGCTGATTTAATCGTCGCGAAAATCGCCGAATTTGGCGCCCCTGTTTGTATAGGTCTGGATCCTTTTCCTGAACTTTTTCCAGATGAGTTGAAAGCCAGTGTGGTATCTCGTTACGGCGATACTGTGCAGGCGGTAGTTGAAGCGATTTATGAATTTAACGTGGGGATTATTTCTGCGACAGCAGATATCTGCGGCGTATATAAACCGCAGATAGCTTTTTACGAGCAGTATGGCGCCCCCGGATATGAAGTTTATCAACGGACTATTCGAGCACTTCATGATGCCGGGAAGGTTGTGATCGATGATTCCAAGCGCGGTGATATTGGCAGCACTGCAACGGCCTATGCTGCTGGGCATATCGGCAAAGCGACTTTGTTTTCTGGAAGCATGGTGTCATGCCTTGATGCTGATTTTGTTACTGTCAATGGCTATCTTGGTAGCGATGGCATTAAGCCGTTTTCTGATTTTGCTAATCAAGGCAAAGGTATTTTCGTTCTTGCCAAAACATCCAACCCATCTTCAGGTGAGTTGCAAGACTTAAAACTGGAGAATGGTCGGAGTGTATTTTTGCAGATGGCGGAATTGATTCGCAGTTGGGGTGAGGGGAGTATCGGCGATAGTGGATATTCCAGTATTGGAGCAGTTGTCGGGACGACATGGCCCGAGGAGGCAGCGATATTGCGCAAGGCCCTACCGGGCTGTTTTTTCCTTGTGCCAGGTTATGGTGCGCAAGGGGCAAAAGGAACTGACGTAAGAGCCTGCTTTAATCCCGGTGGACAGGGCGCAGTTGTCAACTCTTCCCGGGGGATACTGTACGCTTTGAGAAGGCCGGCTTTGCAGGGCATGCACTGGAAAGATGCTGCCCGTGAGGCTACTTTGGAGATGCGGAAGGATATTAATTCCGCTTTGAAGTGATGGTGGTTGATTTTAGTAGGACTAAATTATCTGTACCAGCTCAGACTTGACCTAACAGACACTGTCAGAACGCCTTGAATTCCAAAAAATTACCTCACGATGTGGTGGGCAAATTTGTTTGGAAGTTCAAGGCTTTTAACACTCAGGCCTCTCAGTGAGTTGCCTGAGCCTTGCACATTTTCATCGTGGTTATCTTGTCCGGTCGAGTGTCGACCCGGACAAATTATCCTCTAGTAAGGAGTGCGCGTAGATTCTGTGCTGGCAATGTTGCTGTATTTGTTCAATGTCTCAGCGCATGAATTTTAATTTTGCCCCGCTGACTTCCTGTTCAATAAAATAGCAGAGCTTTCTAATCATCTCTGAGCGAGAGACAAGAGCAATTTCAGTTTTTATTTTTTCAGTAACGCTTTTAATGACTGATTTTTCTGTCGGGGTGAAAAGTCCGGGGAACTCCAGCGGAGAATAGCCACCCTGATTCAACGCAGTGATAACATATTCAATCCAGATATCGTTTTCCACCTGATCATCACTCGCTGCGGAGAGCTTCTCCAGGCACTCCATGAGAGGAAGGTAGAGGGATGAAATAGCGGCATCACCGTCAGCGGTAAGAAGGCAGGTAATCTCGGCAATGCTTGAAGCGCGCTTATAGGTTTTCAGACGTCTTCGGAGGTTCATCCAGCAGGTCCGTTCTCCCAGCGAAAGAAGTTTGTATATCCCTCCTTCCTGTGTTGGTGGAGATATTGCGAACGTCGCCTTGTCGAAAAGGTCGAGTCCGCCGGGGAAATTTTTGTTGTTT
>JAQTWB010000175.1 GCA_028689495.1 bacterium | reverse complement strand
CGGCCATGAGCCGCCGGTCGCCTATTGCCCAGAGCAGTCAGCTAGATGGCCGCATGACTCCGAAACCTGCCGTAGAGGATGAGGACGCCCGTACCTTATCTACTCTTGGTGCAAGACTCAAATCGCTTCAGCACATGCGCCGCCATTCCCTTCGCTAGCTCTTCCTCACCAAAAAACACAGTACCGTACTGGCTTTGCCGAAGCAGTTCAGACTCAGATTCGCTATGAGTGCGTATGAGAATTTCTATATCAGGGTTAAGCGCCTTTGCCGTTTCAAACATTTGGCGAACGTTGATTGGGTCGGGGCAGGCAATAACCAACATCGCTGCATCGGCGATGTGCGCCTGAATCAGGACAGCAGGTTCGGCAGCATCTCCGGCAACGGCGGGAGTGCCTACCTTTCGCAACCCTTCTACGATCTCCCGGTTTTGTTCGGCAATGACATAAGGAATATCTTTTTCCGTCAAAGATGCAGCAATTCGTTGACCGACTCGACCATAGCCCACAAGCACAATTTGTTTTTCCAGGAACTTACGTTCCGTAGTTGTAGGTAGTTCGGCGAAAGGCTCTTCGCGCTGTTCAAACTTGCGAGCAAAAGCCGATTTTTCCAGCGCCCATTTGCGCAAGGGCTCAATTGCTGAAAACATCAATGGATTAAGTGCAATGGAAAACAATGCTCCGGAAAGAATCAGACTCATCCCCTCAGCAGTCATCAAGCCGAGCGCCTGGCCCAATCCCGCCAGAATGAAAGAAAACTCACCTATCTGGGCAAGGCTGGCCGCAACAGTCAGCGCTGTATTCAACGGGTATCTGAAAGAAAGAACCAGGAAGAATGCTGCAAGTGTTTTGCCGAGCATGATGATGCTCAATACACCGAGTACCTGTAGCGGCTTTTCGATCAAAACATCTGGCTGGAACAGCATCCCGACAGAAACAAAAAACAGCACCGAAAATGCATCACGAAGGGGTAACGATTCTTGGGCGGCGCGATGACTGAACTCCGACTCGCGCATGACCATCCCAGCAAAGAAGGCTCCCAGCGCAAAAGAGACATTGAACAATTTGGCTGCGCCAAATGCTATGCCAATGGCCGCCGCAACAACTGACAAAGTGAACAGCTCTCTTGAGCCCGTTCCAGCAATTTGCCAAAGAAGCCAAGGAATAACCCGCCGTCCGACAATCATCATCAAACCGATGAAAGCACCAACTTGCAGCAATGTTTTGGCGATGGTGATCCAGACTGCTTCGTTCCCTGACAACGCAACGGCATTTCCCCCAAGAAGTGCAGCTAGCGGTGGCAAAAGGACTAATACCAGTACGGTCGCTAAGTCTTCGACAATCAGCCAGCCGACCGCTATTCGGCCATTCATGCTTTCGAGTATTCCTCGCGCCTCCAGCGCCTTGAGCAAGACGACGGTGCTGGCGCAAGATAAAGATAAGCCGAAAAGCAATCCATGGCCCCATGGCCAACCCCACCACCAGGATGCCACCATGCCAAGTAGCGTGGCGCATGTCATTTGCACAACGGCACCAGGAACCGCAATCCGCTTTACTGCGAGCAAATCAGCTAGTGAGAAATGCAGGCCAACGCCAAACATCAGGAGCATCACGCCGATCTCTGACAACTGGGCTGCAATATGGATGTCTGCGACAAATCCTGGTGTGGCGGGGCCAATAAGAATACCGGCCACGAGATAGCCCACCAGTGCTGGAAACTTCAGGCGTTCAGCGATGAATCCAAGTGCTAAGGCAATTCCGAATCCGGCAGCCAAGGTAGTGATCAGGGGGATGTTGTGGTCCATGCGTGAAGCTCTCCATTGCTGTTCGTTTTATATCACTGCCTGAGCAGTGAAGAACCCGTTGTTCGTTAATTTCCTTCAGGAATGGCCGCTACGCCTTGGTTCTCGGTAATATTGCTAGCATGCTACCCAAACTTGCCTGACATGGAACAAGGGAACTTACTTTCCATCTTTTTGCTGCTGACAGTTGCGCTTGTCACGGTCTTTCTTGCACAACGTCTTCGGTTACCCTCCCTTTTGGCATACCTCTCGGTTGGGATTGCCTTAGGGCCGCATGGTTTCAAAATTCTCGCTGAGTCCGAAGAGTTTGGAGCACTGGCTGAATTTGGCGTTGTCTTCTTGATGTTCTCCATTGGCCTAGAATTCAGTATCAGCCGATTACGAGCCATGCAGACCACCGTATTCGGATTTGGCGGTGCGCAGGTCGCAATTACGGCAATCGGAACCATGATTGCATCGGTTTGGGGTTACGGCCAGAAGTGGGAGGTCGGATTAGTCGTCGGTCTGGCGGTCGCCATGTCGTCTACGGCAATTGTTGCCAGAATGCTGTCGGAGCGTTTTGAACTGCACTCCCGCTCCGGACGGCAGACAATGGGAACTCTCCTCTTTCAAGACATAGCGGTGGTTCCCTGTCTGATTCTTTTTCCGGCATTGGCGCGACCTCCGTCTGACTTGGCTCTGGCAATTGGCGTGGCATTGTTACAAACGATTGCGGTGCTCATACTCTTGATCGGTTTGGGCCGGCGCCCGATGAAATTGCTGCTCGATACGATTGCACATCGCCGGTCGGAGGAGTTGTTTGTCCTGACAGCACTGTGGGTGGTGCTTGCTTTAGGATATGCAACCCATGCTGCCGGATTGTCGTTGGCTCTGGGGTCATTCATCGGTGGGATGCTGATTTCAGAAACGATGTACCGCCATCAGGTTGAGTCGGATATTCGACCATTCCGTGATATTTTTCTTGGCCTGTTCTTCGTCACCGTTGGCATGATGCTTGATGTGGTTTATGTGTTTACCCACATTCCTGCTCTGCTACTCGCCGTTTTGCTGTTGGTTGTCGGCAAGGGGCTCGTTGTCTTTCTTGTGGCTCGAATAGCCAAAAGTCCGCCAGATGTTTGCCTAAAAACCTCCACGCAACTGGCTCAGGCCGGTGAGTTTGGACTGGTATTGATCCAGCTGGCCTACGCACTGAAGTTGGTCGAACAAGATGTATTTCAACTGACCCTTTCAGCGATGCTGATCTCGATGTTTGTTGCGCCGTTTCTCATCGAGTGGGCAGCAAAAAAATCTGGCGAAATGGCACGGGGGGACTGGGCTCACAAGGCAAAGACAATTCACGACATTGCGGTCGGTTCTTTCGCCAAGGAAAACCATGTCATTTTGTGTGGATACGGGCGGACAGGGGCTCAAATTGGCACTTTTCTATCCGAAGAAGGCATTGAATTTGTTGCGCTAGACTTGACGCCAAATGCTCTCAAGTTAAAGCCGCCGCCAGGTGGTGTAGTGGCTTTTGGGAATGCAGACCGCCTAGCAGTTCTGCAGGCTGCCGGCTTGTCTCGTTGCCGAGGCGTGGTGCTTTCTTACCACGATGTCTATTCGGCTGAGCGTGTGCTGCAACTGGTTCGCCAGGAACGTAAAGATATTCCTATCGTGGTGAGGGCGTCCGATGAATCCTCGGTCAGCAGACTCAAGGCTGCTGGTGCGACAGAGGTGATCCCCGAGGTTGTGGAAGGTAGCTTGATGATCGCGGCGGAAGCATTAGTTCAGTTTGGCATCCCGGTTGAACATGCAATGGCAAAAGTTAGAAGTATCCGTGCCTCGCGATATGCAACGTTGAAGGACTTTTACAAAAAATCAGCAGAAATTAAGGTTGAAAGGAGCTCAGAGTGAGCAAGTTTTGGAAAACGGCGATTGGCATCACTTTCTTGTTGGCTTCTACAATGTCTCAAGCTGGATGGAGTGTCCTTGGTCACCGCGATGTATACCGCGTAGTACTTATCTCCCCGGCCGATATCTCGAATAATTCGGTGTATTGGGATGCTCTGAGAACGCTTTGTAACAAGACGTTTTGCAACGTCGTATTTGTTGCAAATGAAAGTGATATGGCAGTCGCAACCAGTAGGCAGCTATCAAAACAAGAACGTGAAAATGTGCTTATGATTTACACAACTAACAGCGGATTT
>JAQTWB010000174.1 GCA_028689495.1 bacterium | reverse complement strand
AACTGTCATCAGTACTACTCTTCGCCTTTACCCCAGAGTGGGTGACGTGCGGAAAACGACTGACTGTCGAGAATCAACTGGCGTCCCTTACGATTTGTCAAATTTACGATAACCGGCGCTTTGAGATTTACTGTGGTCAAGGTCGGATCAGGACGCACTGTCACAAGATTGAGAATTGCCACTTCATCATCCTGCTTAAGTCCGATGTCCTTATCACCAACAGGCAAGGCAAAGCTGTAATTGTCACCAAACTCTGCTGCACTGACGACAACAAAAGCCAGCTCCGGATTGTCGACACTATGCAACCAGGAGAATGGCGGATTGTAATCCAGCAAAACATAACTTCGGCTTTCCGGAAAACCGATGATACCAAAAGGCAATTCGATCAACGTGCTGCGCAGAACCTCAATCTGACCAAAACGCGATGACTGAAAAGTAATTTTCTCTGATGAGCTACTCATGGTCGACCTATTCTTCATCTTCACTGCTGGGATTATTGTCGGGCGTAGTGGCTGAAATCGCAGAAACCTTGCGCGATCTCCAAACCTCCGCTACCTGGGACAAATCGCCAGGTATTTCTGATGTATGTTGAAGAGCCTGCTTATTCTCCTCAAGGATCTGCAAGTAGATTTCTTCGCGGTAGATACGCACCGAGGAAGGCGCCTCGACTCCCAACCTCACTTGATTTCCCCTTATCTCCATCAGCGTAATTCGGATATCGTCACCGATATAAACCGCCTGCCCAGGTTTTCTTGTAAGTACCAGCATTGGTGTTCCGCTCGATCGCTTTGTCTGTAAACTTCTACTGCGTTGCCACTGACTTCCCCATATCCTCAGCCGGGGGACATCCTTTAACCGGAAAATGGCCCGTAAGTTCTCGGCTGAAACAAATTTCACCCGCGAATTTACGAGTGCAATGAACAAAATCAATGCAAAACGCATCCTCACAAGTGTATAGATTACAAAACAGATCGTTCTGATTCGAGAAATATCACCAAAGAGCCCTAAAAATATATGGATTTAGCTGAACAATCTACACACGAACCGAGAACTACCCCTTGGATTCTGCTCGCCATCTCCGCTCTGCTTGGCTGTTATATACTTCGGCCAATTGAAGACCCTGATCTCTGGTGGCATATCGTTGTTGGCCGCTGGATCCTCTACTCTCGCACATTGCCAACACAAGACCTATGGAACTGCTTTTCCGGAAACAGCATGTGGCATGCCTATTCCTGGCTTTTCGAAATCTCTGTCGCAATAGCTGAATTGGCCGGAGGTATCCAGGGTCTACTACTGCTAAAAACACTGTTGGCAATTTCACTCGCTCTGGCTGCAGTCAAAATATTCGTTTCTGTGTCTCAAGACAAGATTACCGGGATGATTATTGCCGCATTGTGCACAGCTGCCATGGTCAACCATTTTGCCTTGCGTCCACAGTGTTTTTCCTGGGTTCTTTTCATATTACTGACTGGTATAAGCGAACTTCACCGAAGCCAGCGTCTGCCACGACACTTTTTCTATATATACACCTTTGTTCTTGGCTCTCTCTGGGCGAACACAAATATCACAAGTGCAATCGGTCTGGCCGCTCTGGTGCCTTGGGGAATTCGCCCTCTACTGCTATTTTTTGCCGGCACACTGGCGACGCCTCACCTCGGGCTTGAATGGATGACCTTCGCCAATAAAGCAACCCATCCCATCCGCTTCCTCAGCATAAGAGAATTTCAGCCAGCAAACTTCTACGACCCGGCAGCCGGGATATGCCTGATCCTTCTCGTTCTTTATTACCTCATCTGCCACCTTTATCCTCGTCAACGACCAGTTCTGTTCCTCGCAGCTCCGGGGATTCTTTTCATTGCCGGTATGACATTCAGCAAATTCTTGCCGTTTGCTGTCATCTATTCGGCTCTATTGCTTGCTCGCGAACTTGGCGAACTAAACGAAAAGGAGAAAAATGAAAGCGACCTTTTGTTCGGCCTGGAACTTTTAAAGGAGCGACTCCTGACGCTTCCCGAGGGTTCGATAGCGGTTGGAGTTTTTCTTTCGCTGCTACTCTGTTTTGTTTTTTCCTATCCTGTTTTCAAACACCCAACAAACAATAATATCACTCCTGTTGCCGCCTATAATTTCATTGAAAAGGAGCGTCTCCCGGAACCTCTGGCTCATACTTTTCAGGATGGTGGCTATGTGATGTTTCGCCGTAGCAGCCGCCAGGGAGAAATTAAATCATGTGTTGCGATTGATGGAAGAACCAATGTTACTCCTCCGGAAGTTTTTGACATGCACCAGGAGAGCTTCGACGGCACAAGAAACTGGTCTACCTTTATCGAGAAAGCCCAGGCCGAAACAATCCTCTGGCCAAATTCGTCACCGCTGCCAACGATTCTCCAACTCAGCAATCAATGGCGCAGCGTCTATGATGATTCAACAAACGCACAACCGCGACGCGGATATTCTATTTTCGTCACCCGCGATTACTATGAATCACAAGCGCAAAGATTTGAATTTCCGTAACGAATTGTGTTCTCAACACAGGCGGGCGGACACAAGACCCGCGCCCTACAGTAACAACAACAATTTGAACATTTCTGCCTATCAACCGGCTCAGAACCCGACAATAAAGGGTGGCCTAAATGGAAGTGTTGCGAAATTAACATTTCGCCAGGATTGACTACCGTCAATCCACTTTTTCGTATCGAAGATGCGAAAAAGTCTCCCCTCTATGATTTTTTCTTTTGTAGGACCTTGCAGGCCCTACATCTACTGCGCTACGCGCAGGCATCCGGCTTTCGCCGTCTGCATTATGGGCATGTTTTTCAACACGCCCTAAATTGCACGATGGCAACATCCCGGCCCGGAAATCCGGCTTCGCCCACCAGTTTGTGGCGTAACCTGAATCTGAGTGCTAATCCGCTCTTTCAAGGCGGGCACGTGCGAAATCACACCTATTAGCTTGCCATCCTGCTGTAATCCGGCAAGAGTTTCCAGCGCAGTGTCGAGAGCTTCCTCATCCAACGTGCCAAAGCCTTCATCGAGAAACAGCGAATCTACCCGAACATTTTTGCTGGCCATCTGCGATAACCCCAAAGCCAACGAAAGGCTGACGATAAAACTCTCCCCGCCCGAAAGATTCTTTGTCGAGCGAACTTCACCTGCCTGGTAATTGTCTACCACATTAAGCTCCAGCGACTGAGTATCGTCGCGAACAAGCAGATAGCGATCCGTCATTTTCTGAAGTTGCCGATTGGCATGTCGAATCATCATTTCAAAAGTTAACCCCTGGGCAAAATTGCGGTATTTCTTACCATCGGCTGAACCGATAAGCTCGTGCAAATTATCCCATCTACGACACTCCTTTTTCTGGGATTCGATAACCTCCTGCTTTGCCTTGACCCGCTCCTTAGCCTCAGCGTTCTCAGTTAACTTATGTCCGAGACGCGCAATAATCTCCCGCACCTCCTTCAGCGAATTTTCACACTGCTTGAATTGAGGTTCAAGCTCCTCAAGCGACTTCTCAGTTACCTTTTTGGCAGCCTCCATATCTAGTCGCTCTTTCCTATCCCTTTGTCTGGCCTTGAGGTCAGTTTCACGGTTATCCAACTTCCTGGCTTTCACCGTCAGTTCGTCCATCTGCTCAGGTGTCACTCTGGCTTCAAGGAACTGTTTTTCATCTAAAAAGCCTGCATGGTTAAGCGCTGACAAAAAATCAGTCTCCACCAATCTCAACTCGGGCTCGCGCTGTTCAATACGTTTCTTCAGAGATTCAACAAAAGCCTTACCCGTATTCAGTTGCTGTTGCAGCTCATCGTATCGCGCTCGAACTTGCTTCTCAGCGTTTTCGGCATCAGTAACTGCCTTATTTATACGAAGTTCATCTTCGTCGGGATTCTTTTCGCCATACAACCTCTTGCGTTCTTCAATTACAGGTGCCGTTTCCATCTTCAAGGGTTCCAATCTCCCTTGCTTGTCCTTAAGCGCCGTATTTTGTGATTCAATAACC
>JAQTWB010000051.1 GCA_028689495.1 bacterium | reverse complement strand
GGCGACAATATTTCGGTTGAAGTCGAGCTTATTGCTCCGATTGCGATGGACAAGGAACTCCGCTTTGCGATCCGTGAAGGCGGACGTACAGTTGGTGCCGGCGTCGTTGCCGAAATCATCGAATAGGACACTTCATCGGGGCGGCCATTGTGCGGCGCCGATGAAAGTTCGGCTGTCATGGTGATAAATCGTGGTTGAGCCGAATTTTGTGCTGCGAGTCGAGATAGTGTATCTGTCCCGACTCGCAGTTTTTGTCGATGGGGTTTTGGGCTGTGTTCGGAATCTCCTCGCATATACGCCTGTAGCTCAGTTGGTAGAGCATCGGACTCCAAATCCGAGGGTCGGGGGTTCAAGTCCCTCCGGGCGTGCCAATTTAAAAAGAGGAGTGCCGTATCGGGCGTTTCTCCGGATGTATTTTCCACGAGAATGTTTTTGCCGTTACAGCTTCGCGCTGCCGGGCTCGTAGGATTCCGCTGTTGGTTCGCATTGGCGAACGTTTATAAAAGCTTTTAAATAGAAGCATGGAGATGTCATGGCAAAGTCCGCACAAGTGAATGCAGGGAAGGTTTCCGCTGGAGATTTCTTTTCTGATGCGGTCAAGGAGCTGAAGAAGGTTCATAGACCGACTCGTCAGGAGACGGTGCAGGCATCTTTGGTTGTAATTGTCATGCTGTTTCTTTTTGCGGCCTTTCTTGGATTGGCCGACATGGCGATTGGACGCCTGATGCAGTGGGTTCTGGCGTAATTGTCGATATGAGATTTCGGGGCTACCCTTTAGCGGGCTGTCTGTCGGAAAAGATAAGGTAAGATTTGGAGGACGGAGTGGATTCAGAAGAATTGAAGCGGGATGAGATAGGGGCTGGGGAAGAGCAACCAGCACAGAAGAAGTCTCTGGCTGATAACAAGTTGCCTTGGTACGTAGTTCATACGTATTCGGGATTTGAGCAGCGAGTGAAGTTGACTCTGGAAGAGAGAATTCGCACTCACAACCTTGGAGATCGTTTTGGCGCGATCCTCGTCCCCCAGGAAACAGTGGTTGAGGTTGTAAAAGGGCAAAAGAAGACTTCTACCCGTAAGTTTTTTCCTGGTTACATTCTGGTGCAGATGAGACTTGATGACGACACTTGGCATATCGTCAAAGACACTCCAAAAGTCACTGGTTTCGTCGGTGATTCCCACAATCCTGTTCCTCTGTCCAAGCAGGAAGTTGATACTTTGATTGCCCAGCTCGAGGGAGGTGCCCAGCGACCACGACCGAAAGCGACTTTTGAGCAGGGAGATTCAATCAAGGTTGTTGATGGTCCTTTTGTTGATTTCAATGGAACTGTTGATGAAGTTAAGGCGGATAAGGGGAAACTCAGGGTGCTGATAAGTATTTTTGGAAGAAATACGCCAGTGGAGCTTGATTTTGTTCAGGTAGAAAAGGTATGAACGCGGCCCTGTGAAATTTCAACTTCGCTGTCTTGGGTAATCCCGTCAGGCAGTGTGAGTCAAGAAATGAGGCGAGATTAGAAAAAGATTTAAGAAAACACGCTCAGTCAAGAGTGTGTGTACAATGATACGAGTGCGTTAAGATGAGTAAGCCAGCAGCAAAAGGCCCGTCAAAGGGTAAAAAAATCACCCAGCTTATCAAGTTGCAGATTCCAGGTGGAGCTGCAAACCCTTCTCCACCAGTGGGTCCGGCGTTGGGTCAGGCTGGTGTGAACATCATGGAATTCTGTAAGTCCTTTAACGCGCAAACTCAGCAGCAAACGGGCACGATTTTACCTGTGGTTATCACGGTTTATTCTGATCGATCCTTTACTTTTATCGTGAAGAGCCCGCCAGCATCCTTCCTGATAATGCGTCAGGCCAAGTTGAAGAAGGGGTCAGCTGAGCCAAACAAGAATAAGGTTGCTACTCTGACCATTGAAGATTTGCAGGAAATCGCAAAAATAAAGATGGACGACCTTAGTGCGTATGATCTTGATGAGGCAGTTAAGATTATTGCCGGTACTGCCAGATCGATGGGTGTAGTGACACCTTTGCATCAGGTTTAACTTTCATTTACCCGTGTCTGGTATCTCTGTTGGATTACAGGGTGTGTTGGATAACGGATAAACAGTAAAACTCAAAGTGGGCTGTTGTCTGCGATTGAGCGACTCTTTTTGGACGGGAGCCCCCGTCTACTCGGGGTCTTGATTAATTACAAATCATTGTCGTGATGCAGCTGCCTTACCAGGCTTCGGCGCGGGAGACAGGATTTGGATAAACATTAGGTGATAAACATGGCTGGAAAGCGTTTGCGTAAAGCATGGCAGCTTGTTGACCGCGACAAGTTGTACACCTTGGACGAAGGGATCTCGTTGTTGAAGCAATTTCCAACAGCGAAGTTTGACGAAACAGTGGAAGTAGCTGTTCGTTTGGGCGTTGACCCCCGTAAAGCCGAGGAGAATGTTCGCGGGATGGTGAGTTTGCCGCATGGGACGGGTAAGACTGTTCGTGTTGCAGTATTTTGTAAAGGCGATGCTGCTAAAGAAGCTCAGGCGGCAGGTGCTGATTTTGTCGGAGCTGAGGATTTGGTTGATCGCGTCAAGGATGGCTGGACTGATTTTGACGCAGCGATCGCTACTCCGGACATGATGGGTCTTGTTGGCCGTATCGGGAAGATTCTCGGACCACGTGGCTTGATGCCGAACCCGAAGTTGGGAACTGTAACCAAGGATGTTGGTCAGGCAGTTGAAGCAATGAAGTCTGGTCGCGTGGAATATCGCGTCGAGAAAGCTGGTATTGTTCATGTTGGGGTTGGCAAGGTTTCTTTTGGTGAAGACCAGCTCAAGGAGAACGTTGCAGCGCTCCTCGAAGCAGTTGTAAGAGCCAAGCCAAAGGCAGCCAAAGGGATTTACCTGCAGACGATGAATCTTTCAACGACCATGGGGCCCGGAATTAAGCTGGATCCAGTGCCATTCCGCAATATGTAAGATTGCCGGACTGGTCTGATGAGGCGTATTTCAGACTTGAGTTCAAGACTAC
Organism: bacterium; assembly: GCA_028689495.1. Classification (GTDB taxonomy): domain Bacteria; phylum Bdellovibrionota_C; class UBA2361; order SZUA-149; family JAQTWB01; genus JAQTWB01. The sequence continues at coordinate 14,152 of JAQTWB010000051.1, read as the reverse complement.
TATATAGGTGAACAAATGAATCTCCAGGAAAAAGAAGCAGCGGTTGACGTGCTGCGCGACAGTTTTTCCTCTTCGGTAGCTTCGATTTTTATCGATTACAAGGGCTGTACTTGTGCGCAGATTACATCTTTGCGCCGCAAGCTCAGACCTACCGGTGGGAAAATTGCAATTGTCAAAAATACACTTGCTCGTAAGGCTATGCCGGAAGGGCAGGCTGATGCATTGGCATCAACGTTGACCGGGCCTACCGCGATTATTTTTGCGGATCAGGACCCGGTGTCACCGGCCAAGGTTGTGGCTGATTTCGCCAAAGATTTGGAAAACGTACAGATTAAAGGCGGGATTGTTGATGGTAAGGTTATCAGTTCGGCTCAGGTTGAGGAACTGGCGAAGATGCCAAGTAAGGAAGAGCTTTATTCCAAGCTCCTTTACTTGTTCAACGCACCGGCAACTCAGCTTCTGCGCCTTATCAACGCACCGGCGACCCAGCTTGTCAGGACGGTCGAAGCGTGGAGAGTTAAGCTGGAAGAGAAGGGCGGAAACTGAGATAGCCGACTGGAGTAGAATGCCACCGGATGTTTGCCATGCCTAAACTGTTATGGTAGGCAACAGCCCCCGGCTTTCAGGCAACAGTTTCAGGCATGATAACTTAGATGATTATCTGCTGCGGCTCAGTTAAAGCAAAGTATGGGCATCGCCCAAGATAAAGGCTGATATTTAAGCTGATTATTAAGATGTGTGGCGATAGTCACACCTAAGCCCGGAAGGGCATTTAAAACGGAAGAGGGACGAAATGAGCGTATCAATGGAACAAGTTAAGGATTTCATCAAGGCAATGTCGTTGATGGATGCGGCGCAACTCGTGAAAGACCTGGAAGAAGAGCTTGGTGTAAGTGCTGCTGCTCCAGTAGGTATGATGGCTGCGATGCCAGCTGCCGCTGCTGAAGCTGTCGAAGAACAAACAGAGTTTGATGTTATTCTTGCAGATGCAGGTGCTGAGAAAATTAAGGTAATTAAGGTCGTTCGTGAGATTACAGCTCTGGGCCTTAAGGAAGCCAAGGACCTGGTTGAAGGCGCTCCAAAGCCTGTCAAGGAAGCTGTCAGCAAGGAAGAAGCTGCTGAACTTAAGAAAAAGCTCGAGGAAGTTGGCGCCAAGGTTGAACTCAAGTAGTTCAATCGCCAGCGAATTTATTTGCGAAGGACGAATAAGTCATATATTCCTAGCGGGCTGTATGGCTATTTGTCTTTCGTAGTTTGCTTTTGAGGCGTGGAGCCCAAGTGGCTTCCCGCCTTGTGTTGCTTAGGCTGGTGTGTTCTTCAGATTAAACCGCGCGGCTTTAATCGCTTAACGGACTGACGAATTACCGTTGCAGGCATTTTGCCGGTAACGTTGACCTGCCCAGGCACGCTGTTGTGATAATTGCTACTGAATATCAGTCCAGTAATTGTCCAATAACTATCCAATAATTAATCGGGTCTTGCGATATTATGGCTGGTAAAGTTACCACACGTCTCCGTCTCCGAAGAAATTACTCAAAATTTAATTCAGTATACGACATACCGAGCCTGATCAATGTTCAGGTGGATTCATACCTGAGGTTTCTACAGTTCGATAGTGAACCGGAAGGGCGGGATGATTCCGGCCTTCAGGCCGTATTCAAGTCGGTTTTTCCTATCAAGGACTATAACGACACGGCTTCACTTGAATTTGTTTCGTATTCATTTGGTGAGCCCAAGTATGACCAGCAGGAGTGCCATGAAAGAGGTATGACCTGGGCGGCTCCACTGAAGGTTGTAGTGCAGCTGATTGTGTTCTCCACTGATGAGAGTGGTAATCGTCAGATTCGGGATATCAAGGAGCAGGAGGTATACTTCGGCGAGATCCCATTGATGACCGAACACGGAACCTTCATGGTCAACGGCACAGAGCGTGTGGTTGTCAGCCAGATGCACCGCTCTCCTGGCGTCTTCTTCGATAACGATCAGGGCAAGACGCATTCCTCGGGTAAGCTTCTTTATAACGCACGGATAATTCCGTATCGTGGCTCTTGGCTCGATTTTGAATTCGACATCAAGGACCTGCTTCATGTTCGTATTGATCGAAAGCGCAAGCAGAACGCCACAGTGATTCTTCGTGCGCTTGGTATGAGCAGTGAGGAGATCCTCACAGAGTTCTACCGCAAGGAGAAGCTGTTTGTTCGTGAAAACGAATTGGCGAAGTCTTTCGTTCCGGAATACTTTGAAGGGATGAGGGCATTCACTGACGTAGTCGGTAAGCAAGGCAAAGTTGTTGTTAAGGCCGGTGGCAAATTCAACCGTGTCGCCCTGCGCAAGATGAAGGAAGCTGAGGTTGCTGAAGTCGAAATCGATCCAGCCAGTGTTGAGACCATGCACGCGGCGACAACTGTTCTTCGAGCCAGTGAAGATGTTGTCAATCCAAAAAATGGAAAGGTGTTGGTTAAGGCCGGCACTGTTCTAAATGGCTGGAAGGAGATTCGCGAAGTTCTTCCAGCATCATTCAAGAGTCTTGACTATGCAGATCTGACATCCTTTTTTGACTCCTTCGAAATTATTGTTACCGCGGGCGAAGCATTGCGAGCGGATTCGATAGATAGCAAGGGGCGCGTTAAGCAGGCTGGCACAATCGGCCGTTTACGCGAGCTGGGTATTACAGAGCTTGATGTGCTTTACACCCGTGAAGATCACATCGGTGATACTCTGCTGAAGACAATGCTTAGTGACGGTATTGAGCCGGACCGTGAGAAGCTTGCTCATCATTACCTTGGGATACCGCAAAAAGAGGCGATGATTGAGATCTACAAGCGTATTCGGCCGGGAGATCCACCACGGATTGAAACAGCAGAGGCCAACTTTACAAATCTGTTTTTTAATCCTGAGAGATATGATTTGTCGCCAGTTGGTCGTTTGAAGCTCGATTTCAAATTGCATGGTGGTGCAAAAACTGGTGACAAGGCGACAGTTGGATCCAAGGCGAAAAAGATCGATGAGGATTCAGGAAGTTCTGTTACAGCTGGTGGCGTTCTAACCAAGGAAGATATCGTTGAAACAGTTCGTTATCTGCTTGAACTTCGCCTCTCTAATGATCCGGTCAAGTATTCGACAGATGATATTGACCATCTTGGGAACCGTCGTGTTCGCTCGGTTGGTGAGCTGATTGAAAATCAGTACCGTATCGGATTGCTACGTATGGAACGGGCGATCAAGGAGCGGATGAGTATTCAGGACATAGAAACCCTGATGCCTCAGGATCTGATAAATTATAAGCCGGTTGGCGCTGTCCTTAAGGAGTTTTTCGGGTCGTCTCAGCTCAGTCAGTTTATGGACCAGACCAATCCGCTTTCGGAAATAACTCACAAGCGCCGACTTAGTGCTCTCGGACCAGGTGGTTTGACGAGAGAAAGGGCCGGATTTGAAGTCCGAGACGTGCATCCGACGCACTACGGTCGTGTGTGTCCAATTGAGACTCCTGAAGGACCAAACATCGGTCTTATCTCGTCGTTGGCCACTTACGCCCGAGTTAATGATTTCGGCTTCATTGAAACACCTTATCGCCGAGTCAAGGACGGAAAGGTTTCGAGTGAAGTGACTTATATGTCGGCGATGCAGGAGGCTCGTGAAGTTATTGCGCAGGCCAGTGCCCCGCTGAATGATGACGGTTCGTTTGTTAACGCCTCGGTATCGGCTCGTAAAAATAACGAATTTGTTAAGGTTCCGGCCGAAGAAGTTACCTGCATGGATGTCAGTCCGAGTCAGCTCGTCAGTGTTGCGGCATCGCTGATTCCGTTTCTTGAAAATGACGATGCTAACCGTGCCTTGATGGGCTCCAACATGCAACGTCAGGCCGTTCCTCTTCTTCGAACTTCTGCTCCGCTTGTCGGAACTGGAATGGAGGGGGTTGTCGCTCGCGACTCTGGTGCAGCGGTAGTTGCTCGTCGTGCGGGGATGGTTGAGTCGGTGGATGCAAGTCGAATTGTTGTCAAGGCTGACAAGTGGACAGGTGATCCTCTTGATACAGGGGTCGATATCTACAAGTTGAATAAGTACATGCGTTCAAACCAGAGCACATGCATTAACCAGAAGCCGATTGTGCGCGTTGGGGAACGTGTAGGAGCGGGCGAGGTTATAGCGGACGGGCAGTCTACAGATCGTGGCGAGCTCGCTTTGGGGCGAAACATCGTCGTCGCTTTTATGCCTTGGGGTGGTTACAATTTTGAAGACTCCATTCTCGTTAACGAAAATATCGTTAAGGAAGATGTCTTTACCTCAATTCACATTGAAGAGTTTGAGTGTGTAGCGAGAGACACAAAGCTTGGGAACGAGGAAATAACTCGTGACATTCCAAACGTTGGGGAAGAAGCGCTGCGTAATCTTGATGAGTCCGGAATTATTCGCATAGGTGCGGAGATTCAGGCAGGGGACATCCTTGTTGGCAAGGTTACACCGAAGAGCGAATCGCAACTTTCTCCAGAAGAAAAGCTGCTACGAGCGATTTTCGGAGAGAAGGCAGGGGAAGTTCGTGATTCCAGTCTTCGTTTACCTACTGGGGTAGAAGGGACGGTGATTGCCGCTCATGTCTTCTCACGCAAGGAATCGAACAAAGACGAGAGAATGCTTGAAATCGAAAAGAGCGAGATCGCCCGCTACGAGCAGGACCAGCGTGACGAGATTCGTATTCTTCGCGAGAGTGCGTTGCGTCAGCTTTCTACATTGTTATCAGGGAAGGAAACAGTAGCTCGACTTGTCGACGAAGGGCGAAAGCAACTTGTCGCCAAGGGAGAGGTTATCACTGAAGAATTGTTAGGAGATCTTCCGTTTGAATACATTCGCGATATTCAGATTGGCGATGAGAAAGTTCAGGAAGAAGTGAGTCGAATTGTTGTAGGAACTGGTCAGCTGATTAACAACAAGCGAGCTCATATTTCAGCCAAGGTCAAGCGATTGCAGAAGGGCGATGAGCTACCTCCTGGTGTGATCAAGATGGTTAAGATTTTTGTTGCCGTTAAGCGACGACTCAGCGTTGGTGACAAGATGGCCGGTCGACACGGTAACAAGGGTGTTCTTTCAAGAGTGCTGCCGCAGGAAGACATGCCGTACCTTCCCGATGGAACGCCAGTTGATATGGTGTTGAATCCACTAGGGGTGCCATCGCGAATGAACGTTGGACAGATTCTTGAGACCCACCTAGGTTGGGCCTGTTATTCAATAGGCAAGCAACTAGGGAAGCTGATTGACGACTACTTTGATCGCAAGACACCTTTTACTGCTGGTTTGACTCGTCTTACCGACGAACAAAAACAGTTGTCTGGAGAGTGTCGTGATTTGTTGGCGAAAGCGCATACAAATCCTTCAGAGAGCAAATTTATCAGTTCATTGTCTGATATCGAGGTTCTGAATCTGGCGCAGCGTGAAGCGGAAGGCGTTCGTGTGGCAACTCCTGTATTTGAGGGTGCTTCGGAAGCCGAGATGCGACAGATGCTGGACCATGTGGGATTGGATCATACAGCCCAGACGGTTCTTTATGACGGACGGACTGGCGAGTCGTTTAATGAAAAGGTGACAGTTGGTGTGATGTACATGCTTAAACTGCACCACTTGGTTGACGACAAGATCCATGCTCGTTCGACTGGACCATACTCGCTTGTTACGCAGCAGCCTTTGGGTGGTAAGGCGCAGTCAGGCGGTCAGAGACTTGGGGAAATGGAAGTTTGGGCACTTGAAGCCTATGGCGCAGCGTTCAGCTTGCAGGAATTTTTGACGGTCAAGTCTGATGACGTCAGCGGTCGAACCAGCATGTATGAGGCTATTGTTAAAGGTGAGCATCATATTGAGCCTGGATTGCCGGAGTCTTTCAATGTGATGTGCAAGGAGTTGAGAAGTCTTGGGCTTGAGATTGAGCTTATTGAGCGTGAAGCTCCGGCGGATGCTGTCGATGACGAAGAAGAAGTCGCAGTTGTCAGTGCCGGATCGCTCAGTAAACTTCCTGAGCTTTCTTCTCTGCAATAATCAAACTCTTGTAGATATTTTATTTTCTAATCGCGTTAGCGCAATTTGAGGGGCGGGTTATCTCATGGATGACATTTTTAGCAGATTCGAAAAGCCGAAGAATCCATCTGACATTGTGGCACTTAAGATATCCATTGCCAGTCCGGATATGATTCGGTCCTGGTCTCATGGACAGATTAAAAAGGCGGAGACAATTAATTATCGGACTTATAAGCCAGAGAAGGATGGGTTGTTCTGTGGCAAAGTCTTTGGTCCGGTTAAGGACTACGAATGTATCTGCGGCAAATACAAGCGAATGCGCCATCGCGGTGTTATTTGTGAGAAGTGCGGTGTTGAAGTCACGTCATCAAAAGTTCGTCGTGAGCGCATGGGCCACATCGAGCTTGCCGCTCCGGTTTCACATATCTGGTTTCTGAAGAGTTTGCCTAGTCGTATTGGTAACCTGTTGGATCTCAGTATGAGAGATTTGGAAAAGGTCCTTTACTTCGAGAGTTATATTGTTCTTGATTCTGGTAGTTCCGACTTCTCTCAGGGAGAATTGCTGACTGAAAATGAGTATCGTGAAGCAATGGATGCTGGAGCCGGTACCTTCCGCGTCGGAATCGGTGCTGAAGCAATTCAGGAAATGTTGGCAAGCCTCGACCTCAAGGCGCTTTCGAGCGAACTGAACGAGGAGTTAAGAAGTTCCAACAGTGAGGCAAAGAGGAAAAAGCTGGCCAAGAGACTGAAGGTTATCTACTCCATGCTCGACAGTGGGAATCGTCCTGAGTGGATGATTCTTAACGTTATTCCGGTAATTCCACCAGATTTGCGACCACTGGTTCCACTGGACGGGGGCAGGTTTGCCACAAGCGATCTCAACGACCTTTATCGTCGTGTGATTAACCGGAACAACCGTTTGCGCAAATTGATGGAGCTCAACGCGCCTGATATTATTATCCGAAACGAAAAGCGTATGCTGCAGGAAGCTGTGGATGCGCTCTTTGATAACGGGCGTCGCGGTCGCGTTATTCCTGGTGCGAACAAGCGGCCGTTGAAGTCTCTTAGCGATATGCTGAAAGGCAAGACAGGTCGCTTCCGTCAGAACCTGCTCGGTAAGCGAGTGGATTATTCCGGACGTTCGGTAATTGTTGCTGGCCCTGAACTTCGCCTGCATCAGTGTGGATTGCCAAAGAAAATGGCACTGGAGTTGTTTAAGCCGTTTATCTTTAATCGTCTTCAGGAAAAGGGCTTTGTCACTACGATCAAAAGCTCCAAGAAAATGGTGGAGAAGGAAAAGCCGGTAGTATGGGATATTCTTGATGAGGTAATTAAAGAGCATCCTGTTATGTTGAACCGTGCTCCTACCTTGCACCGTCTTGGTATGCAAGCATTTGAGCCGGTGCTGATAGAAGGGAAGGCCATTCAATTGCATCCTTTGGTCTGTGTTGCTTTCAACGCGGACTTTGACGGTGACCAGATGGCTGTTCACGTTCCGCTCTCAGTGGAAGCTCAGGTTGAATCACGTGTACTGATGATGTCAACGAACAATATTCTTAGCCCGGCCAACGGACGTCCAATTATCGGACCTACGCAGGACATTGTTCTAGGGCTTTATTACATGACCCGGGAGCGACCTTTCGCCAAGGGAACCGGGAAGATATTTTCCAGTACGCAGGAAGTTATTATGGCGTTTGAGGCTGGAAAAGTTGATCTTCAGGCCGGTATCAAGTGCCGCATAGAAGGTAAACTGTTCGATACGACAGTTGGCCGAGTGATTATGTATGATGCTTTCCCGGAAAAAATCGGCTTTGAAAATGCTAACCGGGTTATGGACAAGAAGTCGTTAGGCGCACTTGTTGACCAGAGCTTCCGTCAGTCGGGTAACAAGATGACAGTGATTCTAGCCGATAGAATCAAGGATCTTGGCTATCGTTTTTCTACAATTGCCGGGATTTCAATCTCAATCAAGGATATGTCGATACCGGAAAGCAAGGCGCGCCTGCTTTCGGATGCCGATGAGCGTATCTCAGCCGTTGACCAGCAGTATCAGGATGGTTTGATTACATCAGGGGAAAGATACAACAAGGTGATTGATATTTGGGCGGACGTCAGTGACCGTGTCGCATCTGATATGATGTCTGGTATTTCCACCGAGGTGTTTGCTCAAGGGGAGTCGGAAAAAATTAAGGGTGCCAGTTTCAATCCGATTTTTATGATGGCGGATTCAGGAGCTCGGGGTTCTGGTCAGCAGATTCGTCAGTTGGCGGGTATGCGTGGTTTGATGGCCAAGCCGGATGGTTCGATCATTGAGAATCCGATTCGAGCCAACTTCCGTGAAGGACTAACCGTTGGTGAGTATTTTATTTCCACTCACGGAGCTCGAAAGGGTTTGGCGGATACGGCATTGAAAACAGCTAACTCAGGGTATCTGACACGTCGTCTTGTTGATGTGGCGCAGGATGCTGTTGTTACTGAATATGATTGCGGAACCCTAAATGGGCTTGAGGTTACCGCGCTGACTGAAGGCGGAGAGGAGATTGAATCTCTGTACGATCGAATTTTGGGTCGTGTCGCCTTGGAAGACATTATCGATCCAATCAGCGGAGAGATTCTCTGTCAGACAAATCAGGAGATCGACGAAGATCGGGCAACAAAGATTGCTGACGCGGGTCTTGATCGGGTTCTTATTCGCTCAGTTCTGACTTGTGAGCAGCGTTTTGGAGTCTGCGCACTTTGTTATGGACGTGACCTGGGCCGCGGGCAACTGGTAAATATCGGCGAGGCTGTTGGTGTAATTGCCGCTCAGTCAATTGGTGAGCCTGGAACACAGTTGACGATGAGAACATTCCACATTGGTGGAACAGCAACCGGACGAGCAGAACAGACAACTTTGCTGGCTCGGTATGCTGGTGAGGTTCGTTATGTGGATGCGCGTCTTGTCGAGTCTCCGAGAGGCCTGATTGTTATGGGACGCAAAGCTGAAGTTTGTGTTTTTGATCCGGAAGACGGTCGTGAACGCGAGCGACATCCGCTCGTTTACGGCGCTGCAGTCAAGGCAGCAGAAGGTCAGGTCGTCAAGGCTGGAGAATTGCTTGCCGAGTGGGATCCATTCTCTGTGCCGATGTTGACAGAGGTTGGTGGTATCGTTGAGTGGAGAGATATCAACGAACTTACCGTAGAAGAAAGGACCGATGAACGAACCGGGTTTGTTGAGCGTGAAATTTGCCCGGCAAAGGACAGAAGTACGGATCTGCGACCTGCGATTGTTGTTAGAGGTGAAGATGGCGCTGAGCGGATTTTCTATTTACCGGTAGGAGTTAAGGTAGCGGTTGATAATGGAGAGCAGGTATATCCTGGCACGATGTTAGCAAAACGCGAACGTGAAACAACCAAGACAAAGGACATCACGGGTGGTTTGCCGAGAGTTGCGGAGTTGTTCGAAGCCCGAAAACCAAAACTGCCGGCTGATATATCCGACATTGATGGTATGGTGAGCTTTGGAGAGGATAGCCGAGGCAAGCGCCGGGTTGTCATTACCCCCGAAGTTGGAGATGCTCTTGAGTACCTTATTCCCAGTAACAGACACATTCTCGTTCAGGATGGCGACCGGGTTCGTGCTGGCGATCAACTTACCAGTGGTTCGCCAAATCCACATGATATTTTGAGGATTCAGGGGGTTTACGAACTTGCCAGATTTCTTGTTAACGAGGCGCAGGAAGTTTATCGGCTTCAGGGTGTGGGGATTAACGACAAGCATATTGAGGTTATTGTTCGGCAGATGCTGAACAAGGTCAAGATTGTTGAAGCAGGTGATTCGCGGTTCCTTTCTGGTGAGTCGGTTGAACGTTTTGTTTTCGAAGAGGAGAACAAGAGAGTGTTGGCGAATGGCGGTGAGCCGGCGACTTACGAGCCACTACTACTCGGTATCACCAAGGCATCGTTGTCGACTGAGAGCTTTATCTCGGCGGCGAGCTTCCAGGAGACAACCAAAGTTCTTACTGAGGCAGCAATCAGTGCGAAGGTGGATTATCTTCGTGGCCTCAAGGAGAACGTTATAATGGGTCGACTTGTTCCGGCGGGCTCAGGTTTCTTCTATCAACAAACAAGAGATCAGAAGGTTGTTGTTGACGAGGGAACAAGCGATGCGGGAGCTCATAAAGTTGTGGTTCCTGCCCGACTGCATTCCTGATTCCTACTACATCAGGAGCTGCTGGTTCAGGGCGGGGCCCAGAACGGTCAGGTGGCGAAGGCCCGGTGAAGTTTAAGACGTCACCGGGCTTTTTTATTTCGGGATATGATGGATTGGTGATGTAGTAGAATGAGCATTTGGCCTCTACTATACCGTGTCAAAAAACTCCGTTGAACGGCAAGTCAATAAAGAACGATGAAGCGGTATAACTTCCGTCAGCTCACTTTTTCGAGTCATTGGGTGAAAAGTCCCTTTCTATTAGTCCAGGTGTGTTTTTCAACACCCACAAAGTTCGAAATTCCCCTGTCGTTTTTAATCACTCTAGTGAAATACCGCGGCAGCTTGTTTGACAACTCAGTGCCCCAGGTGTTAGTAGGTGCGGCTCCCAACGGTCCGGAATTGTGATCGGTTGGTGGTTGTGTCTGGCAATTGCCGGCCATAAGTTCGGTGTCTTTAGGCAGTTACGCCCCAAGATGTCCTTGGCAAAGTACCCTTGAAGCGGACTTTGCGGGGGAACTGAGACAGCAGTACCATGAATTTTCCGTAATCGCGCACACGTGATGGATAATTTTTTGGAATGGTAACTGTTGGCTGGACAGATTTCGCCCGGTGATGACAATCGGAGTATTCTTCGGGAGTGATTATCGGCTGGGACGGCTGTAAGTTTACGTTTCAGGTGAAAGTTTATATTCATTCACCTGTGCCTCGGAAGGGGTGTTCGAGAAAGCATTAAGAAGAGAAGAATTTCCTATGCCAACCATAAATCAGCTTGTTCGCAAGGGTCGCAAAAAGCAGAAGTCGCGCACAACTGCGCCTGCCCTTAATTCCTGTCCGCAAAAACGTGGTGTTTGCGTTCGTGTATATTCAACTACACCAAAGAAGCCGAACTCGGCGTTGCGCAAAGTTGCGCGGGTTAGGCTGACTAATGGAATGGAAGTAACAAGTTATATTCCGGGCGAAGGGCATAACCTGCAAGAGCACTCAGTGGTTCTGATTCGCGGTGGCCGTGTAAAGGATTTGCCAGGTGTTCGTTACCATATTGTTCGTGGTCATCTCGATACCCTCGGTGTCAACGGGCGTCAGAAGTCGCGTTCAAAGTACGGCACCAAGCGGCCCAAGTAATTAACAGATTAGCGCAAGAATATTCAAAAGGGCTTAGTTATGTCTAGAAGAGCAAGAGACTATCGTAGGGTAATCCTTCCGGATCCAAAGTTTGGCGACGAATTGGTTGCGAAATTTGTTAACTCCATGATGTGGGATGGTAAGAAGGCTGTGGCTGAAGGGATTTTTTATTCAGCACTCGATTCTATCGCGAGTAGATACAGTGAAGATGGAATTGAGATCTTTCGCAGAGCACTGGAAAATGTTCGACCGATTGTTGAGGTTCGTTCTCGTCGAGTTGGTGGAGCTAACTACCAGGTGCCGACTGAAGTTCGTCCGGTGAGACGGGATACCTTGGCGGTGCGATGGCTGATAACAAATGCACGTGGGCGTTCAGAGCGCACAATGAAGGAGCGTCTTGCGGCAGAGCTCTATGAAGCTTCGCAGAATCGTGGTGGCGCGGTGCGAAAGAAGGAAGAGACCCACAAGATGGCTGAAGCGAACAGGGCGTTTGCTCACTACAGGTGGTAGGTTGCAGATAGTCAGCTGTGTTAAATTATGCGTCTTCAACAAGTGGTTGGGCCGCGAGAAAATTCAAATCGTGACAAGAGGTCGAGGTGAGTAAGAGCTTTCCATTAGAGCGGGTGCGCAATATCGGTATTATGGCGCACATTGATGCCGGAAAAACAACAACAACAGAGCGTATTCTGTACTACACAGGCGTGAACTATAAGATCGGTGAAGTTCACGAAGGTGCTGCGACCATGGACTACATGGAGCAGGAACAGGAGCGAGGAATTACCATAACCTCAGCGGCGACTACTTGTGAATGGGCAAGTTCGCTCGGGATATTCCCACTGCACCGTATCAACATTATCGATACACCTGGGCACGTAGATTTTACCGTTGAGGTTGAGCGTTCTTTGCGAGTGCTTGACGGTGCGGTGGCGGTGTTCGACTCGGTTGCCGGGGTTGAGCCACAGAGTGAAACTGTATGGCGTCAGGCAAACAAATATAACGTTCCCCGGATTTGTTTTGTGAACAAGATGGACCGGGCGGGAGCGGACTTTGATCGTTGTGTCAGCATGATCCGCGATCGTTTGCGAGCCAATCCGGTGCCGGTGCATTTGAACATTGGTTCGGAAGATAATTTCGTTGGAATTATCGACCTAATCGAGATGAAGGCAATTATATACGATGAGGATACCCTCGGGGCCAAATACGAGTATTCGGCCATTCCGGAAGACCAGCTGGAGAGAGCTATGGCAGCTCGTAGTGAGCTGCTTGATGCCGCGGCAGAGGGAGATGAAGAATTACTGGAAAAGTATCTTGGTGGGGAAGAGTTGTCCCGAGCTGAGATTGTTCGTGGTATTCGCAAGGCGACTTTGTCGATGAATATAGTTCCGGTTCTTTGTGGTTCGGCGTTCAAAAACAAGGGAGTTCAGCAACTTCTCGACTGTGTTGTTGAGTTTTTACCGTCTCCGCTGGACGTTCCTGCTGTTGAGGGCCTGGATGTCGACGATGCAGAAAAGAAAATTGTTCGTAAGGCAAGTAACGACGAACCATTCGCTGGTTTGGCATTCAAAATCATTGCTGATCCACACGGCACACTGACATTTATTCGTGTGTATAGCGGTTTTGTTGAGTCCGGCTCAATGGTGGTTAACCCACGCACAGGTCGTCGGGAAAGGCTCGGTCGGATTGTGAAGATGCATGCCAATAAGCGTGAAGAGGTTTCGCGTATTGAGGCGGGTGATATTGCTGCCGTGGTTGGTTTGAAAGATACCAGGACCGGCGATACTCTCTGTGATGAAAAGTCACCAGTTTTGCTTGAGTCGATAGAGTTTCCGGAACCCGTTATTTCGGTTGCGATTGAGCCTAAGACAAAAGCTGACCAGGATAAGCTCAGCAATGCTTTAATCAAGATTGCACAAGAAGATCCTTCGTTCAAGATCAGTTCTGACGAGGAAACAGGCCAAACCATTATTGCCGGTATGGGAGAGCTTCATCTTGAAATTATTGTCGATCGCTTGACTCGAGAGTACAAGGTTGGTGCCAATATCGGTAAACCGCAGGTGGCGTATCGAGAGGCAATCAAGAAAGAGGTATCTGAAGATTACCGATATGTCAGGCAGTCTGGTGGTAGAGGGCAGTACGGTCATGTGGTGATCAATGCTCGTCCATTGGAAAGAGGCAAAGGGTTTGTCTTTAACAATCTGGTTAAGGGTGGCGCCATTCCAAAGGAGTATATTCCTGCGGTGGAGAAGGGGATTCGCGAAGCTCTTCTTGGAGGTATTCTTGCGGGCTTCCAGGTGATCGATGTTGAGGTCGACTTGATCGATGGCACTTATCACGATGTTGACTCATCGGAAATGGCCTTCAAAATATGTGGTTCTTTAGCTATCAAAGAGGCCGCACGTAAGGCAGGTCTGAGCTTGCTTGAACCAATCATGAAGGTCGAAGTAGTTGTTCCAGATGAATTCATGTCCAACGTTGTTGGTGACGTGAATCGTCGTCGGGGACGGATACAGGGAATGGAAGCAAGAGCAGGGGCTCAGGTCCTTAACGCGGAAGTGCCGTTGGCCGAGATGTTCGGCTATGCCACGGACCTTCGCTCGCAAACGCAAGGTCGTGCAACGTTTACAATGCAGTTCGATAATTATGCTGAAGCACCAAGTCAGATAGCCGAAGCCGTTGTAAACGGATAGTAGTCTTCAGGAACTTCAGGGAAACAAAGGAGAGAGAGATGTCAAAGGGAAAGTTTGAAAGGACGAAACCACACGTTAACGTAGGGACAATTGGCCACGTTGACCATGGTAAAACAACGCTGACAGCGGCGTTGACCAAGTATTGTGC
>JAQTWB010000173.1 GCA_028689495.1 bacterium | reverse complement strand
TGGCCGAATGGGTGAGTTGGCAACGTCATCCCAAAGCAGCCGCACAGCCTATAAGCTAGCAAGAGGCTGAGCAGCCGCAATTGCCAGATTTACCTATATTTCCGTTTGCTCAGAAATCTCCAAGGCGTCATCAACTTCGATACCAAGGTAGCGGACGGTGCTTTCCAGTTTCGTGTGGCCGAGCAATAACTGAACGGCACGCAGATTTTTGGTACGTTTGTAGATCAATGTTGCCTTGGTTCTCCGCATCGTATGTGTGCCATAAACAGTTGAATCGAGCCCGATGGCCGAGACCCACTGATGAACTATCCTCGCATATTGCCGCGTTGATACATGAGGCGATTTTGATAGTCGGCTTGGAAACAGATATTGCTCAGACCTCAGTTTGGCCTTTTCCATCCAGGCAGCAACGGCAGTCCTTGTTGGTTCGGTCAATTCGAACTGAACTGGTCGTTGTGTTTTTCGTTGCACGACCATCGCCCGCGCCAAAATCTGATTCCCATGGGTGATGTCGCGCACCTTGAGATTGACGAGGTCACATCCGCGTAACTTGCTATCGATGGCTAAATTGAACATCGCCAGATCTCGAATCAAGTGCTCGTTTTGAAGATGAATGCGGATTGCCCAGATATCCTTCGGCTTGAGCGGAGGTTTCTGCCCGATCAATTTACCTTTATTCCAGGGCTCCCGAGATTGATTGGATTCCATTTCAGACTCCTTCTTTGGTTGATGGAGTCTGATTGTGTTGCCAAATCCCGGATGCCCGCTTTGGGGCGAGCCTGCCAACTCACCCAATCGGCCAACTACGGCCGTAGATCACTTTGCCCCAAAGCGGACAATCAGTTGTGCTGCAGGTATGCTTTCGGCTTTTTATGGCCCAGTCGCTACTGAAAACGCAAGCCGAGCCCTTTTCTTTCAGAAATTCTGCCCCCCTGCATGTGGAGTTCTCCGTCTATGTCCCGTTTATTCAAACAACTAACACTTGCGCTGGCACTGTTGGCGATGATCGTGCCCGCCGTGGGACAGACCTTTGGCAACCCGACGTCCCACAGGGTCGGCGTAGAAACAATCGTTGTACCAACCCCGACCAACTTCTTAGAGACCTCAAAGAACGCACCTGAGATGTGGGAATCAGCGAAGACATTCACCACCGCCTCCGTTCGCGTGCTTGCCCACTACGCACCCGAGTCTGAGTTAAAGACGTTCATAGCTGGCGGTGAAGTGCGCCTTAGTCAGTATATGTACGTGCAGACCCCCGTGCGAGCAGAGGGCATAGCAACGACGCAGGCCCAATTCGACAAGCTACGAACGGGTGTAATTGCCCTTCAAAACGACATCGCTGCAAAAATCAGCCCGAAACTGAAGGAAGAAGTAGCGCGTGCATCCAAAGAGTTTGGCGCAAGGCAGGGTGAACCAATCTCGGTGAAGTTCGGCGAAATCGCTCCTTTGTCTATTGACAGGAACGATACTAAAGCACTCATCTACACAACCCTAATGAGCGTGGCATCGAGTCAAAGCGACGCTTCGCACGAAGGTAATATCCTTTCATCTACAGCATTCATCTTCGCGAAAGGCAAGGTACTCACGTTATCGGTCAATCGAGTCATGAATTCTCCAAGGGACGTTCAGATCGTTCGCAGCTTTGCCAGCGAGTGGGTCTCGGCTATCTTGGCTGCGAACTAGCGCCAAACCAAAACCAATTCCCTCCGATCTTGCTTCTTCGCCGATACATGAAACTCGCGACTGAAATGAACCGAGAAAGATAAGGCTCCAACCTTAAGTTGAACCTAGGTGGAGGCTATGATTTTTAGTTGCAGTGAACAAAGAGGCAATTTAGTGAAGTTAGAAAAAGCAACGACAAGTGACATCATATTTAGCGTAATTATTCCCGGATGGGGCGTGCTGATCGGTTTAATTGCACTAATTAAACAAGAGTTAAAGAGGGGCTTCACCATGATTGGAATTTCCGCACTAATGATCATTGTTATTGCTATCTTGCGTGCTTGAATCTGACTCCGAATCAACAAAAGAATACAACCATGGAAATATCATTATTTATCCTGATCGGTATTGGAATTGCCGTGTTCTTGTATCGAGATGCTGAGTCTTCTTTGATTAAAGAGGCGGCAAGAGAGGCATCTCACATGAACCTTCAAGCAATTGAGTATCAGCTTGAACAGTTCGACGAGGAACTTAAACAAGTAGGAATCCTATCCAAGAAAGACAAAGCACTGATGGATGCCATCCATTTTAGAAGAAGCGAACTACTGAGAAGCAAGTAAAGGTGAGCTAGCATGTTGAACGTCAGCTTCTCCAAGTCAGCTATTTCTGCTTTGGGCACGCACCAGCCATGTCGATTCAGAAAGCTGGGCGCCATAACTTTTAGGAGTTTCCAGTGGATTGGTCGGCAATCATTACAATTGTCCTAGGCAGTAGTTTCCTTGGGGCGGTACTTAACAATTTCGCTGGATGGTGGCTAAAGAGAACAGAAATTACCAATCAAGCAACCTACTTGGCTCTAAATTTAGCGCACCTATTGGAGCAGTACGCTTATGACTGTTTGTCGGCTGCCGACGATCAAGACAATGCCGAAAGTTCTGATGGCAATGTAGGCGCCTACATAAATAAACTCCCAACTCTTCCTCCGTTACCGAAAGAGGATTACCGGGTCTTTGATCTCGCCCTCTTGGATAACATATTAGATTTCGAGAAGCAGGTGGTTTTCGCAAATGAGAGTCTTGATTTTGCATTCCATGTTATCGATGGAGAAGATGCAGTCAGCGAGGGATACAAAAGCTGTCTCAAGCTGGCACGTGACTCACTTCAAATCGCTGACGCCGTAAGGGCGTGCTACAGGCTCAAACATCGTTCTTTGGAATTTGGCGGATACTCTGTAAGAAAACGCCTTCAGGAAAAGCTTACAAAGGTGGGACGATGATTTTTGCGCACTTGGCGCCCAACGGCTCGATCAACCCGGACGCCGTGAAACACCCGTCGTTTCCTCAGCCGCCTTGTCGCGGCTCCGGTTATTTTCAACGTGCAAGGTCGCTATACCATGGCGGATGCCGAGTTCGATTTCGATGATTTTCTTGATCGCTTTGACATTGAGGCGATCGAAGACCCATCGAACAAAATCGCTGAGTGCGAATACTTTCTTGGCTTGGCCTCTGTTGAGAAGGATCGAATGCGCTTCCGTTGGTTGATAAGCGCTTTTTTTGGTGCTGCATACAGCTTCTTTGAAATGAGCGCCCTTCACGCACATTTTGCGTTTACCGCGCCTGATACTGGGGAGTCGATTGAAGACCTTGAGGCCTTGGCGATCCTTCGTAACTATGTCGTCGTAGTACAAGAGAAGAATCGCCCTTCCTATGTGAAAACCGCGGGGAAGCACCCCATTTCAAAGAAGCTATACGAACTAAGGCGCGCAAACACTCACCACCATCCGTTAGCCATCATGGCCGCTGGATCGGCCCTACCTGACGACTTTCAATTTGGAAACATGAAGGGCGACGGACCCCCCGTGCTTGCTTTTTGCCATGAGGCAATGTCATTAATCCGTCAGGTCCAAAGTGAGCTTGAAGCATGAATCAAACATCCGCGACCTCTAACCTTTCAATCCACCGGAACTGCGCAAAGAGCCGCGAAGTCCGGTGATTTTGAACGTTAACCATTCTCAGACAATGACTCTTACTGAAATTTCTCAAATCTTTCAAAGCGCATCAGTAATTATTGCTTCGCTATTCGCAATCTATGGATTTGATGCTTGGCGCCGAGAACATATTGGAAAGCGTCAGATTGAGCTAGCAGAAGAGGTCTTGGCGCTTTTCTATCAGGCCCGCGATGCAATTGAGCAAATTAGAAGCCCGTTTGGTTTCGGTGGCGAAGGCTCATCACGCAAACCACAGGAAAATGAGAAACCGGAACAAAAACAAGCTCTCGATCAAGCCTATGTACTGGTCGAACGTTACGGTCATCACTCCGAGCTATTTTCGAAGCTTCACTCGTTGCGCTACCGCTTTATGGCTCAAGTAAGTGTCGAGGCCGCTGCTCCATTCGATGCTTTA
>JAQTWB010000050.1 GCA_028689495.1 bacterium | reverse complement strand
CGTCGCTGGCCAAATTCATGATACTCGTCCGATCCCATTATCTACGTATGCCGATGTATTTGCTAATACCACACCTGACAAGGAAAATGCTCTTCGCTCAGGACGACACTGTTTGATCGCCAAGATCAAAAATCTGCAAAACACCGACAATTTTTTCCGTCGCATCGACAACAATCAGCGAATTAACCTTCGCCGCGCGCATCCGCTCTTCAGCCATGGCAAAGCGCTCTAATGGGCTGGTAGTCAAGGGTTTGGTGGCCATGATCTCGGCGGCGACAAATTGCAGAGGGTCATCCGTTTTCTCGAAGGCGCGCCGAATATCGCCATCGGTGATAATCCCCAACAGTGAGTGATCTCGTACGACAACCGCGACACCAAGACGCCCACGCGTAATAGTGTGCACAACATCCTTGAAACTGGCATCTTCCTCACAAAACGGCAAATCGCTGCAGTGCATGACATCCGCCACCGTCGTCAACAACTTACGACCAAGACTCCCTCCCGGATGGAAACGGGCGAAATCCTCAGGCAGAAAACCTTTCAGCGTAGACAGCACCACGGCAAGGGCATCGCCCATGACCAGCGTAGCCGTCGTTGAACTGGTCGGAGCCAGATTGTTGTTACAAGCCTCACGAGGGACAGAAACATCAAGCAATACATCCGCGTTCCGCGCCAACGTAGACTCAGGCTTGCCAGTCATTGCAATGACCGGATTTTTCTGAAATTCCATAAATGGAAGCAAGCGGATCAACTCTTCTGTTTCTCCACTATTGGAAATCATCAGAACCACGTCAATTGGCTTGATCATTCCCAAATCGCCATGAAATGCCTCGCCCGGGTGCACTGAAAACGCGGGGGTTCCAGTCGAAGCCAGCGTTGCGGCAATCTTCTTGCCAATAATGCCGGACTTGCCCATACCAACCACCACCACCCTGCCACGCGCCTGCTGAATAATCTCGACTGCTTTTGTAAACTCTCCATCCAGCCGATCAGCCATACCGTGCAAAGCTGCTATTTCCGCGTCCACTACTTGCCTAGCCAATTCAACCGCGTTCATCCAATATTCCCTGTCAAATCGACCTGAATTACTGACATCAATACAATCGGAAACATAACCCAATTCCAATCCCTCTCAAAATTTCATTGACATATACATATGCAATAAATATTTCTGAAACCTCCCATAATGTGTAGACACAAAGCACAAAAAGAAAGGCAAACCACTTGATCAGTGTGGCTTGCCAATCAGAAACATCAACGATACTTCCGATTAGACCGGGTACGCGCCATCCGCAGTTAACCACGTATTTGCCTGCTCCGGAATATGCCAATTGGTGTCGCTAACTCCAGCCACCGGAACACGATCTGCCGTATTTCCACCATTCCATATTACATCGGCCCCTGAACTAGCATTCCTCCATAGAATATCGTCCTTACCATCACCGTTGTAATCGCCAGTTCCTGCGACCTGCCAGTCTAGATTACTTATCTTCGCAACCGCTTGCTTTGTCGTCGTGTCGCCACTCAACCAAATAGTATTTACGCCTGTGCTGCTATTCCGCCACAAAATATCGGCATCACCATCACCATTGAAATCCCCCACACCGGCTGCACTCCAATTCAAGTCGCTTATCTTCGCAACCGCTTGCTTTGTCGTCGTGTCGCCACTCAACCAAATAGTATTTGCGCCTGTGCTGCTATTCCGCCACAAAATATCGGCATCACCATCACCATTGAAATCCCCCACACCGGCTGCACTCCAATTCAAGTCGCTTATCTTCGCAACCGCTTGCTTTGTCGTCGTGTCGCCACTCAACCAAATAGTATTTACGCCTGTGCTACTATTCCGCCACAAAATATCGCTCTCGCCATCACCATTAAAGTCAGAAGCAACCGCCCTGCCAATGACGCCATCACTGAATTGCAAATACTCAACGCCCTGCAGATAGTCAGTTCCCTCGTTGCCATCGGCAGTACTGTTGTCAACCACTGTGTAGAGCGCCTGGTCTCCAGAAATAGATTTGGTTACGGTGAAATCCGCTTTTGAACCATTAAATATTGCTGTATCTCGTCCTGCTCCACCATTTAGCCAATCGTTCCCGGCACCACCATTCAAGATATCGTCGCCATCGCCCCCATCCAGATTGTCTTGGCCGTCGCCACCAACGAGGGAGTCGCCTCCTCCCTGTCCGCCCAGCCATCCGTTACCAGCATCAGAGGCCACCAGATAATCATCCAACTGAGAACCGGAAACATTCCGTATGTTGACTAGAGTATCCGTATCGCCAAAGGTATCCCGAGCCTGCCCCGCCAGCACCGCGACTCCACCCACCGTAATGTAGGCTGCTGAAAGATTGACAATTGCACCGACAGATGGATGATCATCTTCTGCCCAGTAACCCACATTTACCCAAGAATTAATACCACCGACGATGGTGTCATTGCCTGCATTACCCTGAACATGGCCTCCAGCGTTATCCTGAGTCTGTATGTAATCGTCGAACAGACTACCAGTAATGCCCAAACGATCTCCCCCCAATACAAAAGTATCGGTATCACCAAAACCGTCCTTGGCGCTACCTGCGGCAACCGTCACGCCATTAACGTCAATGCTATCCGAGCTGAGGTTGACAACAATCCCAGCCGGTGAATCCCAATAATTCACAGAGGCCCAGGCGCCTTCACCACCCCCCCCTACATGAAACACATCGTTGCCGGCAAAGCCTTCAAAATTAATTTCGCCAGCATTCCACTGCCCGTTACCAGTCGTCCGTCCACCATAGAAGTCATCGTTGCCGGAAGACCCATCGACTTGTTGAACGTTGCTCACAACATCCAGATAGCCGCCGTGGCTTACCTGACCATTAGCCACATCAAAAACGTAATAGCCGCTAAAATTGGCCAGAATGCCCGTACTCAAATCCTGATAGCTTGCACCGTTCCAACCATCGCCACCATCCAGCGTGTTGTTCCCGTTTCCGCCCAACATCCAGTCATCACCGGCGCCGCCAGAAATGGAATCATCGCCATCGCCGCCCCCAAGCTCGTCATCACCTTCGCCACCGGTCATCACATCGTTACCGGCGTTACCAAAAATCAGGTCATCGCCACCACCACCGGCAATTGTTTCTCCAGAAGCCGTACCGACCAGAACCTCCCCTATTGACGTACCAATCAGTGAATTAGAAAACGAAAAGGCTCCCCACCCACCGGGAAAAGCCAGGGTCTCGACTACGGGGCCGCTGGCAAACTGATTGGTAATAGTGACGCTACCCTGACTATAAAAATCAATCAGCAAATCGTTGCCTACTCTGGAGAAATTCCAGTTGATCACGCCTTCCGGGCCATCCAGCTCAAGCACATCATTCCCGCTTGTATCAGTAACGACATCGTTCCCGGAACCGACAAAATACTCGTATGTGTCATCCCCGGCGCCACCGTTAAGCTGATCATTCGTGTTGATCAGCCCGCCAGTCAGAATGTCATTTCCTGACGTTCCGTTAATCGTTGCCATTAAAAGTCTCCCTTGAGAAATATACAAAAAGCAAAACTACGTATCAAATTTCTGGAAATTGGCCATCATAAGCGTGCAACTATCCAGACTCAATATTTGTAGCGCATTAATCATGAAATAGTTCTCACGACTCCCTAAATGCTCTGCCTAGGCTCTGAAGCAATGGATCCAGCAGATAACGCATCGGTGAGCGCGCCTTGCCACTAAAACTGACCTCCGCCAACATGCCGGGCTGCAGTTGGATCGTGTCAGCGTTGCCGGGCAACTCACCGTCTACTGCTACGCGAGCCAAGTAATACTGCATGCCCGTTCGCTCGTCGCGAAAAGTCGACGGTGAAAGCTCGATCACCGAACCGTCATAGGCAATATGCGATCTGGTCTTGTATGCCGTAAAGCGCACTCGCGCAGGCGTACCCTTGCCAACAACGTCAATATCGTCCGGCAATACCTTGGCTTCGACGACCATTTTGTCATCAATCGGGACCACCTCCATCACGATACCGCCCGGTGGAATAACAGCCCCCAGTGTTGAATAGGCCAAGCCTTTGACCACCCCCTCATGTGGTGATTGAACATGCGTTCGCTGTAGGCGCCCCTGAGCCACTTGCAATCTCTCAATAGCCACCGTCAATTCGTCCTGAGCCCGCCGCAGCTCTTCGAGTACCGCATTTTTCCAGTCGGCTTTCAGCTTGCCGATCTGAAGTTCCGAATCTGAAATACGCTGAGTTACCCTGGCTTGCTCAGCCTCAGTCTCGCTTTTGGCGGCGACCCGGTCGGAAAGCTGGTTATCAAGCGCAAGCATTCGCGGGCGGGAAATAAAGTTTTTTTCATAAAGGCCTTGCGCGAGTTTTTTCTCCTCTCCTGCATTGGCGACCAGCATCGACAAAGCCTGACGACGCCCCCCCCAGGCTTTCAACTCGTCATTTAAGCCGGCAACACGTTTATTGAGCGCAGCTATTTCGTTACTCAATGACTTTCGCCGAATTTGGAATATCTTCATTTGGGCAGCATTGGCCAAATTTGCCGAATCGCCACCTCGATACACCTGTCCGTCACGCTCGGCAATAAGGCGGTCAACCAATGCCTGCATGGCAAGAACCGAAGTTTGAGCCAAAGCCAATTGAGCTTTGGCTTCATGATCATCCAGCACGATCAAGTCCTGCCCGTCACGAACGACCTCACCGTCCTTGACGAGAATCTGTCGAATGATTCCCCCCTCAGGATGTTGAATGATCTTTTGCTTACCAAAAGGAATGACCTCGCCAGCCGCGACAGCCCCTTCGTTCAACTCGGCAAAAACAGCCCAGAGAAATACAATCCCGAACAGGAACCCAAGTCCCCCGAGCAATAGCTTTAACACGCCAGAAAGACTGACTGGAACATCCCATTGCGTTGCAACCAATTCCTTGCTCATACAGCTTCCAACGCGTGCTGAACAGATGGGGAATCGCCGGGCAAAGGAAGCAATTCTCTTCGTGGCCCCAATTTGTGCAACTGACCGTCGACGAGTACTGCAATGGCATCCGCGTCCCTGAGAATTGAGTTTTGATGACTGACCACAACTATTGTGGTGCCTTTGGCACGCATTAGCCTCAGGGCCAAGATCAATGCTTTTTCGCCTTCTGTATCGAGGCCTGAACTAGGCTCGTCCAGAACGAGAAGACAAGGGGAACCAAACAAAGCCCGGGCCAAGCCAATACGCTGCCGGGTGCCCCCGGAAAGAATCATTCCACCCGGACCAATCAGGGTGTCGTAACCATTGGGCAAACGCAAAATCAGATTGTGAACATCAGCCAGACTTGCAGCCTCAATCACAGTTGAATCGTCACAATCGGAAAAGCGTGCGATGTTATCCCGGACGCTCCCGGCCAACAGTTCGGTACCTTGTGGCAGGTAGCCGATATGCTTGCCGAAATCCTCTCGCTGCCAAAGAAAGACATCTGCGCCATCCAGACGGATGACGCCGTTACCGGGCCGCCATACGCCACATATTAGTTTGGCCAGCGTCGACTTTCCTGCCGCTACAGGGCCAACCAGGCCGAGCATTCGTCCGGCGGGTATTTCAAACGAAACCCCCTTGATTGTTGGCTGCTCTGCACCCGGGGGCGCATAGAGCACTTTTTCAAGACTCAAATGCCCGACGGGAGCAGGAAGTTCAACAGTATTCTCCGGACGACAGGAAATCACCAGCGCATCAGATACCCGTCGCCAAGCAAGGCGAACATTTATGACCTGTCGCCACAAGGAGATAACGTTCTCAAGTGGCGCAAGCCCTCTGCCCATTAAGATACTGGCAGCAATCATCGCCCCCATCGTGATCTCGTTATGAATAGCCAGATAAGCGCCCAAGGCTGTCATCGCTATGCTCACAACCAATCGAGCCCAACGGCTGACTGCAGTATTGGCGGCAATCCAATCGGCCGAACGCGACTGATAATGCAACCCCTCCAGCGCCGCCCCCTGCCAGTGGGCAATCACGCTATGCCGCATACCCAATGCCTCGACCAATTCGGATCGCTCAACAATCTCTGCCGATCTGAATTGCGCTTTCTGAGCAGCCTCTCCCCCCAGACGGATCGGCTCCATTGTCGACTTGTCTGTAAATGTAGCAACGACCAACAAGACAAACCCGCCAAACAACATGGCCGCCCCCAGAACAGGGGAAATCAAAAACACAACAACCACAAAAAGGATGGCCACCGGTACGTCGACCAACGTTACCACCCCTTGCGGACTGGCGATAAAACTCCTAATAACAGCTAGATCGCGTAACAAGGCACTGGAAGGATTACTGAACCGGGCCGATTGCGTAATGCATGTATTGAGCAAGCGCTCGGCATAAGCCAGTTCAAAACGATTCCCAAGTCGCAGCAATACTCTCAAACGAATCCATTCCAGAAATCCGTAGGCAGCAATCAATATACAGGCAATGAGAGTCAGGAAAACCAAGGTAGCGATACTATGCGACGTCAGCACCCGGTCATAAATCTGCAACGAGTAAATCGGAATGGTCAGCATTAATAAATTCATCATGACCGTTATTACAATTACCAGCCACGCTGAACGACCGGATGCCAAAATAATGCTACCCAATAAACCATTTTTGGATGTTCTCACTTCACGAGCCATTTCGGGGGGATGGTGGGGGTAACTAACCGTTATATTTAATAGCAATTAACTAATTATATTGATATATCTGTGCATTGCAACCAATTTTAAACCCCCCTTTTTCTGGAAAATTTTATAATAAAAAATTTATTTAACGCTTATCAATAACTTGCTGGCACGACTGGCACATAAACTTCACATCCACAATCAAGGGTGGCTACCATGTGTATATTCAACTCCAGTTGAACCAAGCGCCCCATTCAGAAGATCACACTGATTCGATCGAACCACAACCGCTGAGACAGGACGATTCAGGAATCGTGCGCGAGGCCCAGAACCAACGCGTACACAAACCTCTCTCGTTTGTTCGAAGACATTCTCCACCACACTATTATTGTCATCCTCAACCACCACGCCTTGCGCGACGCGCCGAAACATATTACCAACAATTGAATTTCCTCTGGCAAAATCGAGAACAAATTTCCCCTCGTAATATGGAGCGCCGCAGTCCATTTTTCGGAGGTCCAAACTCTGTCGAGAAGCAACCCAAATACCAACCCGCTGGTCTTCGAATATATTATTTTCAATAATATTATCGTTGGCCCCCTGCCACCGCGCAACCTGATTTTTGTCTGTGTGTGATTTTTCAAAACAGTTCTTGTACAAAAATATTCCACCAAATTTATTTCTGCGAAAGACATTCCTACGAATCATGTTTCCAGCGGAAGAATCTATGGCCAGTGCCTCTCTTTTTTTTCCCCAGCTATTATCTTCGAACAACGAATTTTCAATCGTAATATTACGAGAGCTGTGCTCAAGGTAGACCCCCATAGCTTGCGAGCGCACCAAGGAGACATTGGACAAAATCACATCAGAAACGTAATCATCAATATAGATTCCAGCTCCAGCAGCATTGTCCACAAGCGTATTTATAATCTGAATATTTCGTGGCGAACGCGCGTAAATTTCAGCTTTGTAGAAACCTTCCACCTTTACTCGGTCGGAAGCCCTCCACGCGACGACAATCCCAATGGCATTTGAATTACGAATAATGCAGTTGCGGATTGTGACGTTGCTCATTGACTGACCGCCAGAGTCAACCAAAACGGCATAGCCCTTCAGCGGTCCAGGGTCAATAATGCTGCCTTGGCAATCAAGTTCCGAGTCACCACGTCTGATCAATGCAGTTGTGGTGTAGATACAACCCGGATTTAGTCGAACCACTCCTTCAATTTTCAATAGCGAAGGAGAATCACATTCAATATGTGAATCAGTAACCGTCACCGATGCGCCAGCTAAAAATTGCTCGGTAGCAGCATAAATATTTGCGCTACCGGATAATGTGCAAACAAAAAACAAGAGCATTAAATTGAGACGTTCACTTTTTTCCATCAAGAGAATAAATCCCTACAGGAAACAATATATAGCGCCATCACTCTATAATCCGCACAAGTTTTGAACTTACTTCCATTCACCTGAGATATGTACCCACAGAAAATAAGCCAATTTCCTGAAACAATACTAAATGCCCTTGAATTGAACAGGTAGATCGACGACAATTCGCAAAAAAAAGCAATGCGGATTTTTTTGACACATGTAGCTGAAATATAAATATCAACCTCAATCAAGCCAAAAATCTGCTCAACTCCTCACCTAGATTAAAATATTCCCACTTAGATTATTATCGATAAATACTATTCCAATTCAAGTTTTGGCAAAGCTCCTTAAACATGCCCGACTTCATGATGACCGCAGGGTTGTCGAGCTGTTCGCGTACCATCTGCTTCACACACAACAGGTGGTAAAGAACAGCCGCGGCCTTATTCGATTTCACCCGTACGCTCTGCAAATCTGCTGGCTCGCTGCCTGGCCGAACATCCACGAAAAGGCCAGTACCAGTGGCCAAACTTTCACCGAACGAAACCACGGTATAGCCTAGCAATGCACTCTCCTGTAGCGTAGTTGAGTTAATGCCGACAACCATTCCGCAGATAGCCAAGCTTTCGAACATTGGCCGCTTAGGATTATCCAATTGTACGTTAGCATACTGACCAAGCTCAGGCTTCGGGTACTTCGGATGGGGCCGCACTACGAAGCGGCAGGCAGGATACTTGTGCGCCAAGAGCCCGACGAACTCGTCCATGGTCTTGAATGGTGAGTCCTGCACAATATTGAGGTCGCGTTCGTCCTGTAGCGGCACGAATACCGGTTTGCTCATATCTGGCGGCAGTATCTCAAACCGATCACCGGGAAAATGATTAGCCTCACCGATTTGTTGCAAGTATATTTTGCGCTGAGCCATGAAGCGTTTGTACGCATCTGGACTCAGATCCTCGTAACGACGGTTTTTGGTGCCGCACTTGCCGTTACAGCCCGAGAGATCAAAATATATCGTCGTAGCCTGCGGAAACCAGCCTTGCTCGGAGAACACCATCTTTGCACCGTGCGCTTGTGCGACAGTCGCGGTAGCCACGTCGCCGCCCGAGGAACCGTTCCAGCAAAAGACAAAGTCGGGCTGAAAATTCTCCAGAATGTTAGGCAGATGTTGCTGGTCCTCACACAGCCAGCAAAGAGCAGGGGGAACGTCTTCGTGATAAGCCTCAGGATGAACATAATAATAAATTTGGTGCCCAAGCTGCAGGAACGCTTTCCCAAGTCGGGCATACAATTGCGAAACCATCTGCCAACGTTTGATACGCTGCTCGGGCAGGATACCCGCACCGATTACAAACAAAATTTTCATTCGATGGTCACTTCCTGGACTTGATAACTTTCGCCGGTGCCCCTGCGACGATCGAGTATGGCGGCACGTCCTTATTCACGAAGGAATTGGCGCCGATAATCGAATGTGCACCGATACGTACGTTCATCGCAATTGTGCAGTGAGCACCGATCCAAACGTCGTCCTCAACCACAACCTCCCCGGTTTGCAGGGGCTGTTGGGCGATGGGCGTTCCAACATCCTGGTAGCTGTGGTTGGTGGAGACGATAGCGACATAGGGACCAATAATTACGTCGTTACCAATCTCGATGCGCCCCGACCCCTGCAACCAGTTGCCTACGCCAATCACTGAGTGATTGCCGATTTCAATGATTCCGTTGTAGCGTCCAGAGACCTCAAGAACAGCCTGATGGCGAATTTCGCAGTCATCACCAATCTGAATGCTTCCGCCCTTCTCTACATCCAAACAGGCCGTGCGGGCCACCTTGCTCTTACCAACTTTTATCATAGATTTTCCTTCCTTAGCATTTAGGGCAAGCACATCCTTCCTTGAGTCCCCGACCGGCAAGATCTCATTAAACGGGTGACGTGCCAGGAGGTGGGCGAAGTTCCCACGATCAAGCTCTTCAAGCGAGATTTGACGCTCGAATATAAGGTGGTAGAGAAAGCTGTCGCGTGCAGTCAGTGCCATAGGCTGATGCAGTAGCGTGATTGCGTCAGAACGCTCATTAGCTTCTAGAACAGCTCCCGAACCACTGAATAAACCCGCGCCAAAAGCCACGACTCGCTTGCCCAGCACCGCCGCCTCAAGCAGGACGGTGCTGTTTATCCCGATCACGATTTCCGAAGATGCTAACCATTGCTCCAAGGAGCCCCCTGCCACGATGCGGAAATTGGCACGGGAACTTACCGGTACGTACGCATATGTTGCCTTCGGGTGGAGCTTGACAATAACTTCGTAATCGGGCGGTATCCACTGCTCGAGAAACGTGATGAAGGCCGCCATGGTTTTGAATGGCGAACTTAGAGCGATACTGGTGTCGGTATCTATCTGCAGGGGGAGAAACACGCGTCTCGCCACAACACTTGGCGGCGTCACACCGAGCTTCTGCATTCTGTAGCGGTCGCGCCACTGATCCAGCCTGACCAGCTGATGAGAAAACAAGGGCGGATAAGACATTCCCGGCATACTACTAAAAGCATTGACTCCACAGCGATCAACATAAATGTATTCTCGCTGGGAAAACCAGCCCACTTCGGCAAACAATAGACGCTCTTTCAACCCCGAAGCAATCACTGCTGCCCGGGTGCCCCGTTGGTAGTGGAAGTTTCCGCTCCAGAGCAAGATAAAATCTGGCTTAAGTTCATCCAGCAACTGGCCAACGACTGCCTGTCGCCGCAGATCTGCTCTAGCTAGATCTTTGGGCGATGTGCCGCAGTACACGTCAGTGCACACCAGATCATCGGCCAGATCGCGACAAAATGCTTTCTCAATACGTTGAGCATTGTCTTCGACAAAAATCTCGCCACCGTCCATGAAACAAAAGGCAATTCGATTTTCACAGGCGATGGTCACATGGTGGCCAGCTTGCCTTAAGGTTCGTGCGAGTGCCGCCATGATGCCGTTACGATGGTTGTTAGCCATCTCCAAATAGATCAATATATGACGTGGCCTAATGGCCTCGAATACTTCATCGCGCCATATGTCCATAGCTGTCGCTTTTCCGATGTGGGACATTGTGATTTGATCGTCGATTATATGGAGCGTGACGGCTCAAGATTTAAAGCTACTCGCCAATACGCTTCGAGTCGACCGATGTCTCCTACACGCCTGGCAAGTTCCTGACCTGCAATTGCCATACGGCAAAGTTCTTGAGGGTGTTCTATCAGCCAGCTTATTGTCTTTTGCCAAATCAATGGGTCGTTCTCAAGCAGAAAACCATTCTCACCACTGCGAACATACTTGGCATACGGTTCACTAGCCGTATAAATCCCGACCGCTCCTAACGCGCATATATCCATGATCTTGACGACGGATTTTCCCAAATTGTAGGGTGTTTTAAGGATTGGGGATAAGCCAATATGCGCGCGCGATCTTTCAATAAACTTTTTGTAGTCGTCCCATGGCATTGCGGGGATGATCTCTACGCGTGGTAGTCCTTTGAGCATCGACGGAACATAGTCCCCCATGACGATCTGAATGCGCACATGGTCGTACTTGTCGTGCACTTCGCGCAATGCAGGACTAATTGCATTGATGTCGTCGCGATGTACCATCGTCCCGTGGTAAGCGATAACAATCTCTCGAACATCGCGCAGATGATTCAGGTTGCTGGGTGGATGCAGATAGGGAGGGTCTAGCAAATCAGTCTTTTGTGAGGCGTAGCGCTGTTTAAGAAACTCACAGGTGACGACAAAGTGGTCGCAAAGGGCAAGCATTGCCTGGAACTCGCCATGAGCCACACGCATCATGCGAGTCCGGTAACCTCCAGGTAACCAGCGCGAGTCCTCGGCTCCCACGACGTCATCATCCATCAAGTAGAAAATCGAGCCCAGCGTGGACCGTTTCGCAGTAAGCCGCTGAACCAGTTCATCCGTAACATATCGCGATGCAATGACGTGCGTTCCCGGTTGCAAAATCCTGTCGTACGCCACACTATCGAGTTCGCCTGTGTCGGTATCGATGATCTCCAGATGCAAAGTGCCTTTGGCCACAAGTTTTCGCAGTGGAGCCAAAATATAAAGTTCGTCGGTGGGTGCGGGGGCTCGTCGGATTACCACGACACGTTTGGTGTTGTTCGCGGTGACTGTAGCCATCTGTGCACTGCCCCTGCCGGAAGGCAGCGATATCAAGGTTTGGTGAGTGCGACCAGCAGGCTCATCCAAATAGCGCCAAACGAGGCGCTTTGCGTAACCGCCCGTGTCGTCTCGCACTTCGACCAGCAACCCATTGGCGTGCTTGCCGAGAGGGGCGCATAACTCCCCTTGGCCGCTACGCAGTGCACATTGCGCCTCCTCTACACCATTCAAGAACAAACTCGCCAAACGCGCTTCAGGGTTGGCCTTTATTTGGATTGTCACATCCATGCCATGCAACACATCCCCTTCGGCCACCCCGTCAAACGATAGAGTGCTATTTAGAGACGATGCTGCATTATCTGGTGGGAAAACGTGCAGCCAAAATACCTCTTCTATTCCTTCAAGGCCTAGCCAGAGATGGACGGGGCCACGAGCATCAATCATCTCACTCGGGCTCAATGGGAAAATGAACTCCACATTGGAAACTGCTGGTTCAATAGATTGTTGGGCAATAGTGCGCCCAAACTGAATTACGCGGAGAGATCGAACAGCATATCCATCAATGGCAAGAGCGCCGCAAATGCAGTGCAGCTGATCATTACTGCTGAAAGAAGCATGGCCTCTCACCACGGGTGTTTTGTAGCGAGGGGGAACGGCTCGATCACCCCAAACGAAAATTTTCTTCCACGGGTGCTCCCTGCCGTCGTCAGTCATTAGCGCGATACTGATCTTCAGACGAGGTCCTTCCTCGGCAATCGGCAGGTGTGCCTCGAAACCCAGGATGTTCGAGTTCCGATGCCGCTCGGCCAGCTCACCGCGAATCGCCTGCGGAAAACAGCGGTGAGCTTGATCGTTGATGTTGATCACCAGACATTTAAGTTGCGGCAAACTAAAGTCCACCCATCCTTTAATCCAGAGTAGTTCGCTGAAGACGACCTCGCCATCCTTTAAAGACTCAATCTCGCCTTGGGTGGCAGACACCCTTATCTTGCTGTTTACTATTGGTGAACCGGCATTTGATACCGAGGGATTGGCAACCTTTGCGCCCGAAATCAATGGAGTCTTGGCGAGTAGATGACATGAATGCGTGCTGAGGACTTTTTCCAGGCGATCTTGCGACCGATGGGGGTCTAGTCGACCAAGCAAATGCGTGCCAATGAAATCGTGCATCGCACTACCCAAAGGCAGTAGGGTGATGCCATTGGAGCCAGTTTCGAAAAGCCAGCTGCTGTCATCGCTCCGCCAACGCAGGTAAAACTGCAGCGCACCATCAGCGGCCTTTGACGCCGCACCGAATAAGGCGTCATCTTGCGAGATCAGTTCATCAATACAGAAAACAAGCGCATCCGGAACATACACAGAGGCAAAACGTCCCAACCGCTCACTGTCAGTTTGTGCAAGTAACTGATCAGTCACATGCGCCTTGGCTGTATGGCAATGCATGCGGCTCACTTGAGTCACACCAAGGGCGGTCACTAGGTCTTGTACATGATCCTGATTCTTGGAAAGAACACTCTTGCCGTTATGGACGACACGAGTCGATTCACGCGCGAAGACATGAATGTCATGGCCATCCTTCAAAAGGGATTTGGCCATGAGACCAATTACTCTGCAATTCCTTGCAGTACTTAGCGGCGCAACAAAAATGAGTCTCATACTACTCACCTGTAAGTAATTTTGCGCTTACGCCGGAGACCCATGCTGTTTAATACCGCTTTGGTCAAGTAAGGTCCATAGAACTTATGGCATTTTAGATCACGCCAAAGCCTTCCTAAGCTCGGTGGCTCTTTCCGTGGTGTGTGTGAAACAAATATTTGGTCGTATCTCGCCTTATCGATATCCAATGCAAGCAAGTCGTTGGTCTTGCTTAACTCGTCATTCTCGGCCGCCACTGCTAGCAATTTGACAGCAAGGTTCTTTGCCTGAGTAGTCGCAATATTGGCTTCGCTCTTGCGTGCCTCGGCATCAACTTGTGCCTGTTTCAGCGCCTCATTTAATTTAAGAAGCTTCTTTTTTGTGTCACTTTGCAATGCGCTTTGCTCATTGAACTTCACATGCATGTTGGCAAGTTCGCCTTCCAGATCTGCAATTCGGTCAGCTTGGGTCTCTTGGTCACGTATCAGTACCTCACGCAGGCGATCGGCTTCTATCACACGTTGCTCTGCAACCAGAAACTGAACTCCTAGCTGGTCGCGCTCCTCTAACCAACGCTCGTTAAGTTCGGTTTCACGCTGACTTGCTTTGCACAACGCTGTATCGAACTCCACTTGCTTGTTGGCAAGTTCGCGTTCCAGATCTGCAATTCGGTCAGCTTGGGTCTCTTGGTCACGTATCAGTACCTCACGCAGGCGATCGGCTTCTATCACACGTTGCTCTGCGGCCTGCAACTGAACTCTTAGTTGGTCGCGCTCCTCCAACCAACGCTCCTTAGTCAGTTGAGCTACGGTGCGCTCCGACTCCAGCTTTGCAGATCGTTCAGCAAGTTCTATGCGAACTCGATCCAACTGATTTTTGTGGTCAGCCAAACTCTCTTTCACAGACGCAAGGTGAATATTCTCAGCACGTAAATCGTCCAATGCACGCGAAAGCGTGGACAACTCTGTCCGTAATCTTGAGATTTTCTGCGTCTGTTCAACTCGTCTTTCGTTAACTCGATTTAACCCCGTCAACAGCGCTCGCTTTTCATCTTCAAGGCGGATTATCTGAAATTGTGCGCTTGACAAACCATCTTTTGCTGCCCGCTCAGCCGTCTCCAACACACTGCTTCTCTGGCGCAAATCAAATATCAACGTCCCCTCGATAGTCTGAATACGTTGACCGATCTCATTCAGAGTTGTAGAGAAATCGCTACGTCGAGCGTCCTGTGATTCAGTAGCAGCCTTCTTCGCTAAAGCATCCAGACGTAGCTTTAAGGACTGCACATCCTTCCTTGCTTTCGCCAGTGCAACTGCTCTAGCTGAAATCAGAGCCACACCGTTTGAAACTGCTCTCTGACACAATTTTGCGAAATTTGTTGGCGTCACATTGGCAGACGTCGGCGTAGCGTCCACAACAATAAAATTGCCTGACGTTCCAGGCATAAGTTCCTTGGTGTCTTGGCTGAGAATCGCGTTGACCGTGTAACCACACTCAACCAACAATTCTGTTACTTCACCATGCGTGTAATGCCTCATGTGAAAAGGATTCAACTCTATTGAATGCTGAATTTTTTTCTCATTGGGTACCGATATGAAGAGGCGCCCTTTAGGCTGAATATGTTTGCGCACACATTGGAGGAAGAGGCGGGGCTCGATCAGATGCTCGATGATCTCAAATGCCACAACCGCATCGTACAGTGCCCTATCCGGCAATTCTAGGAAGTGCAAATCTTGTACGTCATGGGTGATATTCGAGTTCTCCCAATATCTACGTGCACAAGCGATGGCATCCTCTGATACATCAACGGCGTGAACGTCTCTGACCTTTTCCGACAACAACATGCTTCCATACCCAATGCCGCATCCAGCATCCAACACCGCATCTGTTTCTTGGAGTTGGGATCTCACCCAAAGGTAACGTTCCTTATGGTCATCCCGGATATCATCTAAATTTGCGCCAACTTGGCGTTCTCCTGTCTTCTGCAACATGCTGTTTTCTCAGATTAAATTTCTATAATGAATGGATGAACACCCAATTAGCAGATTTGCTTCAATACTCCTCAGAATCAGCCTTACCACAATGAGGACCTTTTTTAGGTGTAAATCAATAACAAAATTTGTCATAAACCAATCACAACTCTAGCTGCAATCGCAATCTGATAAACCATTGTCATCAAATCTTTGGCGATTTCGCGGGATTTAACATCCACCTTGGGAAGGACGAGAATTTCATCGCCAGCAACAATATTGGCATGTTTGCCTTCTTCAAAGCTGCCGTCTCGATGAGCCACCACGACGCGTGAGGTATCTGCGTTTTGGGTATATCCGCCAGCCACCTTAATGAAGTCATCCAGATCGTATCTTTCGTCGAATGCTACCGCATTTGGGAAAAGGACTTCACCGCCAATGAGAACCAGGCCGTCCTTGGCGGGTATACGGATGATGTCGCCATTCTCCAAGAGCAGATCGTTACGCTGCGCGGCCTTGGAAATGACCACCTGCCCTCCTGGCTCAATCTGCTTTGCTCTCTCTACCCATTTCAGGATCAGATTGGCCTCCTCTGTGCGCAGGGTGGCTTCGGTGTTGGTTCCCGATCTGGCAGTAAGAACGGATGATTCAAGTGTTTTGAGCGACACCGCCAGCATCTGCTTTTGCCGCTCCTTAATAGAAAGACGAAATAGCTGGGGCTTTTCCGAATCGGAACGTTCGCTGTACTTGATCTGTCCCATCAAGTCGCCCAGCCGTGCGCCGTAAGGCAAAACGTATTCCTGAGCGCTTTGGTGCTCGCCCTCGACGCGCACGGTAATTGTTCCCGGCTTTCTATCGGCGGTGAAATCTAACTCGTCGCCGTTATTGAGTTCGATCTGATTTGCTTGGGATATGGGGTAATACCCGGTATTGGTCAGATCGCCAGAATTTCTGACTACCCGAACGTGCGTGGAAGATGGCTTGGGTTTGGCCACCTGGATCAGGTCGGCGACCGTACGTCGTTCGTTGGAAAACTCGAAACGCTTGGCGTTGGCTACCAGGCCGCTGACCTTTACGGTCGACTGTCGCGGCAAGACGAAAATCACGTCCCCCTCTGCTAACTGGACCAGCGGGATACGGCCTTCCAATAAAAAGTTATAGAGGTTGACCGTTGCCCTTATCCGGTCCCCCCGTTTGACTTGAACATTTAGGAAGGAGCCACGCTCGGTATCGATACCTCCAGCTTGATCCAAATAAGAAAGCAGGCTATCCATGCTAGTGCCATTATAAAGACCGGGACGGCCAACAAATCCACCGACAAAAACCCTAACGGGTTGGGCTACAGCAAGGCTCGCATAGCTATAGACATTGGCTCGGAAGATTCGGCGCACAGAGGTTTCGACTGTTTTTTGCAAATCGTCGTTACGCACCCCCATTACCTGTGCGGGCCCAACGTGAGGCAGGAAAATATTGCCCTTGGGGTCAACCTCGACAATGCCCTCAAATTCAAAGCCACCCCACAGGCGAATTTGAATCCGGTCGCCAGCCATGA
>JAQTWB010000049.1 GCA_028689495.1 bacterium | reverse complement strand
ATTGTTGGGGCGCATCTATCGGGTGGAGCGTGAAGAATTTGTTCGCCATCGCGACATGCTGGTGGATACGATGGGGATAGGTGAGATACTGTCTTTGCCAGTGCGGAAGCTTTCTCTTGGACAGAGAATGCGCTGCGATTTGGTGGCAAGTCTGCTTCATAAGCCAGAGATTCTTTTTCTGGACGAGCCGACGATTGGTCTTGATGCTGTGGCCAAAGATAATATTCGCGGTTTTTTGCGCAGTGTTAATCGCGAACTTGGGACGACCATATTACTGACAACCCATGACCTGCCGGAGATCGAAGAGCTGTGTCGACGCATTATCATTTTGCATCAGGGGAAAACTGTTTTTGACGGGGCCCTGGAGAAAATTAAAAGTCTGCCAGGTTTGCGCCGTCGTCTATTGATCGATTTTGCTCATCCGCTGGTTCCTGAGGAATTGCTTGCCAGGCTGCCGCAGGGAGCCGATTTACAAGTCGATTTGCAACAGGAGAGCAGCAGAAGGATTATTTGTTCTTTTGACAGTGATAAAATTACTCTTGTTACTTTGCTGCGGGCAGTGGTGGATAATTTTGAGGTAGTGGACTTTACAGTTGAGGAGCCGGGGATTGAGCAGGTTGTGATGAAGATTTATCGCGATCCTGAAACTGCGACTTTACTTGGCAAATAATCTGGTTAAGAGGAACTTGTTGGGATGTTTGCTGCTTATTATAGTTTTATTCGTCTTTCTTTTCTGAAGATGCTTGCTTACCGTTTGCGTTATGTCGTCGGCATAACGACTTACCTGGTTTTTATTTCGGTGCATTATTATATTTGGCAGGCTGTTTACAGTTCCAGTTCCAGTAGTGTCATTAATGGTTATACTCTGCCAGAAATGTTGACTTATGTGGTCGTCGGTTGGCTGGCGCGCACCCTTTATCATTCCAACGTAGACTACGAGATTGATTCAATGGTTCGTTCCGGTGATGTGCGGAATTTTCTCTTGCGGCCTCTGGATTTTCAAGGGGTGATGTTATCTCAGGCGTTCGGTGAGACAGTTTTTCGTTTGTTTTTTTTCACTGTGCCTACATCTATCTTTTTGCTGCAGATTTTTCCTGTCCAGGCGGCAGTTTCGACACGAGCATTTGTTTATTTTGTTTGTGCTACGGCTATGTCTTTTGTTGTTCTGGCAGCTGTAAATTTCGTTGTCGGTATGCTTTCATTTTCGTTCAAATCAGTGCGGGGAATTATCATGGCCAAATATCACCTCGTGCAGCTTTGTTCGGGATTGCTCTTACCCATTGTGTTTTTTCCTCAGCCTTTACGCCAGGTGATCGAATGGCTACCGTTTTATACGATATCCTATTTGCCGCTGCAGATATATCTGGGGAAGATCGAAGGTGAGGCGATCCACAGCGCATTGCTGACGCAGGCTTTATGGGCAGTGGTTCTTATTGTGCTGGGGCATTTTTACCAGCGTCGGGAATTTCGCCGTCTTTCAATTCAGGGAGGGTGATGAGATGGCGACAGTAACAATTTACTGGCATTATTTTTTGCAGTTTCTTAAAGCCAGTATGGTTTACAAGGCAGATTTTTTTGCCTCGGTTTTTGCCGGCATACTCAGTTCGGCAAGTGGCCTGATTTTTGTTCTGGCACTGATAGATGGCAAAGTAGTTCCCGCACTGGCTGGTTGGAGCAGGGCGGAGGTTTTGCTTATTTACGGATTCTCGATGGTTGCCAGCGGGTTGTTTTCCATGGTTTCGCGTAACATCTATGGTTTCTCCGAGCGATATATTATTGAAGGCGAGTTCGATCGCGTACTACTGCGACCACTTAATTCATTGGCTCAAGTTGTGTTTGACGCTTTTCATCTGGAGGGACTGGGGACTGCAATTTTCGGTGCAGTGATTGTATCTATTTTTGCCCGGGATGCTGGACTCAGGTTCTCCCCAGCTACTTGTCTTTGGTTGGTGCTAGCGGCGATTAGTGGTGCCGTTATTTTGATGTCAGTTTTTGTCATTCTTGCGGCTACGGCCTTTCATTTTGAAGATCGAATCGGCATTGCTCCGCCATTTTATAACTTGATAACATTTGCTCGTTATCCGGCCGAGGTTTACAGTCGTCGGATGCAGTTCTTTTTGAGTTTTATTGTTCCATTTGCCTTTACCTCTTTTTATCCGGTAGCGGTACTACTTGGGAAAGGGGAGTATGCTTGGTTAGGCTGGTTTACTCCTTTGGTGGCGCTTTGTTGTGCTTTGCTGGCGGGTGCTTTCTGGCGCTTTGGGGTTTCACGTTATATGTCGACTGGGAGTTGAAAGTGGAGAGAAAGAGCGATTTGTTGGGGGTTCCCCTTGCTGATAATGTGGGGAAGCACTCGCGGAGAGCCGATATTGCCTCTTTGTTACTGGCGATTATTGGTGGAGTGACGCTGATTTGGACTCTGTTGGATATTTCTCAGGCCCCCGATATCAGACGCCTCAAGCTGCGTGGCGTGAGAACGTCTGCTGTGGTGATTGAGGAAGTTGTTCGCGGCGGCGGCCGTGGCAAAGTGCCGGTGGTTCGCTATCGCTATAATCTTTCTGATTCGTCTTATGTGGTTGGCGAGTCTGTTGTACCCCCAGGGGAATCATTTACAGCTGGGGAGACGGTTGAAGTTTTCTATGATCCACTTAACACCGAGGATGCTGAACTTGCTGAAATTGTTACCGGAGTTCGAAGTGACTATATGTTGGAGGTGGCGTTTGTACTGGCAGGTGGCGTTGTTTGTATCATCGCATCGGCACTGATTTCGCTTCGGGGCAGCCGTCTTTACAGTGGTGATTGCTCGTAGGTCATCAAGGGGGGTGAGTTGCCTGGGCGGTGTTTAATTGGTATGCCAGCTGGCACGATTATTCTGGCTGGATGCTTGATTTCTGGTGCTTAATTTCGCTCAAATAATTCTTCTGCAAGTAAATTTGGAAAGGAATCGTATGCCGAAAAAGAAAGACAATAGAGCTAAAGAGCTGGAAGAACTTAAGAAAATGCTTCTTGATGACCGCCAGAGGATAATTGATCACCTTTTTCATATCGAAGGTGAGTCTGAAGTTGGCGTTGCTGACATGAGTGGGGACAGTGTTGATGTAGCTTCTGTGGAGATATCCCAGAACTCTCTTTCTCGCTTAGGCTCGCGGGAGAGAAAACTCCTGAGTAAAATTGATCACGCATTGCAGAAATTCGAGGATGGTACTTACGGTATTTGTGAGTTGACCGGAGAAGAAATTCCCACTGCCCGACTTCGTGCACGACCTGTGGCTCAATACACCATTGAGGCCAAAGAGATGCTTGAGCGCAAGGAAAAGCAGTTCACCGACAACGATGACCTGGATGGCTCGTCTGATGGGGATGATTTTTAACTTCCTTGTTTTAACCCACTTGGCGTTTTAACCC
Organism: bacterium; assembly: GCA_028689495.1. GTDB lineage: Bacteria > Bdellovibrionota_C > UBA2361 > SZUA-149 > JAQTWB01 > JAQTWB01. Next base: position 13,950 of record JAQTWB010000049.1, on the reverse strand, counting down.
ACTTGGCAGGTTGGTGTATCTTTCTATGGAATCAATTGCAGAGCGGGCCCGCTCTATTGGCACCGAGTTATCGCTACTTGATGATTGGGAAGACAGATATACACTGATTATCGATCTCGGTAAGGAGCTGCCAAAGTTATCTGATTGGGAAAAATGCGAGGACAATCGGATTCAAGGTTGTCAGAGTCAGGTTTGGCTAGTATTCGAGATCAGTAATCGGGAACCTGAAACACCTGAGAAGACACGACTGCGGTTTCGTGCTCAAAGTGATTCCGTTATTGTTCAAGGGCTCGCAGCCTTGCTTATCGGGATTTATGATGGAATGTCTGCCGCTGAGATCCTTGCCTTTGACGCGGAAGAGTTTTTCGATCGCATTGACCTTAAATCTCATTTAAGTGCAAATCGTCGTGGAGGTCTGTCCGAGATGGTGAACCGTATTCGGGAGAAAGCCGAGGAGGTCATTCATAGCGGCGGTGCAGCTGGCGTTTCGATTTGAGCTGACCGAAGATTTTGTTTGAAAAATGCCTATATATTCGTCTCTTGCTTTTGAAAGCATGCGCCAGCAGAGAAGTGAATGAAAGACAAACGGTCCGTAGAATGGATCAGTAGTGAGAAGATGTGAGATGCATAGCGCCAGGCAACTGAATCTTCAATTTTTTAAGGGTTTTCATTTCTTTCTGGTCAGTTTTGTTGTCTTAGGACTGTCGTCTTGTATCACCCCACCACCATTGATTGAGCCGATTATCGTTGATAGTCGTGAATTTAGCGTTGTATCCAACATACGGCGGAGTAAGGAAATGGTCGCCAATGGGCGTATCGATGAGGCTGAGTTCAGCTTGCGCGAAGCTTATGCGTTGTCTCCGGACTCGGCGGTGATATTGAACGACCTCGGATATGTGTTGATGTTGCAGAATCGTCTTGGTGAGGCGCAGACGCTTCTGTTACAGGCTTTGGCCCTCGCCCCTCATTTGTTGACAGCTCGCGATCATTTTTCACGCTTACTTTACCGCCAGGGACGGTTGATAGAAGCGAATGAGAGTATTGAGATTTTTATTGATGAATTTTTCCAACTTAGCGAAAGAGAGCGAAATGCCGTCGGGCTTGATCTAAAAAAGCTCTGGGAGAACTATGCAAATCTGGCACAAAGTAATTATTCTCTTGGCTTTGTTGATGAGGCGGCGTGTCTTGGACGGGAACTGGCTCTGAGTAGTAATGTTGCGGAGTACGCCGGTTGGTATGTTAAGTTGCTTTTGGCAAACGGTATGCCCGAACGTGCTGCTGCTTTTGCTGAGCAGAGGTTTACCGCCCGTGGTGAGGGATTGCCAGTTTGGTTGATGGCTGACCAGATGGTTGCATATTGGCTTTCTGGTCGTGTTGATGAGGCGAAGTTTATTTCGCAGATAATTGTAGACCTTAAGCAAGCAACAACCAGGGATCAGCTTTTTGCCTGGGCGTTCCTGAATGCTGCATCGTCAGAAAGGCCGCTTGTCTCAGGAAAGAAGCGGCTTCGCGAAGATATATTGAGACCATTGTGCCGGGAAAAGATCGGGAGTGATATAGATTTTCACCCTTCAATTATTGATGCGGTTGAACAGTTCAAGGAGGATTACTGCGATGTCAGAAGGTAACCTGAAAATATGGCCTATGAACGGGGGCAGTGATTTTTCTCCGATAGATGGGACAGGTCCGGGTTCTCCGAACCGATTTGGCGAGCAACAATTTGCGGCGGCAGGTCAAATCGGACGGGTCCCACCCAATTCTCTTGAAGCCGAGATATCGGTAATTGGTGCGGTTCTGCTTGATAACGATGTTGTCAACATTGTTATGGAGCTTCTGCAGGAAAGTGATTTTTATCAGCGCAGCAATCAGATGGTGTTCGCGGCGATTTTGAGCCTTGTCGAGCACAGCAAGCCGATTGACGTTGTGACTCTGGCGGAAGAGCTGCGAATGCGCGGAGAGCTTGATGCTGTTGGCGGTGTTGATTATCTGGGGCAGCTCGTCCATGCTGTTCCAACTTCGGCCAATGCTGAGTTTTATGCTCGTGCCGTGAAGGATATGTCGCTTCGTCGTCGGGTCATTCACGAAGCCTCACAAATTGTTGATGACGCGTTTAATTGCAATTCAAGCGCCGACAATTTTATTGACGAGGTTGAACAGAGGATTTTTCAGGTCTCTGAATCTCGGTCCAAGAAAGGGTTTAGTCGAGTCAGCGATATTGTCAAGGAGTCGATCAAGGAAGTTGAGAGACGTTATATCTCAAACGAGCCACTTACAGGTATCTCGACTGGTTTTATCGATCTTGACGAGATGACTTCAGGGTTGCAGCCTTCAGACCTGATTATTGTCGCCGGTCGTCCGAGTATGGGAAAGACCGCACTTGCCTTGTCTATTGCCAAACATGTCGGATTGGAATCGGGTAAAGGGGTTGCCGTATTTTCGCTTGAAATGCCCAAAAATCAGATCGTCACTCGGTTGCTTTGTGCCGATGCCCGGGTCAGCAACTCTCGTGTGCGCAGTGGTAAGCTGGGTGAGACCGATTTCCCCGCTTTGGTTGACAGCGCCTCGCGCATTGCTCAGGCGAGCATTTTTGTCGATGATACACCGGCAATTTCTGTAATCGAGATGCGGGCAAAGGTGCGGCGACTGCATCGCGAAAACCCGCTTAGTCTGGTGATGGTCGATTATCTTCAGCTGATGCGCGGTAACACCGGGAGACGTAACGACAGTCGTGAACAGGAGATCTCGGCTATTTCCGGGGCGCTAAAAGCCCTGGCCAAGGAAATAAATGTGCCGGTAATTGCTCTTTCGCAGCTTAACCGAAGTCTGGAAAACAGAAATGACAAGCGGCCGATTATGGCGGACCTTCGTGAATCCGGGGCAATTGAACAGGACGCCGATATCATCGGTTTTGTATACAGAGACGAAGTCTATAATCCCGATACAACGGACAAGGGTGTTGCCGAATTTATTATTTCCAAACACCGCAATGGCCCGGTGGGCACTGTTCGTATGGCGTTCCAGGGTGAATTTACATTGTTCGAGAATCTCGCTGAAGATGAAGACTACGATTATCTTGGTGAAAACATGTCATTCAGCGATGAAATTGACGACGAGCTCTGAGTTTTAGTTTTTTCTTACGCTGGGGATATTGGGGGGGGGGCCGCAAATAGGGCAGTGAATGGGGTAGTGAATGTGACAGCGGAGCTCTCCAGCTCCGCTGTGAAGGTCGAAGGTCAGGCCGGAATATGGCCCTTGTCGACAAATGCACCATTTCCATGCTATTTCACAATTTGACACCTGTTCCTTAACAGTTTTCATCTGGTAGTGGTTCCCTGCAAAGTGATTTTTTGCAATGTCATTATTTGCATTGTCATTTTTTGTGACGGGAGGTTTTTTTAGTTTTTTCAACAAGGCAGGATTATTTATGAATACCTTACATTTGTCTCAACCGACTGTGTCCCTTCTTGTCCCGGTCAACGGCCAAAAGCCCCTCGAAGGGGTTCTGGCGATCAAGTTTCGCGAAAAACATGGCGGCCGCTATGGTTTGCCCGGTGAGCGATATGACGCCGTCGTTGGCGGGATTGAATATCACGCTCGAGCCTGCTGTGAAGAAGAGCTCGGTTTTTCCGCAGATTCTGGCAGCTTTGAGTTTTTTATTTTTCGCGATGCTCTTGACCGCGACAATCGTTATCCGGTGACGCTTGAAAAAGTCAGTCACAAACGCGATCTGCCCGCGGAGTTTAAAGACAGTTCGGCTGTTACGACCCATCATCGTCCCGACATGGTTTTTATTTATCGGCATGATGGAATTATTGTTCCCGAAGAATTAAAACCCGAAGATGGTGATGAAGTGAGTAAGGTGGTTGCGCTTGGTTTTGACGAAGCTGAACATGCTGAACTTGCGGTATCGGATGACCGGGCGCTATTGATGTTTTACTATGACTATCTTACTGGAGCGATTGAGTTGCCGGCAAACAGGATATTGCCATCAACCTATTGGGCAATCTACCGCCAGGCACGATAGTTAATTTGTTTGTCCCTGTGGATTGCTTAGGTAGTCCACAGGAGCAGTTGTTTTTTTAGGTTTTAATAGCAGGGGATCATTGTCTTTCCATGACTCTTTGGTCCAAAGGGTGATTGGTGGGGCCTCAGCGTGAGAATGTAACCTTGAATTGCCATAGGACCAGCATCGCAGGGATACCGGTCCTGAGCAGATTTTTTAAAATAGCTATCCTGATTATCTATCATCCTGACTAACGAGAAGTTGTAAAACTTCCCAGAAGGATTCTTTGTTTCGTTCCTCCCAGGCATGAACAAGGGAATCTCCGTAGATTGGTTCCGCTACTTCGTCGAGGATTTGAATCGATGTTTTTACCGCTGCCAGTGGGTCACCGACTTTGACAAGTCCTCTTAGCAGTTCTTCGTATTCCGAGTTTTTTCTTAATGTCCGGCCGTTATGGCCGCGAACAGAAAAGGCTCGATATCCTTCAAGCAGCGCCTGCCAGGGACTGTTGTCTTCATCTCCATCAACAAAAACTGCACGCGGCCGGACAAAAGAAAAAGGCGTATCAATTTGTTGATATAGACCTTCTTTCGTCAGCGTTTTCCAGTAGGTGAATTCATCGAGTGTTGCATCGCCTCCTTCGAAGTAAACAACAAGCAGTGGAATGCCGAGGCTGAAAAGTCGCGCTTTTCGCAGATTTAAATCTCGCGTAGGCTTCACAAGCCAATCAGGAGTGACATAGGGATTTGGTCTTTCTTCTTCGATCGCCAGCTGCACGCCAGCCACTCCGGTTTTCGGGAAAAGCGCCTGATAGCGTTTTACCCGATATTTACGCAATCGTTGAATGCCCATGCCGTGACCTTCCTGGCCCATGGACATTGCGCCTTCGCCAGCTCCAGCCACTCCGGAAACTCCGAGCAACGCACAAGCCGTGCCGAAATACAGCATGAATTCCTGAATAGGTTTTGATTCCGGAGCACTGCGAGCCAGCTCTTTTGACCCGGCATAAATGACAGTAGGCAGATTTTGCATTTGCAAGCGGACGCTTTCGAAGTTGTGACCAGCTTTCCAGGCCATTTGTAAAGAAGATGCCCCCCAGCCGTGCCGTTTGATGACATTGTGAAACTGATCCGCATCGAGTTCTCCCGCCGCCGCCATCGCCAGGTTGAAGTGGGTATAAGGTGGAAGATTTGGTTTTGGATCGAACTGCTTCTCCCTTTTATCTGGTTCGGGAGCGATTTTTATCTCGTTACTCATAAAACATCCTTGGGGAATTCCCCGTTAATTAAAACTCCGGTTAATTTAAATACCGGTTAACTGAAAACCTTGGAATCTCACGTTGAGGTGAATCCCTGGCAGCAGTTTCGGCTGCCAGGTCCCACACCCAGATATACTCTGCTCAAAATCTTGCATGACAAATAGCGTTCTTTCCAGTCGGGAAAGTTGCAAGTTATCGGCTCAGAGTCAATGATCCCCCTGTAATAAAAGATGAGGTTGCAGACTGGAATGATTGCAAATTTTCATTTGCGGCCTAATCTGTGTGATTTATTAATGTTTTTTTAACAGTTGGGTTGCGAAGTTTTGTGGAACTTCATGCTCTGAGTGCCGGAATAGTCGCTGTTGTAATGCAGTCCGATGCTCTCCTTTCGCTCGATAGCAGCGCCGATAATCAGGTCGGCTACTGTGATGATGTTGCGCAGCTCAATCAGGTCGGGAGTAATGCGGTAGTTCCAGTAGTAGTTTTTTACTTCTTCGTTAACAAGATCGATCCGGCGTTTGGCGTATTTAAGGCGCTTGTTGCTGCGGACGATGCCGACCAGGTTCCACATCAACATTCGCACTTCATCCCAACTGTGACTGACCAGTACTTCTTCGCTGCTGACTGAAGTCTCGAGGTCGTTCCAGTTTGGCGGATCGTCATTTGTTATTACCAGTGGCAGCTGTTCCACGGCGTCGGTCGCTGCGGCATCGCCCAGGACCAGAGCTTCAAGCAGGGAATTGGAGGCAAGGCGGTTGGCGCCATGAAGTCCGGTGCAGGCACATTCGCCAATCGCGTAAAGTCGGGGCAGAGTTGTTCGTCCTTTCAGGTCTGAAACTATACCACCACAACAGTAGTGAGCGGCAGGGACAACGGGAATTGCTTCTTCGGTAATATCAATGCCAAGTTCGAGTAGGCGAGAGTAGATTGTCGGAAAGCGGCGACGGATAAAATCTGCTGGTTGGTGAGTGATGTCGAGCAAGACATAGTCATCGCCGTTTTTTTTCATTTCTGCATCAATTGCTCTGGCGACAACATCCCGCGGGGCCAGTTCGGCCAGAGGGTGATAACCTGGCATGAATCTCTCCCCTGCCAGGGTTATGAGCTTTGCACCTTCACCGCGCATTGCTTCGGTTATGAGAAAGGACTTTTCTTGAGGGTGATAGAGGACTGTGGGGTGGAACTGGAAAAATTCCATGTTGCGAATTTCAGCTCCCGCGCGATGGGCCATGGCGATACCATCGCCGGTCGCGACATCCGAGTTTGAAGTGTACTTGTAAACCTTGCCGGCGCCTCCGGTGGCAAGCACGGTGATTTTTGCGGCAAATGTTTCAACTCGTTGATTTTCAACGGATAATGCATAGGCCCCAGATACTTCTCCAGAGGCTTTATCCAGAATAAGGTCAATCGCCACATGATGCTCGAATACCCGGATGGGGTGTTTTGCTTGTGCGCAGGTAACCAGGTTGTGTTCTATTTCGGCCCCAGTTGAATCTCCTGAGTGCAGAATACGGCGACGAGAGTGCCCGCCCTCCTTTGCCAGGTCGTAATTGCTTGATGCATCGATTTTGTCAAAGTTTGTGCCATTAGCAACGAGGTTTTTTATCGCCAGGGGGCCGCGTTCGATGACGAAATTCACCGCAGCGGGGTCACAGAGCCCGGCGCCAGCTTGCAGGGTATCGGTCACATGTGAGGCAAAACTGTCTTCGGGGTTCGTCACGCTGGCAATACCACCCTGGGCATACAGAGTGTTGCCCTCCTGCATTTCACGTTTACAGAGAATAGCCACAGACCCGTGTTCGGCCGCCTTCAAGGCGAATGTCAGACCAGCGATGCCTGAGCCAATTACTAGAAAATCTGCGGAAACCACTGTGCGTTCCTTTTCATCTTAGTATTAAGGGGCAGTGGCTATCTTAGGGGTGCCGGGGCAACCGTCTCAAGATGAGGGGTTTCACTGACCTGATAACTAGGCTAAACTTAAGCCTGTTTTGTTTAACTGCCACCTTTGTTCTTTGAACAATAGGTGTCACAAGCCATAAACGAATGGCTCGTGATGAAAATGAAGACGAGTAGTGCCGGCTTCAGCCACGGCACTGTAGCCCTTCCGTTGGTGGTCGGCAATATGGGACCGGGTTACTTGTTTTTCTTTTACTTGTTTGTCCGTTTTAACGTTCCAGCAGAGCATATGGCTTTTGCCTGAGCTAAAGACTGGCATTGTATGGTGAATGACAAGGCGATCGCATGCGATTGATGTTTGCTTATGAAACGTTTTAATTTTTCTCTGCTTTTACTATGGGGTTTTTCCCTGTTTTTGTTTGTTTCTTCAGTTCTTGCCTCCCCACTTTATGTGGTTGAGGGGCGCGGAGGAGCGATTACCTTCACCAACCGCAAGCCGGCGGCGGGTTCTTACCGCGTATTTACTCCGAGCAAGGCTGGGAGTTTTTCCACTTATCGCGGGTTTGCCCGTGGTGGGCGTTGGAATCCCAAGCCTGTACATAGCGCTTATGATTCCCTGATTCGTCAGTTGTCCACCAGGCATGGGCTGGATCCAGCTCTGGTGAAAGCGGTGGTGCATGTCGAGTCCGCATTTCAGGCTAATGCCCGAAGTCCGAAAGGAGCGCAGGGGCTGATGCAATTGATGCCGGCGACGGCGAGGCGCTTTTCTGTTTATAATGCCTATCTGCCGGAAGAAAATATCCGGGGTGGGACGCGGTATCTCAAATTCCTCAGCGATCGTTACAAAGGCAATACTCCCCTGGTGCTGGCTGCTTATAATGCCGGTGAAGGAGCTGTTGACAAGTATAACGGTATTCCACCATATAACGAGACTAGGGAGTATGTGCGTCGGGTAATGGCTGCAAGGGAAATGTATCGCTGTGTCGAAAGAGGAAACAAAAGCTGCCGGGTCTAATTGGTTCAGCTTGGCCCGGGTTGGGTTGAGCGAGAAATTTGCCCGTCGTCTGCCGAATCAGCTGACTTTTCTTCGTTTTTTGCTCGTGCCGCTCTTTGTTGTCCTGCTCGTCAGTCCAACCCCGCAAAGCAGGTTATTTGCGACCATTGTTTATGTGATTGCTTCTTTTACCGACTGGTTGGACGGTTATATCGCCCGGGCCTATGACGCGACAACGATTCTTGGCAAATTGCTCGATCCGCTGGCCGACAAGGTGTTGGTCACAGCGGCGCTGGTGATGCTGGCAGCTTTGCCTTATGAACCGCGTGTCCCGTCCTGGATGGTTGTGGTATTATTGTCCCGGGAGATGATTATTACCGGGCTTCGCTCGCTGGCTGCGGTGAAGGGCGTGGTTGTTGCCGCAAGTGAGATGGCCAAGCACAAGACGGCCTGGACGATGCTGGCGATTATCTGCCTGTTGATTGAGGAGCCCTATAATATCTTCGGCGTGCTGGTTAACTTTCATTTCACCGGAATGGTTTTTCTCTGGATTGCCCTTGTCCTTTCTATCTTCACCGGCATTCAATATGCGGTAAATCTTAAAGATATCTTCAACGATTGAGATCCGACAAGAGCATGGAAGGCTCTTCCACTCTGTTTTCAATGTAGACGCGCCATTCCTGGCGCGTGTTTGTTATTTTGACCATGCTACATGCCATTTACCCTCAAGTTTTTTTCAATTGATGCCGAAGCAGTAGCGAGCATGAATTGAAAGGGGGAGGGGTATGTTTGCGACACGGAGTGAATATTTACGAGGATTTATCTTCCAGGCGGTTTTGTTGCTTGGAGCGGTTTTGTCAGCCGTTTTTGGCCCTTCTCATGAAGCAGTTGTCCAAGCTGAAGGAATCTACAACCTTGCTGATGCCAATACATACGATACGCGGCTTGATGGGACGACCGCTATAACGGAACTGTCTTCAAGCCTCGTCGCTGATGTCAATGGCGACTCGGTTAATGACATTATCTTCGTTGCACCAAAAGCTATTTTTAACGGGACGAACAGTGGATCGGTGCTGATTCGCTTCGGCGGGGGAGCCGCTGCGAGCGGTAACATCAATCTTGCGGACCCGACAAATTACAACCTGCGGATAGACGGTGTGCCGGAAGCAGCGCTTACTTACATTCGCGCTGGTGATGTTAACGGCGATGGACTGGGGGACCTGATTATTGCGGCACCAGATGCGGACTACGGCAATACTGACGCAGGATCCATCTGGGTTTTGTTTTCTACCCTGATTGATGATGTCGGCAGTAGCACTGGCAATATCTGGAGGTTGTCGGAGAGCAGCACTTACAACATTCGCTACGATGGGGAAAACTCGAGCGACATGCTAGCTTATGAAGACACTTTGTCAATTGGCGATATAAACGGTGACGGGTTTTCGGACCTGGTTTTCGGCACATCCAAGGCAAACTACGGTGGAGGAGATTCCGGCTCGGTCTGGATAATCTTTTCATCCTTAATTGATGACATCGGATTATCGACGGGGAACGTGTTACCGCTTTCGTCAGGCAGCAGTTTTAACATACGTTATGACGGAGAAGTTGGTTTTCAGCGATTGACTGCATATGCGGCTTTACTAACAGGCGATCTTAATGGAGATGGATTTGCCGATCTCATCTTTGGCACCTATTCGGCAAGTTATAACTTTTCTTCATCCGGTTCTGTGTGGATTTGTTTTTCAACGTTGATTGATGATGTCGCCGAAACGCAAGGAAATATCAGGTCGGTTGCCAACGCTGCTGATTACAATTTGCGCTTTGACGGGGCGGTAAATGTAGACAACTTGACCCACGGAGGGTCTCTTGCTGTCGGAGACGTGAATAGCGACGGAGTAGCCGACCTGCTGATGGGCACGTATACCGCGGACAATAACGGAGCTAATTCCGGTTCAATCTGGGTGGTGTTTTCAACATTAATTGATGATGTTGGCTCCAGCACCGGCAATAACTGGGCGTTGTCGGTCGCGGGGAATTATAACATTCGTTATGACGGTAGCGCTGCCAATCAAAATCTGGGTAGTAGTGGCGCAATCAGCGTGGGTGACGTTAATGGTGATGGTAATTCGGATCTTGTAATTGGTGCAGAGCGGGCTGATATCTCCGCTGCTGACTCCGGCTCGGCCTGGGTGATGTTTTCCACTTTGATTGATGATGTTGGCAGTAGCACGGGTAACAACAAGTCGCTTTCGGTCGCAGGCAATTACAACATCCGTTACGATGGAGCGGCGTTATCAAATAATCTGACTCGAGGGCGCAGCCTGAAAATTGCCGATGTCAATGGCGATAATCTGTCGGACTTGATGCTCGGTGCATATTTAGCGGATATTGCGGCAACTGATTCAGGTTCGCTCTGGGTGATGTTTTCGACGTTAATTGACGATGTCGGTGCTTCGACAGGGAATAACAAACCATTATCAACTGCGACCAACTACAATATTCGCTACGACGGAGTGGCAGGCGAGCAGATTTCTGACCGAAGTGCGATTTTCGCTGGAGACCTAGATGGCGATGGCTTATCAGACTTGCAGGTTGGCTCCTGGGCTGCTGATGGCAACGGCCTTGATGCCGGCTCGGTTTGGGTGATGAGCTCCACCCTGGTCGACGATGTTGCGGCGACAACTGGTAACGTCAAATCTCTTTCGAGTTTAGCAAACTATAGCAGCCGTTATGATGGCGACAATCGCCTGCCCGGGTTGGGGGACCGCGTTGTGACAGGTGATATTAACGGTGATGGCATAGATGACCTGATAATTGGTGCGCCGAATGCCAGTTTTAGCGGTGGTGGTTCTGGGTCTGTTTATGTTTATTTCGGGCGCAATGGCTTTTCTCTTCCGTCCTCGGCACTCGTCGATAGCGTTGATTTCAACATTCGCTATGATGGGGCGGCCGCCAGTGATTGGTTGGGTACTGATCTGGCTGTCGGCGATGTTAACGGCGATGGAGTTGCGGATTTGCTTATGTCGGCCAACGGAGCCTCGTTTAATGGTAGCGGCTCAGGTTCTGTCTATGTGGTTTTTTCGACCAAGGTTGATGATTTTGGGTCTACGTCCAGTAATATTGTGTCCTTGTTGAATGGAGCGAACTTTAATCTGCGTTACGACGGGTATGATAATTTTGATTGGCTTGGCGATATTTATATCGCGGATGTCAATGGCGATGGTTTGTCCGATCTATTGCTTCGTGAGAATTTTAATGGTTCACAGGGAGGCGTCTGGGTGATATTTTCCACTTTGCTTGATGATGTCGGACTTACCACCGGTAATGTAAAACCAATTTCAGTCGGCGCCAATTATAACATTCGTTATCAAGCTGCGGGATTTAATCATCGACTTGGTTTGGCTGGTAGTGTTGTTACGGGCGATGTTAACGGAGATGGGTTTGGTGATTTGATTCTTGGTGCCGAAGAGGCAGGTTATGCCGGCGTCCAGGCTGGGGCAGCTTATGTTTTTTTCTCGACGCTGATTGACGATGTCGGGGCGAGCACTGGAAATAACTTCAGTCTTGCTACTGCCAGTGTTTATAACATCCGCTTTGATGCAACAGCCGTCAACGATTTTTTAACGGATGGCGGCAATATGGCAGCCGCTGATCTCAATGGCGACGGAGTCGAAGATTTGGTTCTCGGGGCAACTGAGGCTGACTTGAATGGTCTTTCTTCCGGCTCGGTTTGGGGCATCTTTTCGACGTTGCTCGATGATTACGGTGTCAGCACTGGTAACAATCTTTCTCTTGCTGGTGCCGCCAACTACAACCTGCGCATTGACGGAGCGGTAGCCGGTGACGGTCTTGCCTACCTGGGGCATGGAGATGTTAATGATGACGGTTTTCCAGACCTGGCCGTCGGCACCGGTAACTCTGATAACAATGGTGCCGGCTCCGGTTCGGTCTGGCTGTTGTTTTCCTCATATTTCACAGATCTCGGGACGACGACTGGGAATATCGCCCAGTTAAACAATCCTTCAAGCTATAATGTTCGACTCGACGGTGCCGCTGGCGATTATTTGACTATCTGGGATTTGCTTAATATTGCCGATGTTAATGCAGATAGTAAATCAGACCTTGTTGTCGGTTCGTCCATCGCTGACAATAATGGAGTTGATTCGGGTTCAGTCTGGGTGGTTTATTCTACTCTTCTCGACGACTTTGGAGCGACTACCGGGAATAATTTGCAGTTTTCTAATCCAGCGGATTACAGCCTGCGTTTTGACGGCCCGGCTGCGGACTCCTGGTTAGGTTCTAGTGGCATAATCACCGGCGGGGATCTTGACAATGACGGAGTCGATGATTTGCTGATATCAACTTCTGCATCAGACATTAACGGTCTTGATTCGGGCAGCATATATCTTATTAACGGAGACCCGTTTGTATATACGATAAGCGGTAATATTGATGATGGGGTAAACCCGCTCTCCGGGGTCACTGTTGATGGTGGTGCGCTGGGCACTGCCGTGACTGATATCGGTGGCAATTACAGTTTTAGCAATGTGGCGAAGCTTTCATCTTACACCCTGACGCCGAGCAAAACTGGCTACAGCTTCGCTCCGACCAGCATTTCCGCAGTCGCTCTTGCTGATACAACGCATGATTTTGTCGCGACACTTAACACCTATACTATTTCAGGGGCAATTTCAGTTTCGGGTAATCCGCTATCAGGAGTGAGTGTTGATGGCGGAGCTTTGGGCATTGTCAATAGCGCCGGGGACGGCAGCTATAGTTTCATTAACGTGCCCTACGGAACCAGTTATACTTTGACACCAAGCAAAGCAGGATATAGTTTTACCCCTGCCCCGATAACTGCTGTGGCCAGCACTAATGCAACTCATAACTTCCTCGGGCAGTCATTGGCCTCGACAATCTCCGGGGTCGTCGCCCAGAATGGGGTTCCGGTGTCCGGAGCAACTGTGACACTGCAGACCAGTGGGGGAGAAGTAACGACGACAACGTCGGCAAACGGCGCTTACAGTTTTGCCAATGTCCCGGCGGGCAGCGGTAATATCACGGTGGAAAAAGGAGGGCAGATCATTTCTACGGAAGTGGTCAATGTCGTGCCGGGTGAAAATCTGGAACCGCAGGTAGAGATAACAGATGCGGTATTGGCACCAACACTTTACAGCTTCTGGAATGGTTTTCTTGGGATGGTCAATGTGCTGGAGCTTGTCAATCCGGGGAATGGCACATTATTGGTTGATATCAGTTTGCGCGACATTGACGGGGTGGTAGTTGCCACTGAGCAAGTTCGCATCCCGGCAGGTGGTGAGCGTGATGTGATCGTTAACGACCTGCCCGGATTTTCAACAAATTCTTATGGGTTGCTGACCGTTGACGCCGGCAACGCTGAAGTCGACGGACGGATGACCTATTATCGGCTGGATGGTGATACATGGGGCGACGAGTTTGACTTTGTCTATTCGCTGGAGCTGATGCCGGCGATAACTGGTGAGACGACATGTGCGTGGAATACATATGCACCGGCAGGAGTTGTGGCCGGGCGTGCTGAGCCCAGCATCACCCCCAATTGGTTATCCATCGCCAATCTAGACAGTTCCACTCGCAACTTCACCATTACTTATCGCGACCAAACTGGCGATATTATCACCACCGCAACACTTGTTATCCCATCGTTTGGTAAACGCGACATTCAGGCGGGTCACGAGTTCTCAACATCCGGAGCGGTTGGTTTAATTAGCATCACACCGGAGAGCAACTCGGTTCCCTACATTGCCACAGTGTCGCGCT
>JAQTWB010000172.1 GCA_028689495.1 bacterium | reverse complement strand
CCAGTTCGTGCGCCAGACCAACAATTTTGGCGTCCTGTTCAGTCACACCGGTCGTTCCGTCGATAACAACCACGGCCACATCAGCATCCTCAAGAGCGCGCAGAGCGCGAATGACACTATAGCGTTCGACAGTCTGACCAACTCGCGCTTTTTTTCTCAACCCTGCTGTATCAAGGATAATAAACTTTTGGCCATTGCGTGTAATTGTCACGTCAACGACATCGCGGGTCGTTCCAGCCACTTCAGAAGTTATTGAACGAGTCTCACCGGTAATTGTGTTAAGCAGAGTCGACTTGCCGACATTTGGTCGGCCAATAATCGCCACCTTGATACACTCAATTTCCGGAAGAACTTCCTCCTCTTCAATCTCCTCTACCTCTTCAACAACTTCCTTCTCATCATCTATTTCCGAGATATCGCTGAAAAACTCCTTTCTCGTTTTTCCTTGCAGCCGATAAGCACGCAGGTAATCTTCAATCGTTCCTTCGTCCGGAGAAAATACCGGCATCGGTTCCCAGGTATCCTCTTCTTCCTCCTTCTCTGCGTCGAGATTCTCAAGGTCAATGTCAATGTCATAAACCGCCCGCCTCTCCGGCATCTCATCCGCAAAATCAGAATTATCCTCATCATCTACGATTTCCTGACGCAGTTCGGCCAGACGCAACTCCTCGTTCTGTTTCTTGCTGATATGAGACTGCTTCAGCCGCTCATAGTCCGGCAAAAGTCGCAGCAGACGATCGACAGTAAGCCGCACATTGACACCATGAAGAGCGCTCAATCCAACAAGGTCACCGACACCAAGAGAATAAAAATCTATAATCTTGTCCTGCATTTCTATTCCGTCGCACTTATTGACAACGTAAGCGACAATCTTTTTCGACGAACGAAGCAGATTGACTATGTCCTTGTCGCCAACCTGAAGACCGAGATTGCCGTCAAACACACCTATCACCAGATCTGCTTCTTCGATGGCAAGCTTCGTTTGCAATACTGTGCTCGCACCCAGTTCATCTTCTGGGGTCTCTTCAAAGCCGCCTGTATCTATAAGATAAAATGGAAAATCGTACCCCCTATCGACAAGAGCATAATTGCGGTCGCGAGTTACCCCGGGGATATCTTCGACTACAGCTTTTCTCTGTCCGAGAATGCGATTAAACAATGTCGATTTACCAACATTTGGTCGGCCAACAATTGCCAGCACTGGTGTTCTTAGAGCCATCTTGACTTACATCCTCACTTATAACTTTTTTCTGTATCCGGCTCTCTGCCAGCCGCGCTCAGAACTGGTCCAGTTCTCGGCGACCTTAACGCGAAGCTCGAGATAAATACGACAATCGAAGCGCTTTTCCAGTTCCTCCCGTGCCTGTGAACCGATCGCTTTCAATTTGCTGCCGCCTTGCCCAATAACAATTTTTTTCTGCCCTTCTCTCTCAACAAGAATCTCGGCGAAAATACCAAGCCCCTTATCGGTCTCCTCCCAGTGCTCAATGCAGACAGCGACACTGTATGGAAGCTCCTTGTTCAAAAGGCGAAAAGCTTTCTCCCGAATAATTTCCGTAACAAAAAACTGTTCTTCCTGATCGGTGACAAAGTCCTCGGGAAAAAAATTCTCACCTTGGGGCAGTTTCTTCAGCAAATAATCAATAAAATGGTCTACCCCGTCTCCAGACTCGGCCGACACGGGAATAATTACCGGAATCTCACCCGGCGCCGTATCTGACATCTCAACAGAGACTTTGGCAAAGCTGCTACTGAGGTTGGCGATAATCGGTAACAGCTTGTCTCGGGGAAAAAGATCTATCTTATTCAGCAGCACAACATCAGGAGTCTGCCTGAGCTTGCGCGAGAATCCCTGAAACAGACACTCTGGTTCAAGCACCTGACCAAGCTTGGGCATTGGTATCGCAGCGGCATCGAGCACAAGGACGGTCAAATCAACTTCCTTCACCGCCTCGGATACCGACTTCTCAAGCAAGCGATTCAAACCACCGTGTTCGGCACGTCTCATATAACCGGGAGTGTCGATGAAAACGATCTGCCCCTTATCGGAAGTATGAACCCCGAGAATGCGGTTCCTTGTCGTCTGAACCTTGGAAGAAACGATACTGATTTTTCTGCCAATAATTGTATTCAGCAGCGTCGATTTACCCGCGTTGGTCGGCCCGATGATCGCAACATATCCGGCGTGCCTGGCTGCACCTGCCGCCGAAGGTGTTTGGCTATTTCCTTGTCTGCTTTCGCTCATCTCTTCACTTCCGCGGTCTCTCTCTGGTCATCGTCTTAATGGATACTTCAAATACAACTGTGCGACATCCGGTTCAACCGGAGTAACAGGCACGATAATCAGATAAAAACATGAGCTATCGCCACTAGGCCATTTCAGCTTCGACGGAGTAACCCGTCGAATCGTCCTCCAGCGCCTGGCACAAAAGGAACTCCTCTATAAAGCAGTTTTGCCCACTTTCCAACTCTCGACGTTCATTTGATGGAATCAGCCTGAGTAATACCTCAGCTGCTGCAGCCTGCTGAGCACCTTTCTTGGTCGCGCCGCGTCCACGCCCAACGATTTCACCGTCAACTTTGACGATGACAACAAAAGTCGGTGCGTGAGTTGGCCCCTCAACCAACTCCACAAGATAGCTTGGTATTTCACTACCAGTCTGATGAAGCACTTCCTGAAGTTCCGTTTTGGGATCGTACGGGGTAACTTGCCTGATTTCCTCAGCAAAAATTCGGGATACAAGTTGAAACACCTCGTCATAACTACTGTCCCGATAAGCTGCGCCAAAAACAGCCTCTGTCACATCTGCAAGAATACTTGGTCTATCAGCTCCACCGCTGGAAACCTCACCGCGACCAAGACGAATAAACGGGCCAAAATCGAGCTTCCGGGCGATATCTGCCAAAGCGCTGGTATTGACTAGCGCGGCCCTCATCTTTGATAGCTTCCCTTCGGTCGCATCAGGGTGCATATCACTCAGCAAATGGGCCACACAAAGTCCGAGAACCGCATCTCCAAGAAACTCCAGACGTTCATAATCCGTCCTGTCCCGACCGCGAAGCGCCGAACGGTGAGTCAACGCCCTCTCCAGCAAATTGCGGTCGGAGAAACTGTGCCCAATGATTTCCTCAAGCGCCTCGTAATCTTCCCGCGGTCGATAATTATCAACCGCTCCTCCCGAAGTATCCTGAGCCGGAGCGCCGAAACGACTTTTTTTCTCCTCGACAAATCTATCCTGCCCAGTGCGGGAATAAGTCTTTCGTCCCTTGCTCTTGTGACTCTCCTCAAGTTCTTCAGATATGCCACGGGAAGACTCTCCCGAAGCCCCGCTACCCCGTTCGTGGCGTTTAGCTGTTCCGCCTACACTGCTGGCGATCAAACCGGGTTTAATGCGTCGCATAAACTCCTCCCTGTATCCTTGTCGTAGTCATAAATCCTCGCCCGCACGATTGAGCCAAAATCGGGCAACGTGCTACTTTTGTTTTCTAATTCTCCCGGGTGAGCAAATTCCCCAAGGTTATCAAATCTTATTGCTGCCGACAGATACTCTCCGGTTGTCCCCGTCAACCAGCGACCCGAATGAAGGCTATCCCCTCGATGCTCAACCCGCCCCTCAAGAACTCCCTCTATAACTATGTCGACAGACTGACCGGTCATGTTGAGCCCGTATTCCCGCCGCTTACGCTCAACTTCAGCCCGCAGACGTGACGAGCGGCGTTTACGCTCACCAGCTTCCACCTCGCCATCAAGGCGGGTAGCTGCCGTTCCGGCACGTTCCGAATATGGAAAAATATGTGCGTAAGTAAGCGGTAAAACAGAAAAAAGCTCAAGGCCACGCTGGAAACAATCCCGGTCCTCTCCGGGAAACCCGGTAATCAGATCTGTCCCTATTCCCGCCATTGGCAGCCGACGATGTATCTCCTGCAGCAAATCAACCCCACGTGCCACCGAATAACTGCGATTCATCCGTTTCAAAAGCTGGTCATCAAGAGCCTGAAGACAGATATGAAAGTGTCGACATATGCTCGCGCTCTCCTGCCAGACGTCGAGTAATTCCAAACTAACATCATCAGGATCGAGCGAGCTCAGGCGATAGCGAAGTGGCAAATCGAGCGCCAAAAGTTCC
>JAQTWB010000048.1 GCA_028689495.1 bacterium | reverse complement strand
GAGGTGATCACGGAACGCGCCTTAGCTGCCCGGCGAAACTCGGCCTCAATTGGGGCAATGACGAATAGCGCCAAACCAAAGGAGACCGCGGCATAAACCCTAGTCGAGTCAAGGATTAAAAATATTGCTGTAATGATCGAACCACTGAAAAACGGCACCCGAAATGTTCTCCAGAGAGAGCCTAATGACGCCTTCCTCCAAGCGATAAGTGGACCAGCTCCCATAAGAAACATCAGGGCAATAAATAACGGCACATTCACCCGATTAAAAAATGGCGGGCCAACAACTGACTTCTCTCCACTAAGTGCCTCGCTGACCAGAGGAAAGAGCACACCCCAAGCCGTAGCAAAACATATCGCCAGAAGAACCAGGTTGTTAAAAAGAAAAGCAGTCTCCCGAGAAAAGAAACTTTCAAACTGATGCTCAGGACGCAAATCCTTCCAGCGCCAGGCAATCAGCACTACTGACACCACAATAAGGACTGCCAAATAAACGAGGAATACCCAACCAACATCAGAGTTGGAGAATGCGTGAACACTCTGCACGACCCCTGAGCGAGTAATAAAAGTTCCGAGCACTGTCAGTGCATAAGTAAGAATCGCCAAACTAGCATTCCAGACTTTCAGCATTCCGCGACGTTGCTGCACCATGACCGAATGCAGGAAAGCTGTGCCGGTCAACCACGGCAAAAATGACGCATTCTCCACCGGGTCCCATCCCCAGAAACCACCCCAACCAAGCTCGATATAAGCCCAGTGTCCACCGAGAATAATCCCTACAGTAAGAAAACCCCAGGCAATGAGCGTCGACAAACGGGTCAGCCTAATCCAGTTATCCGATAACTGCCGACTCAACAGCGCTCCCATACAAAATGCAAACGGGACCGAGAAGCCGGTAAAACCCAAATAAAGAAATGGAGGATGAATCAGCATGGAAGGATTCTGTAACAGAGGATTCAATCCGGAACCGTCTGTTGGTATATGAGCGGTGGGAATCAGCTTGAAAGGATTTGTCAGAAATAGCGTCACCGCTAAAAAGAAATTCGTGGCGACTGCCAGCACAGGCACTACCCAGCGCATCAGCAACACTGGCACTTTGGCGGAACGCCAAACCACTACCATGGCAAACAATGCCATAAATGTTGCCCAGAGCAGCATGGAACCCGCCATCCCCCCCCAGATTGCCGAAATTCTATACGGAGCATACATCGCATTGTTCGAGTTCTGCCAAACGTACTCGTAGCGGTAATCCCCCGAAAGAAAAGCAACGCCCAAGGCCGCAAGTGAAAGTAGTGAAAAAATCCCCATCAAAACGACTGCGTTGGCCGCAGAAGCTGAAGCCGCTTCCCGTTTGCGCGATGCACCGTATACGCCGGCGATAAAACCGTATGTAGACATGAGCCAGGCCAGAGCCAGGAGAAAGTTACCTAAATCTATTTTCATGATCCGCCTATCAGGTATTTGGAACTTGTGGGGGTCGATATTTGGAAGGGCACTGTGTCATCAAGGTAGCTGCGGTAAATGTCTGCCCGTCGTAATCGCCTTCCATGATCACATCACGACCAGCCTGCAGCGTATCCGGCATAATTCCGTGATAGCTAACTGACACCGCATCACTGCCGGCCATATCCTTTACGGAAAATTGCAAAAGGAAACCTGGTTCTGTCTGGTATCGAATCTTCTCGTCTGTTACTCGAGCAGCCAGCCTGATATTTCCCCGTGGTTCGTGCCCGCCAATAAGCTCGGAAACTGTTACTACCTTTTTTGCCGATGCATCAATTCCGCTATACACCAGCAGGCCAACAGCAATTACAACTATCACCAAAGAAATATAAAATCGCATGACAGATTTATCAGATTAACTCTTCGTTTTTTCTCTATGCGCCGTCTGCCGTCGATCAAGGCGCTCAATAATTCCGGCGTAATACTTTATAAAACGCTTCGAAGACTGGAAAAATTCAGGATTTACCGGATACCCGCCTACACGCAACTGGTACAAAAAGCCTCCGCCGGGCATCAGCGAACTATTCCCCTGATCCCCAATTTGCTGAAATTTGCCAACTTTGGTCCCCTCAAAAACGAGACGACGGGAAAGTCCTGCATAGAGACTACTTATTCCGGCGCCATGGCGAATTACCACAGTATGGCCGAACAAGCCTAATTTATCAGAAAAAACAACGTCACCACGATTTGCCGCGACAACAATGGCTTCCGCTCCCGACCTCACCGTCAAATAGGTCCCAGGCAGCTCGACCCTAAGCTGCTCTTCTCCTGGAATCTCTAGCAGACGGCTCCAGGAAAACCCGCTAAAAGTTTTCAAAGCATTGGAATTTGAAAAATTGGCAAAGGACCTCTCCCAAGCCCTTCTTGGAGTCAGCTGCAAAAGATAAGGACGAAGCTGCTCCGTCTCGTTCTGCTCATTTGCGGCAATTAACGCCTGCAGTCGCTGATAAACACTTCGCCGCGTATCTGCACGTGTCTCACTATCCCGAGCCGGCCAAAGGCTATCGGGACCTGACAAACGAGAACGCCAGAAACTCTCGTCTACTTTGATTTTTGGCAAATCCGCAGACAACAAAGAGCAACAATTAAATTTTGCCCCAGAGATAACAGCCAAGGGATAGCTTTCTCGCAACTCGTGCCCCGCCTGATCAACCGCCATCAATTCAAGGCGTGCTTGCGCAGAGATCAAAGGTTCACCATTTGCAAAAAATGCCCCCCAAACATTATCAGGATAATCCTTCTCCGGTTCGAGATCCTTGAGGCGAAACCCCGGAAATTGCCGACCAGAAGGTGTAGTAAATGTCACACTGGCAAGATGCGGTTCGGAGATCTCAACAAAAACAACTCCAATATCAGCCTTATCGACTATCTCCGGTCCTAAAACACGAACTACCGAAGGCCGAGCCAAATCGACCAGGACTTGCACCTCAAAGACATTGGAATTGCGCAGCGGACTTTTATCCACAGCCTGAACAACCAGTGTAGCATCGCCGTCAGCCAATCGCTCGACCGGAACAGTCAGTGTCAAACTGACGTTGTGAACTGTCCCCGGCGAATCTGTCGACAAATTCTCCCGGGCCAGAGTTTGACGCCTGTCACCACTGTCGAGATAAACACTCCAGGAATCAACATCGCTTCCAGTATCCTGGACCGTAAAATGTAACTCAAACTCCTCAGTACCTATTGATTTGGGCAACTTCACTACATGAATTGCTGGAGCAGAAATATCAGACAGATCGGCGAAAAAGGAGCGATAAACGGCATATACCAGCGGAGACAGAAGCAACAGCACGGCAAGAAACAGTATAAAACGGAGCAGCTTCGTCCGGAATGGCGTTTTATCGATCTTGCCGAACTGACTAAACTGCGGAAGCTCACTCATGTTTCTCTACCTTTATTTTTACCAGCCCGGACTTAACCTGACAGACACTGTCAGAACGCCTTGATTTCCAAAAAATTCACCTCACGATGTGGTAAAGGCAAATTTGTTTGGAAGTTCAAGGCTTTTAACTCTCATGCCTCTCAAAGATTTGCCTGAGCCTTGTACATCTTCATCGTGGTTATCTTGTTCGGTCGAGCATCGACCCGGACACTTTATTCAATGTCGACCCCGCCGTCCTCATCAAGCTGCAATCTCTCTTTAAGAAAAGGTTTCAGCTTCTTCTTCAGACTGCTTTCTATCTGTCTGATCCGCTCGCGGCTAACAGAAAAATCATTGGCAATATCCTGCAGGGTTTCCGGTTCTTCAGCCATCAAACGCCGTTCGATAATTGCCTGTTCCTTCTCATCGGCAATCTTCAGGTAATCCCTCATCGCCTGATGTAGAACCTCGTTGAAATCGGCTTCTGCAACCAGCTCCTCAGAGGTCTCCTCCGCGGACGCCATAATGCTGTGATAATCAGCGCCACCATCGTCACTCCCCGAAAGTGGAGCATCAACACTGAGGTCAGGTAATGCCAGGCGCTGCTGCATCTCAATCACCTCAGACTCCTTGACTCGCAAGCGCTCCGCCAGCAGCTTTGCCTCAGGTGCAAATCCCTCGGCTTCAAGTCGCTCCTGTTCTTTCTTCAAATTAAAAAAAAGTTTCCGCTGGGCCTGGGTTGTCCCGACCTTAACTAATCGGACATTGTTTATCAGAAAGCGCAACATATATGCGCGAATCCAATAGATAGCATAAGTAGGGAAACGAATGCCCCGATAGGGGTCAAACTGTTTCACAGCCTCCAATAACCCGATGTTCCCTTCTTGAATAAGATCGAGAATATTCTTCAAGTTACGGCGATATTCCCGAGCAACCATGACAACCAGGCTGAGATTCGCCATCACCAGTTTATAGCCGGCAATCTGATCTCCATGTTCGCGGTAACGAATTGCAAGATGCTGTTCTTCTTCTCTCGAGAGTTTTGGGAAACCTCGAATTTCGCGAAGATAAACTGCCAGGGGATCATAAGGAGCAAGGCCACCAGAGTTACCCGGCAGGTGAGGCAAAAGAAACCGACCTTCTATCATTTCATTGAGCCGACCCTCCACATCACTGGCCGAGTCGTCATCGTCATCATCAAACAATATGGTGACAGCTTGGTCAGTATCAGAAAAATCAGATGTCACAGGCTCGGCATCATCCTCACCTTCGCTGCCATCTGCTTTAACCCGATCAATTTCGTCAACACTCATCTGACTAGCACGCCTCTGGTTTTCGATTATCACCCACTATTCCCATCCCACCAGTAAAAGCCATTCGACTAGCAAAAGTTAAGCAGCTGAAGCTGAGCAAACGTCACATAAACCGCGGTTTCTACCCTGAGCACCCGATCACCGAGACTAACAGAATGAAATCTCATAGCCGAGACAAATAACTCTTCCTCCTCCTCACTCCATCCAGACTCCGGCCCAATAGCAAACACATGCCGGCTGGGCATTCCCAAGCCATTTAAATCCGACCGGCAATGCGACATGACCATCTCAGTGAGTGAGGATTGCGCCCCCGTCGCCGCGAGCAGTCTAATGAATTTATCTTCCGGAAACAAATCATCAATTTGTCGGGCTAAAGCCTGCACCGCCCCCAACACAAGGACTTCTGGCATACAGGTAACCATCGCCTGCTCCAACCCCAGCCACAAGCGATATCGCATCTCCGCCTCATCATAAGAATGAGAGCTGATATAACTTTTCTGCGAACGCTCCGATGAAACTATGATGATTCGCTCTATCCCCAGACTACCAGCGGCTTCAAGAATTCGCTTGAACATCTGCGGCCTTGGGGCGGCAAGAATAAGCGATGAGGAAGAAAAAGAAGGGCTTTGACGCTTCGCCAAAAATTCCAGCTCAATCTTGTCGGTGCCAATATCTGTGACCAGCGCTACACCAAGCGGACCGTCAACAATCCCTGCAGTGTAAGTCCGTCCCACCTCCAAGGTGTGCCGCTCCAAAACAGCCCTTCGACGATGTGGACCAATAAGCACTCTGCCTTCAGCTAGCACTTCGTCTTTTTCAAAAAGCAGTAAATTCATATCATCGAATTAAATTGAACTGTTGGAGATGTATGACCAGAAACCTTTAAATATATTCAAATCGACAGATTTATACCGTGTCAGCATTCTTTACCGTCTTACCGTTCAACAGAGTTTTTTGACACGGTATAATGACAAAAGGTTCACTGCCGCAGAATGATATTCCACGACAATGAACCGAACACCACTACCCAGCCATAGGCTGCCCGAACATGATAGCCAACTGCCGACAGAACTGAGTCGCAGCAAATGGGAATATCCTTTCTTCATCGAAAAACTCCTGCCGATCACTGGGGCACGGTACAACTCGTCCACAACGGGTAACAAAGTTTCTGTCAGGCATGCCTGATAAATCTGGAACCAGGTTACACCAAACATCTTCCGGGACAGCCGCTACGGAACAAACCAGAGATGCCTGTCTGACCATCTTGAGCGAGCAGGTGACGCAACCGGGGCCTTCGTATTCGGGGTTCCAAAAATAGCGTTTGTTATCCCAATCATGACAATAACAAGCACTGTCCATTCCAGCGAAACTGCCATCATACCGTGTAAGCAAGAGAGCAATATCAATCCGCATCCCCAAATCGAAGTAACGGCGATTAAGAATCTCAAGCCCTGGATCGCGCTCAGATTCATATCGTTGTTGACTGTAATAAAGAGCAACCTGAGCCTGGTCAAGCAGTCCCTCACTTACCGCCACGTCAACAAACCGGGACTGTAGATACTGGGACTTTTCTCCCAGTTCTTGATAGGAATTGCCGTGATAAGGCATCACCCTGTCATCTGAAATGAAAAACCGAAGCATACTCAGCTGATACCGGGAAAGTTTGCGCATAACACCGAGCATCTCCTGATAAAGCGGGATCATACCGACATCCCCACTAATCAAAATATTTATATACTTAGTGTGATTTAACCGATGCATCTCTTCCATCAATGCATCACCAATATTTTTACCGTATGTGACCATAAAACCCCCTTGTGCAATTCGCACTAAAATCAAAGTCAATACATCTCGGGGGAATATTACAAGGGACCGGGTTACTTCAATTTATGGCGCTAGGGACATAATCGATCTCAGCCAGACGCCTGCGACCTACGGTAGCGCTGGGTTATGCTGGCAATGACAACATTAAAATCCACAAAAAAGGGGTAAAAGTGGAGATAAAAAGGTGGTTTAGAAAGGTTCCAGGTTACTGGTTCAAGCTTCAGGACCAAATCAGAAACTAGACTGAACCAGATTATTTGACCCCTTGTTTTTACACCTCCGGGATGTCTCGATACATCTACTCAAAAAAGCTTTTTATAAAGAATAAGCAACATGGCATCAGACACTAGCGATTATTCTACTAGGCAATATGTGTCAAATAGGCTGTCCGGTCAATATCACCTGACCATGACGAAGAATCCCAACATTCCTATACTGCTGCCCCCTTTCATCAGCAAGGCCTCTGTTGTATGGACAAAGTTAATAAGTTCAAACTTTCAAACAGGGAATATTAAGAAATTATGGACATCAAACCGGCAATTTCCTCTCTGGACACCATTGTTTCTCTGGCCAAAAGACGCGGTTTCATTTTCCCAAGTAGTGAAATCTACGGCGGCCTTTCTTCCTGCTACGACTACGGCCCACTCGGCGCCCAATTAAAACGCAACATCAAAGACGCCTGGTGGCGAGAGATGGTGCAAAAGCGCCAAAATATCGTTGGGCTCGACGCCTCAATTATTATGCACCCCCGTGTGTGGGAGGCTTCTGGCCATGTCGCTGGCTTCACCGACCCCCTCGTTGAGTGCAAAAAGTGCGGCGCCCGTCTGCGCCAGGATCATCTTCCGGAAGGTGGCGTCAAATGCAGCAAAGACGGCAAACTCTGTGAATTTGGCGAACCGCGAATGTTTAACCTGATGTTCCGCACACACCTCGGCCCCCTGGAAGATACCTCAAGCCTTGTTTACCTGCGCCCGGAAACCGCGCAGGGAATTTTTGTCAACTTCGGTAACGTCATTGACTCCACCAGGGTCAAGCTGCCGTTTGGTATCGCCCAGCAAGGAAAATCATTCCGTAACGAAATCACAACCCGGCACTTCACATTTCGCACCTGCGAATTTGAGCAAATGGAAATGGAATTTTTCTGCGAACCAGGCACCGAACTTGAATGGTTTGAATACTGGAAAACTGAACGCCTTAACTGGTTTACCAATCTAGGAGTAACTCCAGAAAGACTGCGCCTGCGACCGCACGCGGCAGACGAACTCGCCCATTATTCAAACGCCTGCGTTGACGTGGAGTATCTCTTTCCTAACGGCTGGTCCGAGCTGGAAGGCATTGCTTCGCGCACCGACTATGACTTGAAAAAACACTCGGAATACAGCGGCAAAAAACTTCTCTGGAAAGACCAGCAAACAGGAGCCGCCTTTACTCCTTATGTCATTGAACCTGCACTAGGCACTGACCGCGCACTTCTGACTTTCCTCATTGATGCCTACAAAGAAGAAGAAATTGAAGGCAATCCACGCACCGTATTAAGCTTTCATCCACGCATTGCCCCAATCAAGGCAGCGGTATTTCCACTACTGAAAAAGGATGGACAGCCGGAAAAAGCACAGGAAATCTTCGCAACACTCAGCGACCGGTACCAAGCAGTATACGACGATTCCGGTTCAATTGGCCGCCGCTACCGCCGTCAGGATGAAGTAGGGACACCAGTCTGTATCACAGTCGATCACCAGACCATGGAAGATCAGACAGTTACTCTTCGCGATCGCGACAGCCTGGAACAGGTGCGGGTAAAAATTGAAGCTTTAAGCGGGACTCTTTTCGAAAAATTTGGGTTTTGATGGCAGATAAGGCATCTAGGTAAAAGGATGGTGCGAAATTCAACTTCGCACCAGGTCCTTTCTATAGCGTTTCAAGATAAGGAGTTTTGACACGTAATGAATAAAAACTCAGGCAAGAACGATCAAAGCTACTCCGGCGATCATCACTGAAGCCGCCAACAATGACTGCAAAAGCCGCCTCTCCCCAAAAAACACCGCGCCAAGGATAATACCAAAAAGAATGCTGGTGCGCTTAACCGCAATCATCACTGCAACCGGAGCATGCTCAATTGCGAAAAAATGAAAAATCACCATCAAGCCAAAAGAAGCTCCGATCAAAAAATGCGGCAGAGGTTTTCGCCAAAGTATCTTTAACGACGAGGGCCGACGAAAGACACTTAGAATCACCGCCACTACACCAATAAAAAAGAAATAAAATATCCCCATCTCCTTTGGCGGAACAAATTGCAGTAACTTCTTCGTTCCTGCCGCAGTAATGCTATAAACAAATGCAACTATAATCATCAGCCTCGCGCCGCGATGGCGCCCGACATCAACAAATGGCTGCATCAATGTTCGCCAGCGCAAATTCCTAATGTCGTTAATATTGAGCAAATAGGTCCCAAAGGCGACAAGAAATACTCCCGCAGTATCGGCCGGGCTCAAAACTTCACCGAGAAACACCGTCCCAGTCAATAAAACAAAAACTGGCGTCAGAGCCATATACGGCAATGTTTTTGCCAACGGAAATTCCTGAATAGCCTGGAGGAACAGATAGGTAGCGCCTAATTCCAACGGCACCATTGCAGCAATCCAGCCCCAGAACTCCAGTGGCACTTCCGGCAACGGATAAAGAAGATAAATCGGTAGAAGAAAAATCACTGTCCAGCCCAGACGTACCAGCATCGACTGATGAGCGCTGTATCCGGTCAGGTAATATTTAGACAAAGAATCACAAATCGCCAATGTTATCGCCGAAAGAAGTGAAAGATATAACCACCCCATATTGTTATGTTTCCCTCATTGAAACCGAAATAAATATGTTCACTCCCGACAAGTGAAATTAGCAAAACCCGTCTCGATGGGCATGGTTTGCACACCTTTTATATGTTCACGCAACACATTCTGTCTCAAGTTGTCACTTGTCAACAGTTGCCAATCCCCCCCGCTCACTGCTATTAGATAAATTACTTTCTAACGCTGCAAGGATAAAAATGGCTTATCAATTGGATTTAAACACTGAAGACTTGCGTATTTTCCTTAATCTTATCCGTGAGCGAAACTTCACCAAAGTAGCCCGCTTGCATCACCTGACCCAACCAGCAATAAGTTCACGGCTACGGCAGCTGGAAGAATCTCTTGGTGTAAAACTGTTCTCACGCAAACCACGTCAAGTTGAACCAACTGCTGAAGGAGAAATGCTCATCCCCTACGCTGAAGCCGTGCTGGAAAAAACGGGCATCTTAAGAAATGCCATCGCCGAAATGAAGGGTAAAATCGAAGGCGAAGTTCGGATTGCCACTACCTATAGCCTCGGCATGTACGCTCTGAATAACGCAATCCGACAAATCATTTCCTGCTATCCAGACATTCACCTGCAAGTACAATACAAACGATCCGACGTAATCTACGAACTGCTGCGTAAAGGCAAAGTCGACCTTGGCCTGATTGCGTTTCCCACCGCCAGTGACGACATCGCAGTTCAGCCCTGCGGTAAAGACAGGCTGACGTTAGTTGTTGCATCCAGCCATCATCTAGCTGGCAAAAAAATCATCGAAATTAAAGAAATCGCCGGTGAACCGTTTGTCGGTTTCGATACAAGCCTGGCGACTGGACGCATTATCATGGATTATTTGCAGCAAAATAATGTCGCGGTATCAGCAAGACTGCTTGATGCTAACGTAGACGTTTTAAAAAGAGCGGTTGAAGCTGGCCTGGGAATCGCCTTTCTCCCATTTGGTTCAGTCCGCGAAGAAATCAATATTGGTTCGCTCATCGCAATACCAGTAAAGAACTTCTCACTTGAACGACCGCTCGGCCTGATCTATTCAACCAAGCGACCGTTATCACGATCTTGGCAACTGGTAATGCAACAGTTTGCCGAGCTCGGCCATTTGCTCAATTAAATCAGGAGATTTACACAATGCCAGTTACTCCGGAAATTATTTCTCGCCGGCATATCCACCAAAGTAAACGATTTTATATTGAAGAACGGACAACTCTGTTACCCACAGGCTTCAAAGCAACAAATGATATAGTTGTTCATCCTGGTGCCGTGGTCATTCTTGCTGCCGATAAGAATAATCAACTGCTGATACTGAAACAATTCCGGCAAACTATTACCGACTACCTACTAGAGCTACCAGCCGGAACCCGTGAAATAGGCGAAGACCCGTTAATTACTGCCAAACGAGAACTGATTGAAGAAGCTGGAGTAGCCGCCGCTCATTGGGTTAGCTTGGGCAGTGTCTACTCTGCACCGGGAATTACCAACGAACAACTTCACTTGTATTTCGCAAAAGATCTACACCTGGAGACCCTACCGCAAGACGAAGACGAAGTGATTGAGATACAGCGCATGAGCACACAAGAAGTGGAAAATGCAATCACGACTGGCACATTGCAGGACGCAAAATCAATAGTAACTTTCTTTCGGGCAAGACTTGCCGGGCTTATTTAAACAAGACCGCCAAGGCTGAGGCGAAAGTCCCGGCTATAGCCGGGTAACTGCGCGATGGAAAGAACATCCAGCGCAGCGAACGTAGGGCCGTTTTTGGCCCTACAAAAAAGTGGGGCTGTTAAAAAACAGCCCCAAAAAACTACAGAAGTTCCTTCTTCAAAATCGGGGCAAGATCAGTTCGCTCCCAGGAAAAACTGCCATCATCTCCCGGAGTGCGACCAAAGTGACCATACGCCGCAGTTGCGCGATAAATTGGTCTCAACAAAGACAATGCATCTGTTATTCCCTTCGGAGTTAGAGAAAAATGAGAAGTCAATGCCTTGGAAATCTTCTCTTCATCAACAACTCCTGTGCCAAAAGTATCAACAAGTACTGACACAGGCTCAGCAACGCCAATCGCGTAAGCTACCTGAATTTCGCAGCGCTTCGCTAATCCGGCAGCAACTACATTCTTCGCCAGATAACGGGCAGCATACGCAGCACTGCGATCCACCTTTGATGGATCCTTACCGGAAAAAGCACCACCGCCATGACGCCCATAACCACCGTAAGTATCAACGATAATCTTTCGACCTGTGAGGCCGGCGTCGGCTTGCGGTCCACCAACAACGAAACGACCCGTTGGGTTGATAAAATACTTCGTGTCGCTTGTCAGGAACTCTGAAGGGACTACACGCTGCACAACTTCACGAATGACGTATTCGGATAGTTCCGACAACGAGACCTCGGCAAGATGCTGCGTCGAGACAACAACAGTGTCAACGTATTTTGGCAGTCCTCCTTCATAACGAACCGTAACCTGAGACTTGGCGTCAGGCAGCAAATATGGCACTTTGTTGCTATGCCTATCTTTAGCCAAAGCTTGAAGGATTTTATGAGAAAGTGAAATTGCAAGTGGCATATATTCAGGAGTTTCGTCACAGGCAAAACCGAACATCAACCCTTGGTCACCGGCACCCTGCGCTTCATATGTCCCTTGATTCTCATTCACGCCCTGAGCGATGTCCGGGGACTGCTGAGAAATATTGGTCAAAACTGCCACGGTGTTGCAATCAAAGCCTGAGGCTTGCGAATTGTAGCCGATAGAATTCAGCACTTCACGAACAACAGAATCAAAATCAATCTTACCGCTTGTCGTAATCTCACCGGCAAGCATAACCATTCCGGTTTTAACAAGTGTTTCACAGGCAACCCGACTTTTCGGATCCTGAGCAAGGAGACAATCAAGAACTGCGTCACTTATTTGATCGGCAACTTTGTCGGGATGTCCTTCTGAGACCGACTCAGAGGTAAAAAGGTAGTCGTTCAACGCCATAGGTATGTCCTTTGTAATTCAAAGAGCCCTTTGCCAAAAATCGGTTACCTCCGTTCCCGGCAGAATTATCGGTCACGAAGCGATTACCCCAGGCTATCTGTGTTCCTGGTTACATTGAGGCTATAAAGTTGTTGGCGGAAGCTACTAGTCCGATCGCGCAACGTCAAGGACAGGCCGACCTATTTTCAACCCACTTAAAACCAAGACTCACGAATCGCGGTGAAGAACACGTATATCATCAGCGAGACCCGATATTTCGGCAGCAAGTCTCTCTGAAACAGCAACCGAGCGATGACGGCCTCCCGTACAACCGACACCAATAGTCAAATAACTTTTCCCCTCAGCCCGGTAACGAGGCAACAAAAAAAGCAGCAAATCTCTATAGCGTGTAATAAATTCAGCTGCTTCTCCTGAGGCGAAAACAAACGAAGCCACAGCAACATCACGGCCTGTGCCCGGTCGCAGCTCCGGAACAAAATGTGGATTTGGTAAAAATCGCACATCCACCAGAAGATCCACATCTCGAGGAATTCCATACTTAAATCCGAACGACACCACCTGAACTCGCATACCATGATATTCGCCGGCAAATTCTTCAATCCGCCGTCGCAGATCATGTGGAGAAAAAGAACTGGTATCGATTATTTCATCTGCCTTGAGCCGAAACGGCGCGAGCATTGTTCTCTCGCTATCCAGCAGCTCGCGCAAACCAGCACCAACACGATGCATATGCTCCAAAGGATGAGGTCTTCTTGTCTCCTGATATCTCCTGGCGACCTCGTCATTACTGCAGTCAAGGAAAAGAATCCCCACCTTTACTCCGTTATTTTTCAATTCACCGAGTGCCGCATCAACAAATGCGATATCAGTGGAATCGAGCACATCAACATGAAGGGCAAAACGGGTCGCTACAGAACTGGATGAATCAGAACAATTTCCTGACAACTGGCTTGAGACGGGCTCAGGAAATGAAGGGAGAGCCGCAAAATCGCCCCGACCCAATAGGAAATCAGCAAAAGCAGGAAAAAGTGCTGGTGGAAGACTACCGATGGCACGGTAACCAATATCTTCCAAAGTATTTAAAGCGGTTGAACGACCGGAGCCAGAGACTCCGGTCAAAAAAACAAGGCTCCTAGGCTGCTCTGGCGCTCCTTTTGTCATTGAGTTTCTCTTTATGTTTTCTAAGTTGGGCCACCAAAGTGTCTACCAGCTTATCGATTGCGGCATATAAATCAGTATCTATGGCCTTACAGGATAAATCAAAACGCTGCCAGTGAACATTTACTTCCGCGACATGATCCCGCTTCTCAACTGAAAGAATGACATGAGCCTCAGTTTCTGATTTAGCGTATTTCAACAAACAGTTGCCGATTTTTTCAGTGGCATATTCCTTCAGTGCCTCTGTTGATTCTGTATGTCTGAATGTCACATCCACGTTAATATCTACAGCGTTGTCTGACATTATTTCCTCCACATAAAACGTCAGGGGCAATATCAACCGCCTGACCCATTGATACAAAATCAACCAACCATTCCTATCCAACAACTCACTTGGACTATATCAGCTAATATAAATTTTGCTGTAAAAAAGTTTACCCAAATCACAATCAAAATACTTTCTTCCGTTGCGAAGATGAGGCAATCCCCATCGCTTCCCGATATTTGGCAACAGTTCTTCTGGCGATCTCAATCCCTTCCTTACACAAGATCGCCTCAAGGGCCTGGTCACTGAGAGGTTTCTTTTTTTCCTCGGCTTCGATCAACTGACGAATTCGTTCTTTGACAGATTCACTCGAAACATCACCTTCCCCCCCGCGCAATCCAGATGAGAAAAAATACTTCAACTCATAAACACCATGGGGCGTGTGAATATACTTGTTAGTGGTAACTCGACTGACCGTCGACTCGTGCATGTTGATTTCTTCAGCGATATCCCGAAGCACCAGCGGCTTCAACCCGGAAACTCCATTCTCCAGAAAATCCCGTTGCACACGCATAATACTGCGTGCAACTTTGTATATTGTGGCTCGACGCTGCTCAATGCTGCGCATAATCCAATTCGCGCTTTTCAGTTTCTCCTGGAAGAAACTCTTTCCCGCACTACCATCACTGCTGCCTGCCTCGAGTAAACGCTCATAGCCTTGACGTAAACGCAAGCGAGGAATCCCATCGTCATTAAGAGAAATAACATATTCATCTCCAACCTTTTTTACATAGACATCGGGCACTATGTACTGTGGTAAGTCATTGCTAAACTCCCGTCCAGGCCTCGGCTCAAGTGAGCGAATCAGGGTCACCGCTCCGTAGACTTCTTCAACTGTAACCGATAGTGCCCGAGCAATCTTATCAAACTTCTGTCCAGCAAGAAGTTCAAGATACTCTTCGACGATTCTTGCCGCAATTGTATTCGCCAAACCCTGATGTCGCAGCTGAATAAGCAAACAATCTTGTAAGTTCAGGGCGGCAATACCTGGTGGATCAAGTTCCTGCACCTGCTTCAACACAAAACGGACCTCATCCTCCTCGACCTGGCAACGCTCTGCGATTTCACAAATAGCACAAGACAAATACCCGTTACGATCCAGATTGCCGATAATATAATTCGCGACATCACCTTGCGCGGCAGAAAATTCAAACTCACCCAACTGCTCTGAGAGATGCTCAAAAAGACCCTTCTCACCATCTGAAAAGCCTTCAACACCACCCCAATCGTCATCGCCGCCATGTGAAGATCCCTTGTCCCCACCAGGATAGGTGTCAAGATAGTTTCCGTCAGGTTCAGCGAGGCGAAAGTCATCCCCTCCAGCGGCAGGTTCTGGTTCCGAATTATTTTCGGAGGTATCCGGCAAATCATTAACCGTCTCCAACAATGGATTCTCAAGCAACTCTTTTTCTATTGCATCAAGATAATCATAGCGACCAAGTTGCAGAAGCTTAATCGCCTGCTGCAGCTGAGGCGTCATAACAAGGCTCTGACTGAGCTTCTGTGAAAGTTTGATCTCTAGCGCCATTGAACCGTAAAACTTCTAACCTATATATTACAAGGACTTAAATGGATTTTCAGCGAACTCCGAACAGTCCAGCCTCAACATTCCTGCCGCCACAAAATTTTGGATGCCTGATAGGGTGTGGTCAATTCAGGAAATCTGGATTAAGATTACCCGTCCACTGACAGATATGCGCTGATAGATACGATCGGACCGCCTGCCCCAACTAGCTACGGTGCTTGGTTATTGTCAGCATGACACTTAAAACCGTATAAATGTTAACTATCCGGGAACAAGTTATTATCGGCCCCCGGTGCAATTTGCCCGTAGTGAAAAACGTCATTTTTGCTGGTCGCTAACTTCGTATAATACCCAGTAAGAATAATTCTGATTGTCATAATCAGCTAACATCAACAAATATCGATAATTAATTTCAAATGAAAAGACTGCGTTCCCGATATATCATTCTGCTAAGCAGTCTTCTCACACTAATCATCACCTTGCGCTTTATCAGCCTTGGCTCCCTCTCACTGATCGACCCCAGCGAAGGACGATATGCTCTAATCTCTAAACTGATGCTTGAAACCGGAAACTTCCTCATGCCCCAAGTTGTTGGACATGATGGCGTGATGATTGAATTCTGGGGTAAACCGCCTCTTTTTTTCTGGGCAACGGCTCTCAGCTATTACATCTTCGGTATTAACGAATTCAGCGCTCGTATACCCAGTTTTCTTTCAATGCTGGCAGTTATCGGATCGTGCTTCTTCTTTGCCAGGCACTTCTGGGGCAGTATTACCGCGATATTAACCGCGCTAATCCTTAGTTCCAGTGTGCTTTTTTACATATACGGCGGCCTCTGCCAGGTCGATATGTTACTTACAACCAGTGTATCAATCGCCATGCTTGGTTTTGCCCGCTATGTCGATGCAAAAGCACGGGCCAGATCCTACCGTTGGTGGGGATGCCTGTTCTTCATTTCTCTAGCCGTTGGCTTCATCGTAAAAGGTCCTATCGCCGTGGTACTTCCGGGAGTCTCAGTTGTGTTATGGACACTCTGGACCAGACGATGGTCTGATTTCTTTCGTCTGCCATACTTTACTGGTGGGCTAATCTTTCTACTAATCACGACTCCCTGGTTTTATTTCGCCGAACAAAAAAGTCCTGGGTTCCTTTACTACTTCTTTTTCCAGGAAAATATCCTGCGCTACGCTACTAATCAGTATGGGGATAAATATGGC
Organism: bacterium; assembly: GCA_028689495.1. Taxonomy (GTDB): domain Bacteria; phylum Bdellovibrionota_C; class UBA2361; order SZUA-149; family JAQTWB01; genus JAQTWB01. Next base: position 1,152 of record JAQTWB010000048.1, on the reverse strand, counting down.
ACAGCTCATCCCATTTTCTATGGCGCAAGTTGGCTATTCGTTGGCTTGGCATTTTTTCCGTGGACTTTTTATATCCTAGCGGATGCTTGGAACAGATGTCGAAATTCATCAACGTCCAGCAGATGCACCCTGAACTGGACTGACAAACTCGCCCTTTGCTGGGGGATTACTCCTCCACTTTTTTTCTGTTTCTCTAACGGTCTGCTAATTGGCTACATGCTGCCTGCTTTGCCGGGCCTCGCACTCTACCTTTCACGACGATTTTCACGTAAAGACCTGACTGCAGTGCTGCGCCTGCCCAAATTAACACTTACATTAAATATCGCGATTATCCGTATTCTCTGCGTCACGACGGTGACAGTGTTCCTTGCGGCTCTCGGATTCTATATCAGCGTCGAGCCTTTTAAAGAAAACTTCTCGTTGGTAGCGGCAGTGATAGTTTGTTCGATTCTTGTGATCTTCGTTGTCAATCAAACCCTTAGTCACCCGCGTCACTTTGTTGAGAAGCTGACTCTCTGCACGGTTATGGCAGTAAGTTCAGCAACCTTTTCAATCTCAGGATATCTTTCAGACAGCTCCTCAACCACAGAACTTCTTACACGCCTGGTAGAACAGAACACGGGAAGGCACCTAAATTTCCCTTTCGGCATCCCGTATTCAGCATTTGTATATTCACCGCTGAAACTGGAATCAGACCTTGCCGAGGCCGTTGATTCAGACGACAACGAGCGTGAGATTGTTGCTATACCAAAGAAAAAACTTTCCACCTTGGAAGAACAACTGGCTCTCAGCGACGATCATGACCTTATTCAATCATTCCGAACACCAAACTGGATTGTTTACCACAAAAACTAACGCGAGTACTGAGCGAATTTTGCATGGAGAGCCCCCTTCACAACTTGAAGGATCTCTCCTTAAATTACTTGTAACTGGTTTATCTTGTCCGAACGAATATCGCCCCGAACATATTGTGAACCATAGCGCTCAAACAGCGCAGCGGCATCTCTTGCAAATTGTTCCTGATATCGTAAGCGATTCCTATTAGGCGGTCTTGCGCTCATTTGCAAAGTGAGCTTTCCAGTGCTTTGGCGCAAGTAGATGTACGTCTTGCGCCGGATGTGTGTCGATGCGTTGCAGAACATCAACTAAGTA
>JAQTWB010000171.1 GCA_028689495.1 bacterium | reverse complement strand
TATCCCGGGCATGGCATCGTCGAAGTGCTATTAATAAGACCGCGCGCCATTCCACCTACAGACATATAAAGCTTGAACGTCGAGCCCGGCGGATAAGCCGCGGAGATCGAACGATTACTCATCGGCAACTCCTTGTTGCCGGTAATCTCACCCCATGTTTCCGCACTGATCGCCCCGGTCAAAAGGTTTCCATCCAGAGCCGGAGAACTGGCCATAGCCAACACATCACCAGTCTGAGGATTAAGCGCGATAATTGTGCCTTTTGTCCCCGCTAGAGAAGCCTGCGCCACTCTTTGCAAATCCAAATCAAGCGTCAGCAGCAAATCCTTACCGGCAACAGGCTCAACCCGAGCGGTACTTCCGCGATAAGCTCCCATAGCATCAACTTCAACAAGCTCTGTGCCGTGCTCACCGCGTAAAACATCTTCCCACTGCTTCTCAAGGCCAGCCTTGCCAATAACATCGCTACCCAGATAGCCCTTGTCGCGATTGGCCTTCAATTCATCGGCGGTTATCGCTCTGGCATAACCAAAGACCTGTGTCGCAAGTTCGTTATAAGGATAAGCCCGCTCAGGAGCGACCTGCACAATCACACCGGGAGTTTCACTCCCCCGCGCAAGGATACGGGCCAGAACACCGCGGCTAACGTCGGCAAGCAGCACCTTAGGTTCAAAACGACGCTTGATGCGCTTTTCACGCTCAATACGCGCTTTTAGGACTTCGACCGTTTCCCCGGATATGTCAGCAAGCTTTTTCAGCACCGCATCAAGATCTTCGATATCTTCAAGCATCAGTGAAATATCGTATGATGGCCGATTGCTGACCAAAACGCGTTTCTCGCGATCGAGCAGCACCCCTCTTGGTGCAGCCAGACGGATCCGTCGCGTGCGGTTATTTTCCGAGAGATCGTGAAACCTCGCCCCGGCAAAAATTTGCAGGTAATACACACGCGTCCCGAGTAGCGAAAGAATGACAAGAAAGCAGACCTGAGCCAGACGGATATTAAAACCAGAAAAATTGGCACCAGTAGACCTGCTGTACATGAAATAAATTTCTCCCTTCCTGTCTCGTTAGTGAGGAATGGCGTCTATCGATAAACAGTTCATCGCATTCCGCCAGGAACTACCACCAGGTTTCCCCACAGAAAAACGTTTGCGCCGCCCGGCAAGTATTCGCCGCAACGGTTCAAAGAGTAGCGCGGCAAACACTGCGGTCATGACCGACTCCCCGGCAATAAAACGAACCAGCGCCAGCAAATCATCACCAGGTAGCAAAATACTCTCGCCACCGCGACGAACAAATGCCTGAAGTAAAAAAATGACCAGCTGTTTAATAAAAGACACTACCAGCGCCAGGAAGAACACTCTTCGCATTGAGGTAATGTTCACATCACGAGCCAACTTTATCGCCGCCCAATAGGCAGCAAGAAAAGCAATTGCCGCAGTCCCCGGCCAATAAGAAGCATAGTCCTCAACCAGCAAGCCCAGCAAAAAAGTGCCTGCTATCCCCCAGATTGCCGGACCGGACACAGCGAGCAGTAAAAGCATTACCAGCGGCAAATCCGGCAGGGCCAGCCATGAGGGGAAAAGTGATGCCAAGACTGTCGACTGAAATAGAAAAAATGCCAACAACAGTAGTGGAAAAAGCAAAAGATTGCGATATTCAGGTCGAGCAATCACTGCCTCACCTCTTGCGCCTGGACAGCGGTATTAGACATCGTTGGAGCCTGTAAAATCGGGCTTTGAACCTGGCCTTGAACACCTGCCCCTCCAACTCCGGCGGCTTGAACATCCTCATCCTGAAATCCCCCGCCCTGAACAAGAACTTCAGCACTGTCAGTCAAAACAAGGACTTCCTCAAGACGACTAAAATTGCCTGCCGGTCGCGCGGTAACAAAAGAAAAAAGGCCACCCGGAGTAATACTGACCGTCTTTACAACTCCAACCAGAAGTCCTGGCGGGTACATACCATCAAAACCGGTGGTCAGAACGCGATCTCCCGGTCGCACATCAAAAGCCTGCTCCAGATAATCAAGCTTGAGTAAACGCCCAAAATTCCCCCTGGCAATTGCCGGCGCACGCGTTCTTTGCAGCAACACATCAACTGCGCTGCCGCGATCAGTGACAAGAAGCACTGTCGCACTATGCTCACTGACGATATCAAGACGTCCTACAAGTGATTTTCCATCAAGCACCGGCATTCCGCTCTGAAGACCATCGGCCGTACCGCGATCGATCCTCAACGACTGGACCCAGTTGCTCATACGCTTGCCGACGACCTTGGCGGCAACTGAAGTAAATTGTGTCGACTGTGAATGATGCAACAAGCGACGCAAACGCAAATTCTCTTCTTTCAGCTCAGCATTCTCCACACGAAGCTCATCGAACTGCGAAATTCGGCCCTTAAGTTCGTCGCGTTCTTCGGCAATATCAACAAGGTCTACATAATTCACCCAGACCCGGGCAGCCAGACGAACGACAGATGTATACGCCACCTCGATCGGTGAAATAAGGGTAGAAACAATACCGCCGGCATACAACCTGCGCTCCGGTCCACGGTTAAGCAGATGCAAACCTGCCAGCAGAAGCACAATTGTAAGGATCACCAGACTGTAGCGCCGTAGGAACAAACTCATCACAAAGCAATCATCGCTATAAAGAACAAATACACACTATAAAGAAAAAAAGGGCGGCAGGAACTATCCACCTTTAACTCTCTGCCCCACCCGAAGACTAGTGAACAGCTATATTTCGCAATACTTCTTCATTGTCGAGAACCCGGCCCGTGCCAACAACAACCGCAGATATCGGGTCCTCGGCAACCACCACAGGCAATTCTGTGCGCTGGTTAATAAAGGACTCAATCCCGCGCAGCAGTGCGCCACCACCAGTCAGCGTGATGCCACGATCGACAATATCTGAAGCCAACTCAGGTGGAGTATGTTCAAGACCAGCCTGCACGGCCTCGATGATATGTTTAAGTGGTTCATTAAGCGCCTCACGCACATCAGCTTCGGTAATCTGAAACGCCTTCGGCAAACCACTGACCATATCGCGACCGCGCACTTCAACTGCCGGGTTCTGCCCGCTAGGAATCGCCGCTCCGATCGCCAGCTTGATCCTCTCAGCCGTCGACTCACCAATCGCCACATTAAAAGTGCGTTTGACGTAGTTAACTATGCTGTCGTCCATATGGTCACCGCCACAACGAATAGAACGGGAGAAAACAACGCCACCAAGTGAAATTACCGCTACTTCGGTTGTTCCGCCACCAATGTCGACAATCATCGAGCCACTTGGCTGAAGCACTGGCAACCCGGTACCAATTGCCGCCGCCATCGGCTCTTCGATAAGAAAAACTTCACGGCCACCGGCAGCTTCAGCGCTTTCGCGCACAGCCCGACGCTCAACCGAAGTAATTCCATGTGGGACAGAAATAACAATACGTGGTTTGACAAACGAACGACGCGAACTGAGCCCGTGGAGAAACTGCCGCAACATCTCCTCAGCCAGTTCATAATCGGCAATCACCCCATCGCGCAACGGGCGCTGGGTGGTGACATTGATCGGTGTGCGACCCTGCATCTGCTTGGCCTGACGGCCAACGGCGACAACACGACGTCGTCCCGAACCATCAGTCCCTTGCTGCACGGCAACAACTGAAGGCTCATTGGCAATAACCCCCCTGCCACGTGCATAAATAAGGGTGCTGGCAGTACCCAGGTCAATCGCCAGGTCAGTGGAAAATAACCCTTTAAGACTACGAAACATCGCACCCCCGCTATATCTTTGTAGAAATTACCCGACTTTGCAGGCCATCAATAAGGCCTGAAGGACTGAAGATCCTGCATAGCAGCAGCACAGGCAATTGTCACCACGGGAGTTGATAATCAGGCGACTGATTACATAGGAATTATGAAACGGCGAAATATCTTAAAAAAAATCAAGTAATTTCATCTCTTAACCGACCTGAAAAAGGTGCCATTACAAGGTTGGGCAATAGCTTCAACATTAAGTTGAAATACGAGGGAATACAGACACGGTATAATTGGAATTTGTAATAATGAGCAACCAGCGCCGCATAATGAAATTAACAAGATTGCCGATATTCTTGATCGTGGCGCTTATCCCCTTATTGGCGGTCTCTCAGCAAACTTACACACGCACTTCTCGAATAGGTGGAGCTA
>JAQTWB010000047.1 GCA_028689495.1 bacterium | reverse complement strand
GACAAAACATCAAGACCGGGATTCGGCAATCAACGAGATTTCAACAAGCGCACCAAGCGGAAGATCCTTCACGGCCAGTGTCTGTCGAGCCGGTGCCGCTTCAACATTCACCATAGCCCCATAAAGAGCATTAACCTCAGGGGCACTGCCAATATCGGCAAGAAATATTGTCGACATCAACACACTTGACCAATCGCTGCCGGCCGCTTCAAGCACTGCTGAAAGGTTATCCAGCACTCTTTTTGTCTGTTCCGCCACTCCGCCAGCCACCAACTTACCTGTTGCCGGATCGAGAGCAATCTGACCAGCACAAAAAACCAGTCCACTTGCTTTTGTCGCAGGGCTGTAGGCACCGACTGGCGCAGGAGCCCCTGCGACATCCTTAATTACTTCCATGATATCTCCGCCATATTACAAATAATTTAGCTTCTTCAGATGTTAACCCTGAATCAAGGGCTAAAAACGAGACTTGTACTTGTATTCTTATCAATTCCCTCTCTTTCGCCCGGAAGTGATGCGGTAAAAGCCTGACCTGACGTAATCAACACCCGAAGCTGCCAATCTGAATCTCCTGCGGGCGATGAACGCATCGGGAAAGCCAAGTCCATTCGCAATACGCTCCCCCCGGATGAACGAGGGAAACCAAGCCTTAATCCGACTCCAGCATCGCTATAGAGGTGATCAGTTAAAATCTCTCCCGGAGCACTCCCTGCAGCACCCCCTATATCAAAAAACATTACCGTGCCAAAACTGACAAGTTTCAGCACATCTTCAGCCAGATGGATACGATCCTCAACATTAAGCAGCACACGACTGGTCCCACTGAACATCCGGCTCTTATAACCTCGCAACCCATTCTCAGCACCAAGTACAAGCTGACTGTCCTCATCAAGATCAAAGGCATAATCCATCAGCAGCGATGAGGCCAAAGTGTGACTTCCAACACCAACATTACCGATATAGCGCTCACCAAGCACATCGTAGTAACGCCAGTTACCCCGTAAAATTGTGTTATTGAAACGGTCATGCTGGGTCCTTGTCGAAAAACTAAGCTCCTGTCTGAGAAAATGGCTGGAACTTAACTTCCAGCCTCGCTGGTAACGAGCGGCCGACAGCATCGTATTACCATACGAATCAAGAAATTCCGGAGCATATCCAAGGCGAAGCTTAATATCACGACCGAGGTTAAAATCCTCGGTCCTCTCAAAACGATCGACATGATGAAGGGCAACATACCGCGGTTCAAGATAGTTATACTCAACGAACGGACCACTAAATCGGCGATCCTCGGCAAGACGATCCAGATCCGACGAAACAAGATTCGGATCAATATTCACCGCATCAAAATCATCCTGGTCTGCCTGATTAAAAACATCATTTAGAAATTCATAACCGAAAGAAAATCTCTCCACGGCATCAGAGGGCTCACCGATACTGAATGTCACGCCTGCCGCCATTGCCTGATGCCGTTTGCGAAATATATAATCCTCCTCACCGGCCTCAAAAAGGCGCTCCACCACATCAGAAAAATCAGTATTCAACTGCCAGGAAAAAGTTCCGACCAACGTCCTGAGCGGACGACCAAAGTACCCTACTGTGCGATAACCATCGGAACGCTCAAAATGACCTAATACAAGTTGCTGTTCAGTGGCCATGAAACGTGGGTCATCCCAGACAACTTCGTAGGTTTCCCGCCCTTCATCATCGGCGTAAAGCATCTCCAGACGCTTTCCCAATCCAAAAAGGTTACTGTCCCCTATCCCGACAGAGCTTTTATTTGTTCCTCCACCCATAGACGCATTTGCCTGTGGAATGATCGTCCAGGTATCCTGAACGCTGACAATGATATCAACCTCGGCTCCATCGACATTGGAAATAATTGTCACTTCACGTAGATAACGCAAACTGCGCAATCGTCTTTCACTTTCCTCAAGCAAAAACTCATCATATGTGTCGCCAACATTAAAAAGTAATTCTCGGCGAATGACATCTTCAATAGTTGTCATCTTCAAGTTATTGACGGTGGAGTATGGAAAACCCAATTCCTTGTCATCAAAAATATCGCGCACATCTATGCTTATACTTCGCACCTTGACCAAAGGTACGATCGGCGCACTTTCACCGATAGCTACAACCACGCCAAGCAGTAGCAAAAGCAATTGCAGAACAAGAAAACGACCGATACCGATCAATGCCATAAAATTCTCTATCTATTTTCTGCGACCACCCCTATAATGAGACGGCATTTCAAACATTTTATGAAGAATTCCGGACAACATAACAAAAACCAGGAATTACCCAACTAATAACTCTGCGAATCGGCACCAACCAAAGGGTGACATGTCAGAAATCGTGACAGGCAAGTTTGTCAAAAAATCAACAAACCAGTCAGATCTGCCACCTGATCTTATTGATTCTCCGCAGGGACGGTTGGTGCGCTCAAATTATCGCTACCATGAATCTACCCATTTTCGAAACATTGGCCACACTCTAACAGTAGCTGAAGCTGCAAATATTCTCATTGGTTATCCACTTGTCATTCCAAGCGGCAGCATACGTCGAGTGCGCCGCAGATTTGCTCCGCCGTTAGGGCGGTTCGTGCGGATCAGCCTGGCGAACATTCCAACATCATCTCTATGCCGATACACTGAGGCGCTTCGTTCCGAAGATATCGACGAGCAAGGCAAAGCGACGGCCCATCTACTTGAATATTCTCAGGCAAAGCGCCTCGACTTTGCCATTCTACTGGGCGCTCTGCTAATCCTGCCCCTGGCTATTCAGAGTATTATTTACGGCTTTTACCTGGCACTTCTCGCATCGATACTTTTACTTGCCTTATTAATTCCCGCTGCCGATACGTATATAAGGTTATACCGACTGCACTCTCTTGCTTCTCTACTCGATCGCGAGATTGCCAGACGGACAGGCCAGGATATCAGCAATGCCCGGAACCTGCCGATTATGGCAGCCAATCACCCGGGCTCTTGAGGTTTGCGAGGAATACATAATGTCAAACAGGCCATTGGCTATTGCTATAGCCATTTTAATTTCCGCCTCAATTCTACCAGCCACTGCACTTGCTGCCGATGGCGAAGAAACCCCGACCGGCCCTGCTTTTGAAGTCAGTCCTAGATTTGTGACAATCTGCAAAACGTCTGTAGATTACAGCTGGACTGAGGTTATCGAGGAAAATGAAGACGATTCCGACACTGCCTCCCCAGCAACAAATGCGCAGAAGGAAAAACGGCAAACCGAAAAAAAGAAAGAACCGCTGACAAGAAAAATTTTCTTCCGCAATTATTTCAGCCGTGAGGACACAGAAGAAAAGGCCAAGTCGTCCCTCAGTGAACTACTGGTTCAAGGCAAAGCAGATGCCTATCAAGCCTGTGAAAAAGAACACGAAAACACCTCTCTCTGTATCCAACGCAAACTCCAGGCCAGCGATGGCGATTACCAGCTCGGTGATTACAAGACACGCAGCGTCATTCTAAAATCAGTAAAAAAGGACTGCTCACTGCAACGCGGAATATGCCACGAGCCTACGGCATCTGAAACAACCTGCGAAAAACTTCAGGTCGGCGAAAGTTACAAAAAAATCGAAGCACCGGTTGAAGAAGAGGGAAAAAAGAAAAAGAAAAAATAACTGTCTGCACGTAGCAACGGCAACAATCTAAAATATCCAGCCGAATATCGATTCGGACAACTTAACCCGGAGATTGCACTCGACTCCAGGTCTTATATGCCCCACTTAAATTGCGGCAGTTAAATCCGTTCTGAGATAAAATTCGGCAGGCGATATAGGATCTTTGCCCGGACTGACAATAAACAAGAATAGGTTTATCACGAGGCAGCTCCGATAAACGCTGGCGAATGCTATTAAGCGGCATGTGCAAAGCGCCCGGTATAATTCCCCGCTCAACTTCACTACTCTCACGCACATCAAGCAACTGGCAGTCAGGATCAAGGTCGGCGACATCACTCCAGTCGGCAATCTCAACCAGACCATCAAGCACATTCTGAGCTACCATTCCAGCCATGTTTACCGGGTCCTTGGCCGAACCAATTGGCGGAGCATAGGCAAGTTCCAGCTCAGCCAGATCGTCAACTGTCATCTGTGCCTGAAGAGCCGTCGAAATAACATCAATACGTTTGTCCACCCCGTCATTACCAACTATCTGAGCACCAAGCACCTTTCGATCAATCGGAGAAAACAACAATTTGATTGCCATCGACTGGGCACCAGGGAAATAGCCGGCATGTTGATTGGGGTGCAGGAAAATAGCATGATAAGCAACCTGCTCTCGCTTGAGCAACTTCTCATTTGCCCCGCTGCAAGCAATTGTAAGGTTAAAAAGCCGCAAGGCGGCAGTTCCCCATGTCCCGCGATACTGACGCTTAAAACCGCCCAGCATATTATCGGCAACCATCCGACCCTGACGATTTGCCGGCCCGGCCAGAGGGACCATCCCTCGTAACTCAAGAGGCTGCTGCCGAACTTCGATAACGTCACCGATAGCCCAAATTGCCGAATCTTCGGTCTGTAGGTGTTCATTGACCTTTATTGCGCCGCGTTCACTTAACGACAATCCGGCCTGACGAGCCAGAGCAGACTCGGGGCGCACACCAATCGCCACAACGACCAGGTCAGCTTCAACACGCAATCCTCCTCTGGTGACCACTATTATTTGCTGGTCACCCGCTTCGTTGGTTATATGCACGAACTCCGAAACAGCTTCCTCAAGATGCAGCGTAACCCCATGAGCCCGAATCTCAGCGTGCAAATGCGCCGCCATTTCCAAATCAAGAGGGGCCATTACCTGCGGCAGCGCCTCGATCAAAGTCACCTGCGATCCTGTCTTCTGCAACTGCTCCAGTAACTCAAGACCAATGTAACCTCCGCCGACAAGCACGACCTTTCTCGCCTCTCGTCGAGAGAGTCGGGAAACAATCTGATCCATATCCGATATATCTCGCAAAGAAAAAATACCTTCGCCGTCAATACCAGGGATCGGCGGTCGGACAGGTGCAGCACCTGTAGCAATCACCAGCTGATCGTAAGCTTCTTCGTATTCCCGACCAGTTATTCGTTCACGAACGTGTACAACGCGCCGATCTCTTTCTATGCTCAACACCTCCGAGCGAATACGCACATCAAGATTAAAACGGCTGGAAAGAGATTCCGGTGTGTGCAACAGAAGACTGGCACGCTCAGCGATTTCTCCGCCAATATGATAAGGCAAGCCACAATTGGCGAATGACACGTAATCTCCCTTTTCAAAAATGACGATTTCCGCATCCTCACTGAGCCTTCGGGCCCGTGCGGCAAAACTGGCACCACCAGCTACTCCACCAATAACCAGTATTCGCATATTCCCTCCTATACCGACTGATTCCAGCTCCGCTGGAATCTAATAAAATAAATCCTGGTGGCGACTTCAACCCGCGCCGAGCTGGAGCTCGGCACACCCAGCGACTGATTCCAGCTCCGCTGGAATCAGTCCTGAATATACCCCTCGCCAATTTTGAAGCATTCGGTGAAACGCTCGATACCGTGGCTGCCACCGTTAACCAAACGTCGCGCCCGAAGAAAATCGCGATTCAACAGCGCCTGTTTGATCGGCACCTCTTTGTCTTTGAGAAAAAATGCGAGCAAGTCTGCAGCCGTAGTGTCATCATTTGCCAATTCAGGTTCATCAAGCAAACGGTTACCCATACCAAGTAACTTGCTATAACGCTGATAATTAAATCTGCCGGTAAGTTGTACAAAACCACGCCCCTTATAACGCTCCCCATCGGGCCGACCTCGGTTACCGAGGTCGCGACGATTGTCATAAAGATCAAACGGATGTCCACCTGGAGATGTATTAAAACGCGAAATACCTTCATCAATCGGTTTGAAACATTCTGCTTCCGCGCGGATAGTTGAAAAAGCCATCAGCACCATACTGCTGTCGCAAAGGTCCGCACTTTCAAGTGATGACAAAATACTCGGTGTGTAGCGCTTGATATTATCAAGCGGGGTAAATGGAAACATCTTGGAGACGACCCGGATAGGCACCTGGGAGAACACGTCACGAAGTGGAATATCAGCAGCTAATTTCAAAGCGGCCAAGGTGCGCCGACCGGCAATCCCATCAGCGAGTAGTCCTTGGCTACGCTGAAACCCGAGCACCGCAGCTTCTGTCCCAGGACCAAATGCACCGTCAATATTACCTGCCGGAAATCCGGCAAGAAGCAAAGCTTCCTGAAGGTCGACCACATCCTGACCAGACATTCCCTCTTTTAAAACCCGCCCCATAAATACCACCATTATAAAACGTTTATTATCCCTGAAATACCGAGAGCAAAGTACCCGCAGCTACCGCCGAGCCAATTACCCCGGCAACATTCGGCCCCATAGCATGCATCAACAGATAATTTGTCGGATCGACCTCCGATCCCACTTGCTGAGAGACGCGGGCTGCCATCGGCACAGCAGAAACGCCGGCCGAACCAATAAGCGGGTTAATCTTGTTCTTCAGAAAAAGATTCATTCCACGAGCCATCAAAACTCCAGCGGCGGTCCCTACACCAAAGGCGACAATCCCCAACGCAAAAATTCCCAGTGTCTCGATATTCAAAAAACTTTCCGCCGAAAGCTTTGAGCCCACTGCCAAACCCAAGCCTATCGTCACCAGGTTAATCAATTCATTTTGCGCAGTCTTTGTCAGGCGCTCCACGACATGGCTTTCACGAAGAAAATTGCCAAACATCAGACAACCGATAAGCGGAGCCGCAGAAGGCAGCAACATTGCACACAGACCAATCACCAGTAGCGGGAAAATGATCTTTTCTCTCTGACTGACAATTCGCATCTGCGCCATGCGAATCGAACGTTCATCGGCCGTAGTAAAAAAACGCATAATCGGAGGCTGAATAATTGGCACAAGCGCCATATAAGAATAGGCTGCCACAGCAATAGAACCTAAAAGCCGCGGTGACAGTCGCGATGCCAGATAAATCGAAGTCGGTCCATCCGCTCCGCCGATTATACCAATTGAGGCCGCGTCTTCGAGACTGAAGTTAATTCCCGGAACATATTTTGTCAGCAGAATCGCGCCGAGCAATGTCCCAAAAATACCAAATTGTGCAGCTGCTCCAAGAAACAAAGTCTTTGGATTGGCAATCAACGGAGCAAAATCAGTCATCGCCCCGACACCGATAAAAATCAACAGCGGGAAAACTCCACTTGTAATGCCAACGGTATAAAAGGCGTGAATAAAACCTCCTTCCTGAGCCATCCCCCCAAGCGGAACGTTTGAGAGGATACAGCCAAAGGAAATAGGAATCAGTAGCAACGGCTCAAAACGTTTGGCAACTCCCAGGTAAAGAAGGCCCATCCCCACGGCCATCATCAACAGCTTCCCGGCACCAATCGTCCAGTTATCCAGACCATTGGCAAACACCTCGCTTAGAGCAGTCGAATGCCACAAACGAACCAGTAACTCATTAACACCAGGCAAACGACTCTCAGCAAAAGCCATACCCGGCACCAACTGAAGAATTATAAAAACAGACACCCACAATCCGTTCTTTTTCATACAAGCATCACCAGGCTGTGACCGTTTTCGACTGTGTCGCCTTGGGAGACGAAAATCTCAGCGACCACTCCAGCACAAGGAGAAGCTATCGGAGTTTCCATCTTCATCGCTTCAAGAATCAACAACGTATCTCCCTTGTTGACCTTATCACCGGAACGCACCGAAATATTCAGGACGTTGCCAGGAAGCTCTGCCTTCACCTCAACGCCGTCGGATACAGCCACGGGAGCCGCTTGACTGGTAGCAGCGTTCAAAGGCTTGGCCGCAGGTGCATCGCTGACAACTTTTTCAACCACACCTGTAAACGGCTCAACCTCTACCGTATACGATGCCCCATTTACCGTTACACTATAGCACTCCTTACCCGGAGCAACGTCCCTGTTGCCCGCGGCTTTGGTCAAAGTTTTTGCCGCAGCTACCTTATCTTCTTTCTTATCGCTAACTTTACGCACATTGGCAGGAACCTGACCTTTAAGAAATTCAAGACCTTTATTTCCTCCTGGTGTAGACAGAGCGCCAATAATAAAAATGTTTTCTTCTGTTTCAGGCAGCCCTTCATTTTTCAAGATTTCTTTCGCCAGAGGAACCCCCGGTTGCGGCACGTCAAGCGGATCTCCAGTAAAACGCGGTTTGCCCAACTGCTGTTCAGCAATTTTCACAATTTCCTCATCTGGAGGAACTGGCGTGCGGCCAAAATAACCAAGCACCATTTTTCCATAACCATCAGTGATCCTCTTCCACGGCCCCTGAGTTACATTGGCGTATGCTTGTTGAAAATAAAATTGTGAAACAGGGGTCACAGAAGTTCCAAAACCGCCTCTGGCAACACATTCGGACATCGCCTCAATCACCTGCGGATAAAGATGCAACGTGCCGGTATCACGCATCATCATCGTATTGGCGGTCAACGCTCCTCCCGGCATCGGCGAAAGTATAACCTCGGAGGAAACCGAGAGCGCTTCCGGTGGGAAAAAGTAGTCTTTCAAACACTCTTTAAAAACAGCATTGGCATGAAGAATCTTGTTGATATCAATGTCAAGATAATACTCAGTACCCTTCAGTGCATGCCACATTGCCAACAAATCCGGCTGGGACGTTCCACCGGATAGCGGAGCGCGAGCGAGACAAATACCGTCAACCCCCGCTTCAATCGATGCCTGATATTGGGCAACACCCAGCGAAGCCGTATCATGGGTATGATGCCAAAGCAGAACATCATCACCGAGCATTTTTCTTGCGCCTTTGACTGTTTCGTAAACCTTGCGTGGGTTTGACGTACCCGATGCATCTTTAAAACAGATAGAGTCAAATGGTATTCCGCGGTCCAGTATTTCCCGCAAGGTTTTCAAATAAAATGGGGCATCGTGTGCTCCTTCACATCCAGGAGGAAGCTCCATCATCGATATTACTACCTGATGATGAAGTCCGGCATTGGTAATACACTGCCCCGAATAGTCCAGATTGCGTACATCATTCAAAGCATCAAAATTACGGATATGTGTCATACCGTGCTTCTTGAACATTCGTGCGTGCAAATCAATCATGTCGCGAGGCTGAGCAGACAAGGCAACAACGTTAATTCCACGCGCCAGCGTTTGGAGGTAAGCATCAGGACCAGCGGCCTCACGAAAACGATCCATCATGTCAAATGCGGACTCACCACAATAAAGAAACAGACTTTGAAAACGTGCGCCACCACCTGCTTCAAGATGTGTTATCCCGGCATCAACCGCCGCGCGCACCGCATCAAGAAAATCATCAGTTAGTACCCGCGCACCAAAAACAGACTGAAAACCATCGCGAAATGATGTGTCCTGAAACAGAATTCTCTTTCTCACTGCATTACTCCCAAATTTAGTACCGATTGAAAAATGAAACCCTTATTTCTTTACATTCGGTACAATTCACGACCTGAAATGACCGCCTGACCCTTTCGGGGTCCAGGCCCACGACATGAGCAAAACTACCGGTCCCTGTCTCTGTATTCCCTGACTGCTGCAGAAATAACAGCTATAACCTCGCCCTCCGATGCAGACGACCGCGGCACAACTGGCGGCTTAATCCTTGAAGAAGTGATCGAGATTGTTTCTGGAAGGGGGATTCTGGCCATCAGCTGACCTAAAAGCAGGACACAACCATAAAGCAGCAAAAGAAATGCGAAGACCATTCCCATGCCAAGGACAAGTAACCTGACGCCATCAACAAGCATAAAACATGCTCCATTAGGCAAAAGTTGAAGTGATTGTAAAAGATTACCGCTTCCAGCAACCTCACCCTTCTCTATATCCAAGCCATCAACCTATGGCAAATGGAAACCCTTGCCACCTTTGAAATCTGCGGCGCGATAGTGTATTAACGGCCCGTCAGTCATTATTCAGGTTGCCACCATCCATGATTATCCCTCACGATCAGCTTCCGTCAGACATCTTGCGAAATCTGGCCCGTGATTTTGTTTTACGTGAAGGCACTGATTATGGCGCGCACGACTTCTCACTTGCAGAGAAAGTCGAACAGGTTCTTTCCCAGATTAGAGAAGGCAAGGTGTATATTTCCTTCGATCCAGAGACTGAGAGCTGTGACCTGAGAACCAGATAACTCTTTTGGTCAATACCCCAATCCGGTCGGGATCTTCCAGGCACGGCAACCGGTCTGGCGGGACTATCAAGAACGCACTTTGTTTTAGGCACCTGCATTGCCACAGGCGATGGCAGCCAACTCTATGATTGCAATCAACGGGTAGATGGGCGGTGAAGCGGCTTTGCTCTTCTTTTTGTCCTGCATATCATGCAGATAAATGGAAGATCTGAGTCGACTTTAATATTTTTCGCAGTTCACACTGCAGGAGGTTTTTATGCACAACTTAGATCATTTGAAAGGCGTCCTGGCTCGGGCCGCCATGAGTAAAGATGTCCCTTACCTGATGATGGTAGGCCACCCCACGATCGAAGCCGGATTGCTTCCGTCAATATTCGAAAAAATGTCAACTTCGAACGTGGTGGACGGCCCCCTCAATCACCATTTGGAAACATTACCAGGAGCGTTTGAGGCTCTGGCTGTATCCTCCACCAGGAATGAGCAGAACAACCTCTGCCCTGATCAGGTTAAAGATGCCGTCGTCAACTGCTTTGCCAATTACGTGCAAGACAGCCAGGCATCTCAGGAGACCCTTTGGCTAGGTGTCTTCAGTCGAGACATCAAAAGAAGTCCTGTGCTTGATGACAGGAACGAAGTGTTACAGATATGGGTCCTGGATTATTTAAAATCCCAAGGGTTCACGTTACAGCACTTGGAGGAAGGCATACGCTTACCCGGGAAAACAGAGGGCACCCATTCGCTGGGCTGCTACACTCTGGTGCGATAATGGCAGGGTATAGGGCCGATAGCTCCAAGAGCATCGGCCCGCGCCCCGCCCTCACATATTGGGCGCATTGATAAACAGGGAAATATGAGGTTTTTAAAGTCGCTCTTTCATCTTGGTCCTTCTGCTGGAACCTCCCAGCCCTTTTTTCACCTCACCGTCACATCCTTTTACATTTGCGTTACATTCCGCTATTGAATTCATTGGCAATTACAGCCATCATCCCGGCAGTTGAGCTAACCGGTAAAAAAGGCATATAGTCTACTTGCCTTGGAGGCCGGTTATAAATTCTCAGGTTTAGGAAAAACAGGATTGAAGGAAACTTTTATGGACCTCAAAAAACTGTCAGATGCTGCTCTCGTCACCTACATTCAGGAGTTCTCTCGTTGCGGAGACAGGCTGAATGAAAAAAGAGCAAGAGCTCTGGAGGAGCTGAGCGAACGATATGAAGTCGAAGTCTTCTCAGTCGCCATGAACCTGACAAGCGACGAAGATTCATCCCGCGAAGTAGTTGAGGAAGTGATGGGGCGAATCTGCCGGGATATCGACCACTGCAACGATAAAGATATCAATGCCTACATCCACAGCCTTTCTTACGATGCGGCTCTCGCCAAGTTGGTCGCCGGTCGAGCACTGGGAGGCAGCTTCAAACAACTATTCTCGATAGGCCAGGCTCTCGTCGCTGAAGGTGCGACAGCGAAAGAACCTACCGACGATAAATCTGAAGTCTCGGGAATCCAGGAAATTTGATTTGACACAAACTTTTCAAAAACACAGTCCACTGACTGTTTACTTTGATGGAGCCTGTCCGCTATGCCGCAGAGAGATCTCGTGGCTTAGAACATTCAACTCCCCCTCCCTGAACTTTATCGACATCTCGACCAAAGACTTTCTCCCACCAGCGAACCTTTCTCAGGAAGCGCTGATGAGGCAGATTCACGCAATAGAGGAGTCCGGACTGTTATATACTGGGATCGAAGTCTTTCGCCAGATTTACTCCCGCATCGGGCTTGGATGGCTAGTCGCGCCGACTGCGTGGCCCGGACTAAAATGGCTATTCGATCGGGCATACACCTGGTTTGCCAAAAACCGCTTGCGAATCACCGGACGGAACGATTCCTGCACCTGTCGGTAATGCCTTACATCAAGCTGTCAGCAATACCATCTTCCAACTGTTCGCGAATCAGCCTTGCGTGACGTTCAATCCGAGCAACCGCGTCGAGCATATAAGCCGAACGTGTTCGACCAAGTCCTTCAGAACCCAATTCACCAGCAATAATCTGCAATGTCTGAACCATGGCTTCGGTCAACACCAGAACTCCATCAAATCCAACCTCACGATCGGCAAAAGCATCAAGCACAAGGCCCGAGACAATCTCCACCCTTTTTAACTGAGCTCCTCTTGCTCCCTGGCCGTGTTCCTCTCGGCCTTTTTCGTCGCGTGTGAAAACTTCGCGTTTAATTTGCCGATCCAAGGCACGCATCGCCTGCAACAAACCATCCTGAAGAGGAGCTTCTTTCTTTGACATATTTTCATCCCACTAAGTATCTGGCTTCCCAAGCCACCGGTTAAATGCACGGCAAAAAATCTCCCGCCCTGACATATTTTGTCAAACAAACAAAATTTCGCCAATTCTTCAAAGATCTTCCCCAGCCTTCAACCGCATACTCCACATTGTGGCACAGGATCTGCTTTATAAACGGCATAGTTATCCGGGTTGTTTTTCAAGGGAGGGTGTATGAAAAATTCTTTTTCGCTTAAATCAGTAATTGCCAGCAGTCACGAGCGACTGCAACCAGTCCGAAAGACTCATGGCAGTTTTAAAATAATTGGTATTCTCGAAAGAGGATTAAATACCAGATTTGCCATTGACGGAGTCGATGTCTGGGTTTCAGAAAACACATGGGTCATTGGCGTACCTCAGCTCGGCCAACCAGCCGCTGTGACCGGCCCAATACTTCCCGATGGTCGACACGCCGCGATGAGAATCATCATTCAATAAAAAAAGAAAGCACCGAAATGAGTAGTGGTCAGGGAATTCCCCTGGCCACTACTTGTATGTCCGGGTCGATACTCGACCGGACAAGATAACCACGATAAAGATGTACAAGGCTCAGGCATCTCTCTGAGAGGCATGGGAGTTAAAAGCCTCGAACTTCCAAACAAAATTGCCTTCCCCACATCGTGAGGTGAATTTTTTGGAATTCAAGACGTTCTGACAGTGACTGTCAGGTTAAATCTGAGCTGGTACAACTCAACATCACACGAATAATAACAGACACCTTGCAACTGACTCTCACTGCATAGGTGAAAAATTTGCGTGAGGTGACACAAAAAACTCTCCGTTCGCCAATATCCGCAAATTACCGCTGGAATTATCGGCCATTCCCATCTTTATAAGTATATCCAGGGCGCCAGCCGAAAAATTTTCCGGAAAACCCCTTTCCTGCCTTGGAGTTATAGTCAAATAGCTCTCAATCAAGTCATCGACACTGATACCAGAGGCGCCAGCATCACGAATAATATTAATCAGCGTCCTGATATCCTGAAGCATCGCCTTACAGCTTCCAACCCGCAATTGACGATACGACTCGCAATAAACATGCAGCCAATATCCCAGGTAATCAGTGCCCTGATAATTTTCAAAATCATCTGGATCTATCGTTGGCGTAATCATAACAAAACCCTCTCTTTTCGGTTGCTTTCGGGTCAGTGCCGAAGATGCACTAAACCGAAAGTAACAAACACACTACCCAAAGATACTTTTGTCGATATTATCAACTACCTCGATAACGCCGGGTGGCGCCCGATCAAACGCAACGCCTTTTGTAACAGACTTTTCCCCGGCTCCACCCTGTGCCATGTTGAAGCTCCTGACGGGTGAGGCAAGGCAATCATATCGAAATGATGACCGGCATACGGAACATGCATCTTCTGACCAATAACATCAATCAGCCGAGAACAATCAACAAACTGCGATATCGCAAGTTTACCGACTGGAATAACCAGTTCAGGCTTAAGCAATTCCATCTCCCGCTGTAACCACCCGGAACAATTCGCAATCTCACTAGCATCAGGAACCCTGTCCCCGCCCTTGGGATTCTTACCAGGAAAACACCGACAGACTGCCGCCATATACACACTCCTTCGAAAGGCCTCTTCTTCGAGACCAATCGAAGCGAACCAGCCAAACATCGTCCTTCCTGCCGTCCAGGCGAATGGCTTGCCAAACTGACCTTCTTTTGGGCCAGGTGCCTGACCAACGAGCATCACCCGTGAGACAACAGCGAGACCGGAAACCACCGGCCCCACCATCTGCGGGCAGAGATTACAGGAGAGCAGGCTGTCACGATGCTCACGCAATTTTCTCAATGCACTGCGACTCACGTTAATTCACCTTAAAGTCGGTTATTTGCCGAGATACTCCCTGACAATCAACAACATCCGTCGCAATGGTTCTGCTGCCCCCCACAACAGTTGATCGCCGACAGAAAACGCAGTCAAGTACTCCGGTCCAAGCTGTGTTTTTCGCAATCGACCAACTGGCACGCGCAACGAACCAGTCACCGCAGTGGGTGTAAGTCTGGCTATTGTCGCCTCCTTGGTATTCGGCACTACCTCAGCCCACTCATGCTGAGATGCCAGCATAGCCTCAATATCGGCAAGCGGAATGTCTCGTTTTAATTTAATCTGAAATGCTTGGCTGTGACAGCGCAATACTCCGACCCGAACACAAACACCATCAACTGGAACTGGAACCGCATTACCAAGAATGCGATTGGTCTCAACCATTCCCTTCCACTCTTCGCGAGTTTGTCCGTTTTCACGCAATGTATCGATCCAGGGAATAAGACTGCCCGCCAGAGGCACAAGCAGATTTTCATGTGGCAAACGACCATCGCGTAACAATTCAGTTACCGTTTTTTCCAGTGTCAATGCACTCTCATTGCCACTATCTGCCCGCCCAGAGAGCGAATTGTAAATCGCTCCCATCTGCTGTAACAGCTCAGTCATCTGCCGTGCGCCCGCACCGGAGGCTGCCTGATAAGTCATCGAAGAAATCCACTCAACCTCGCCAGCACGAAAAAGTGGAGCAAGGGCCATAAGCATCAAACTGACCGTGCAGTTACCACCAACAAATGTCTTGACCCCATCGGTCAGCGCACTGCGAATCAGGTCGCCATTAACCGGGTCAAGAACGATAACAGCGTCATCTGCCAATCTCAATGTTGAAGCGGCATCAATCCAATACCCCTTCCATCCCTGACGACGAAGTTCAGGATAAAACTTTTCCGTATAACCACCGCCCTGACAGGTGATAATCACATCGTGACGAGCAAGTGCAGACAGGTCCGTAGCATCCCCGAGAAGAGGGTCGCCACCAGCCAACACAGGAGCGGCAGCACCAGCCGCAGATGTCGAATAAAACTTGGTTTCAAATCCAGCAAAATCATCTTCCGCCAGCATGCGTTCCATCAACACGGAACCGACCATTCCTCTCCAACCGACAACCCCAAGACTAAGCAGCGACATTACCTTCTCCTTATTATCAAAGTTCACCACTCCCCGACCAAAATAACAGGTCATTTCTTATTGACCACAAGCTCGGAAATAACCGAAAACATGGAAAAAACGTTTTCAGCACCAAGAGAAGCAGGTATATACTATCCACCTGATTATTGCACTATTGCCAACAGGTTCTTTTCCGAGATCCGAAGCTGTAAGATCCAGCATACTGTGGGCCACCAGGCAGCAAGAGGCTAATGAACGAAACTGTTCCCCAACTGCAAAGCACTACCTCCACCCAGCAAAGTCTAATCATTATTGATGATGATATCGACTTTGCCGAAAGCCTGGCTGAAATCCTGCACACCCAAGGCTACAGGATTTTCACTGCCTCAAGCGCCAGGCATGCCCTGGAGATTATCCGGGAACATAACCCCCGATGCGCCCTGATTGATATCCGCCTGGGGCAAGAAAACGGAGCCGAACTTGCCACGATACTGCAGAAAAAATTTGATATCTCCTGCATTGTCATGACCGCCTATTCCGAGATTGATTCCGCGGTCGCCGCATTAAAAGCTGGAGTTCGGGATTATCTACGGAAACCGATTGACCCAACGGAGTTAATTCACTCTGTTGGCAGAACTCTGGCAATGGTCAGACTCGAAGACGATCGCAATGCCGCACTGATGGCACTGCAAAAAAGTGAAGAACGCTATGCCCTGGCGCTTCGCAGTATCGATGCCGGGGTCTGGGACTGGAACATCAAGGAAAACATCTTCTTTACCTCGCCACGGTGGAAAGAAATGTTTGGTGCGAATGACTTGCCGCACCGCAGCATTTTTGAGAACTGGAAAAGCCGCATTCTCCCGGAACATCGAAGAGCGGTCTCTCTCTACCTGAAAAACATTCGTGAAACCCGGCAGGAGAAGATTCACATTGAGTATAAAATGCTCAATAACAGCAATCGCTATATATGGGTCTCCGAATACGCAACTGCAATATACGACAAGGACGGAGACCTGACGCGAATCACCGGCTCATCCCGCGATATCACTGTACAAAAGGAGCTGGAAGAGCAGCTGCTGCAGTCACAAAAAATGCAGGCAATTGGCCAGCTCGCTGGAGGCATCGCTCATGATTTCAACAACCTGCTAACCGGAATTCTTGGCTATGCAAGCTTACTGAAACTCGATTATCAAAATGACTCTAAAGTTCTTCAGCCCGCTGAAGTGATAGAAAAAGCGGCCTTGAGAGCCATGGATCTTACACGCCAACTGCTAGGGTTCGCCCGGAAAGGGAAAAATCGCTCACTAAATGTCAACCCGAGTGCGATCGTCCTCGAAGTCCTCAAACTTTCGGAACGGACGATTGAAGGATCTATCTCAATTGACCTGAATCTCTCACAGGAAACGCTTTCAATAAAAGGTGATCCGACACAGCTGCAACAAGTGGTGCTAAACCTCATACTCAATGCTCGCGATGCCGTAAAAGATCGCATTCCGGGAAAAATCACAATTTCCGTCATGTCTGACCGCATAGAGAACGAAGACCAAATAATGCTCACCGGACTCCCAATGGGCAGCTACGTCGTCATTGAAGTAGCGGACAACGGTCTCGGGATGGATGCTGAAGTTGCGAAAAGAGTTTTCGAACCTTTCTTCACAACTAAAAAACAAGGTGAAGGTCTGGGGATGGGCCTCGCAATGGTCTACGGGATTGTTACAAATCATGGCGGGACAGTGCTTGTTAATTCGATTAAAAACACAGGCACATCATTCAAAGCATATTTCCCTCAAATCGAACCACCCGCATCCACACTTCAACCTTTAGACACTACGGTCCGTAGTTCTGAACACCTTAAAGAGAAACGTGGCCTGGTGATGATAATCGACGACGACCCACTTTTACTGACGACCACCAGACATATGCTTCTACGCATGGGGTACCAGGTCGCCTGTTTCAGTATGGCCAAAGAAGCGCTCAACTATTTCCGCAACAACCATCAAGACGTACAACTTGTTATTCTGGATCTGGTGATGCCAGACATAAGTGCCGTATCCTGCTACCAACAACTTTCCAATATTGACCCAAATGTCTGTGTTGTCCTTTCCACTGGCTACGGACTAAATGAACAAGCCCAATCGGCTCTGAACATGGGCATTAAAAGCCTCATAGAAAAACCATACAGTTACGGTGAACTAGAAGCAGCTCTATCTGACCTCCCCCATCTTGAGGATAGAGACAAATGACTACGCCGGCCAATTTGCCGATAAGGAAAAAATTTGTTGTTCTTAATTTCCTTATATTGAGTGCTGCCATCACAATATTCATGACGGCTCTTGTCGTCATAGAAATCTATTCTGTGCACACGGCACTCAGAGAAGAAATGACAAACATCGCAATAATCCTT
>JAQTWB010000170.1 GCA_028689495.1 bacterium | reverse complement strand
TCTAATTCATTAATCTTGCGAAACACTTCGGCATCTAGAGAAGTCCCTACAGCCAGCGTTTTAAGAAGCCAGGAATTTTCAATAACCGCTGATGCAGATATAGGCTGTGCGGATTGAAAATCAATACGGATACGCCCTTTGTCGTTCAGGCGCTTCTCAAAATGAGGTGTAACAAAATGAAAATGATGGTCAGCAGCAGGCACTCGATTGCGTGCGTAAAATAGCATGAATGGCTGATTCATTCCTGGCCATACCTCGGTATCCGACAGGTTTGAACCATTCAGAATCCCGGTAATTTCAATACCTCTAAGTATGGCTTTAAATGCACGAGTACCTGCTGAAGTCTGCTTCAGAAATATCCGCCCAGGCAGTGCCATCGCGACAACCCCATAAGGCTTCGCCCATTCAACAGACTTCCACAGAAACGGTAGATCCGGGTTGTTGTCTGGATTGTTGTATTCTTTGGCAATATCCCTTAGTCCTCGAGCTTCGAGAATCCGGCGGGTTAATGCGGTAAATTCGGCATTATGAGCCTTAGTCTCTTTCTTCCCCTCTTCATCTTCCCCTTTCAGGCGACTCCATGGCGGATTGCCTATAACCAGGTCGAATCGACCGTTAAATTCCTCGGAAAGATCCGGACGCAAACTTCCCAGTACAAATCCTTTGGAATCGTGTTCTTCTGGTTGTCTATGGTTATAAAGCACCACATCCTTAAGCGGTTTTGGGAACTTAAGACTTCTCGGAGGGCGGGGTGAATCATTCAATTCAATAGCAGTGATGTACAGCGACAAAGCTGCCAGACGCAGGGCTGACTCACTGACATCAAAACCGCAGAGTTGATTGTACAAAATATCTTGAATCGTTTTTGTGTTTGGCCTTTTTCCGTCTTCTTTCCAGCGTGCGGCAACAAGTTTCCTGAATGCCAGGACAAGAAAAATCCCGGCACCGCAACTTGGATCCAAAATGTGGGCTTCTTTCTTGTTGGTGACGCCTTCAAAGGCATCATCTACCAGGTAGCGAGCAATGTTTTTTGGTGTATAGAAAACGCTCGTATTTTCCGAGCGTTGAGCATCCCACACCCTACTGAAACTTTCGTATACCTGACTGAGCACACCAATAGGGATGTGGGCAAAATCAAGATCGCCCCAATCTATCCGAAGTTGAAACTGTTCACTTCCTGCATGTTCCCACCCCTCAAGAATAGCCCGCAAATGATTAAATAATGTGCCACCCGTACGTCGGTTTGCCTGTTCAAATACTTCTGCATAGTTGCTGGAGAACGGAAGCAGATCACCATTGAAAGTGTCATCAAGCCACTGACATGTCGCCATGGAGTTAATGACATTACTGAAACAGTCACCGGGATATTTTGCTTGTGGACAGATGGCATCAAGCTCATTCGGCTGGATTATCTTGCGATCCCACAGGAAACGGAAAAATAGGGCACGGCCAAGAAATGAGAGGACATCCAACGGGTTAAGGTCATAGGTTCCAATGAGAGTTTTTGATGAGCAGCTTAACAGGTCATGGATTGTATTGAATACATAGTCGGGAACTTCCGGTTGACCATTCAGGGTAAATAGACCATTTACGATATTCTGAAAGAACAGTGGAGTTTCTGAACCATCCTGTTTGATAGTTTTTTTATCTCCATGTGCCAAAACTGATCGATCCAGGTTTATTGGATAAACATTCAGCTCACCCGGACTCAATATGCCAAGGTATGCTCGCTCTCCCCTGTTAGCCAGAAGGCGCTGCAAATCTATGATCTGTTCTTTTTCAATACTCCGTAACTGGTTTGCCGATACAATATATAGCAGAGGCCTTGCCTGGAACTCAGCGACAGCGTCAACTTTAAGATTTTCGTTTCCGGAAGCTTTTAACAGATCAAGGTAGTCCAAATGCCTGGGAGTCGGCTCTCCGTCGAACAGTACGACATCATGGCATCCAAAGTTTTTGACTGTGTCTAATACATTCATGAGTAACACCGGTTATCTGTGGTTCGAATAATTCCCTTGAAGCGCCCAAGAATACGGACAAAGTCGCCCTTGCTCAGATTGTAGGTTAGGTCGCTAAAGTCTGGATTCTCTGATTTAAGTACGAGCGATTTTGAAGACAAATAAACCCGTTTCAAGGTGGCTTCCTGCTCAATCAGAACAGCAGCAATTTCACCATTTACAACACTATCCGTCTTATTTATGACCGCAAGATCACCACTATTGATTCCTGCCCCAGTCATACTATCTCCTATAACATGCAGAGCAAAGAGTTCTCCACAACCAAACAGGGTCGGCGGAACCGGCAAGAAACCTTCCATATTCTGCTCCGCCCAAATCGGGACGCCAGCAGCAATGCTGCCAAGTATCGGTATTGAATTTTCATGCTGCAGACGAATCGATGCTGGCAGCGACACCAGCTGAATTCCACGCGCTTTCCCACTGTTCAGACGAAGATAGCCCTTTTTTTCGATAAGCAGAAGATGGCTGCGAACGGCATTCAGGCTGCCAAAGCCGAAATGTTCGCTTATTTCCGCCTGTGTCGGCGGGTGACCATTTTTTCTCTGCCAATCGCCAATAAATTCGACGATATGAAGCTGTTTTGGTGTCAGGTCCTTCAAGTCAGCCCCGCTCATGCATACATACTGTAATAATAAACACTGTTAAAATACACAGTATTAACAAGGCAAAATATACTGTCTTTATCTCTTTTTGTCACGCTTTACATGCAACGAGTAAATGTACATAAAGCGGCCGAATTCGACCGCTTTAAAATCGGGGTCGAGCAGTTGCCGATTTGACCAAAACAACCGCACTTTTATAGCAAATCGCCCGATCAAATACCACACAAACGAAAAGGGCGGCATCGCTGCCGCCCCTGCATATTCTTGTGAATCATGTAACCGTCCCGGACACGTTCCGCCACTGATCTAATCGTTCTTTCTCTCCGTCCAGAGACACACCAAATTATCTATTTTTTAACTTTCTTCTTTGCCTTTTTTGCCTCTGCGCCCTCTTCAGGCACTTCGACCTTTTTTACCGGCGCCGTTTTCTTTTTCTTGGCTGGAGCAGCACTCTCCTGCTCCTTGATCCCCAGATGCTTCTCGATGCCAGGAATCGCCTCGCCGCCGTTTTTCCGGTATTTTTGATATCCGGCCGCGATCTCTTTATGCACTTTTATAAAGTTGTTCAGCTTAGGAACAACGGTGATCATCGCCTTAAAATCATCTGCCAACGCAAACTCCGCCTTTTCCTTTTTGCTCATTGCTGCCTCCTTGTTGAGTTGAAAATATCACGGAACTTATTGTGTATATCATTGTTGCAAACAGTACAATGTTACAACTGTGTGAATTTTCACACAGTTGCGTAACGAACCCGCGTATGCCGACAACCTACATACGCCCGTGCTCAACGTAGTAGCCTTTTTCAACATCCTAAAGGGGTTTGGCAGCCGCTATCTCCACCTTCAACGGCCCGGAATCCCAGCTGACTTCCGGATAGAGCGACTTGTCAAGACGAAGATAGGTGCCGTCAACTCCTGAGGGCGCCCACCAGCATTCATTCCCCCGGTTGGGGAGTTCGTTAAAAAGGTACAGGTCGTTATTTTTATCTCTGGCAATGTACATGTTATGTCTCCTTATTCACCGAGGTCGCCCGAACGGAATATGAATCCTTCTCTCCCCTGCCATCCTGGCGGTACATGACCACCGTTGTCCCATCCCAGGCGATCCAGCGCCGGGCTTTTTTGTTCCGGTCCGAATAATCAACGACCCGGCAGGGGTATTCCTTCCCGGCAACCGTGTACTGTGCAGTGCTGACAAGGCGGTAATCCCGCTTCACCACGGCCATCTTCTCCACATCCAATATTCTCAGGGAGACCTCTGCTTTACCTGAAAAATCCTGTCGAGCTTCGGGGCATTCCATGGTGGTGTAGTCATAGCTGCTGCGGGGAATGATAACGGAGCGCGCCACTCCCTGCTCATGGGCATCGAAACGGAATGAGGAATTCTCAAGCCGCCCTTCAATGTCGATCGTGGCCCCATTTTCCCGCCCCTTTCGGGAATAACTGACCAGACCGCCTTTTTGCAGCGTTCCTTTTTCTGTTGTATCGAGATTGTACCACATCCACAAGAATGATGCCTTGACAACCGTTCTGGTTTCAAACTGAACGCCGGGGACACCGCCTTCCTCAGTCATGCGCTGGGTGGTA
>JAQTWB010000169.1 GCA_028689495.1 bacterium | reverse complement strand
CCTTTATCACGATGATGACCTTTGGAACCTTACCGATCGTCCACTTGTTGCCCGACGAGTCACACCAACAACGTGGTCAGATGCCGGCGCTGGCTTTACGGGACAATTTGAACTTGAATCTCTTGGCACGATAAAAGGCGAAGCATTTGTGATAAACGGCCTTACTGACGGGTTCTCGGCATCGACGGGCGGATTGCGTGATGCTCGCGGCAGTAGAGAAAGTGACAGCAACAACGACAAGGCATTCGCTGGTCGATTGGCACTGGCACCTTCCACCAACCATGAATTCGCAATTAGTGGTTACAACGGCAATTATGATACACACGGCAATGCCATTACCGGCATCGCTTTTGATTCGCGAAATTCAATTGCTGATTTCACACTTATCACTGAGCTTGCACAGTTTAATCTTGATGATGGCTTTAACTCTGCCGGCTCAAATGCTCCCGATACAATTAAAGGAATTCTTGTAGAGCTTGGCTACCAGTTCTGGCTGGACACACTAAATAGTACTTTTCTTGGAGAGGATTTCGAAAATCCAAGGTTCATTCTTACCGCGCGATACAACAGCGCCAGCGTTGAGCGTAGTGCGGGTGATCTGGACGAAGACTCATATGTAGCCGGACTAGCATGGCGACCACTGACCCAATTTGTCGTCAAGACCGAATATCAGTGGAACAGTGGAGAGCTGGAACGAAAAGATGCCGATGGGTTCATGACCTCTGTTGCTCTTGGATTTTAGTATAGGTGTGTTAACAATCACACCTATAGTACAGATAGACTTTTACACGGAGCAGAAGATGGATAAATTGCTTGTTTTTTCGTTCATCTTCATGCTCCTGTCCGGGTTATCCTCGTCCCCTGCCAACGCCGAGGTTTATCTGACAAAAGAACAGGCGTTGCAGCTCATACTGGGAGAGAATCACGGGGCAATCTATGAACCTCATGTGGTCACTCAAGAAATCGAAAAGGAAATTCGCAAACTGCGACTACCACGATTTTTGACCAAAAAAATCCATTTTTTCGTTAAAAAAGACCGCGCTAAAAAAGACTGGAAATACGCCCTGATCGACAACGTCATTGGCAAACATCAGCCGATAACTTACATCGCCGGATTCGATGCAAACGGCAACATCACACAGGTGGAAATCATGATATTCCGCGAAATACGCGGATGGGAAGTTCGCGAGAGGCGTTTTCTGAAGCAACTCGAACATCACTCACCTGACGACAAAGCTACAGCATCTACGCCTCAACATATCACGGGTGCAACAATCAGTTGTGAAGCGATTACGACTGCCATCCGTCGAGCGGAAATTGTATGGCAAATACTATATGGCAACTCACTGACAACGAACAAAGTTTCGGCTGAAAAAAATCAGAACAAAAATTTGCCGGAAATAAAATTACCGGGGGAAGACTTTAAATGAAAGAAGCAGCAGTGCCAGGTTTCCGCCTTTCCAGATCGCGTAGAAGCATGAAATTTCTCACATCTTACTGTCTTTTATGCCTGTTCAGCGCGTTGGTCAGTGCACAGATGTTGAGTTTGAGCAAAACCGGATTCTCCGTCCCACAGATTAACGAATATTATCGTGGTTCAACTTCAGCAACCGATAATGAACTCGACGAAATGATCAGCTCAACCAGTGGCCGCAGCTTCCTCGAACTTGCTGAAGTAACACACATACATCTGTTCACTGGCTCAATCCTGCTATTTCTGCTCTGCCACCTGCTGTCTCTCTGTGAAATTCCGGAAAAGCTCAGAATTACTTTATACACCGTTACCTTTGCTTCCTTTCTGCTAACTTTCTCTTTGCCATGGGCAATTGTCTATGGCAGTGAACTATTTTCCCTACTCTATTTACCTGCCAATGTCTTGCTGACTCTTTCATTGATCGCTTTGGTTGTAATACCGCTACGCGAAATGTGGGGCAGACAATGAAACGACGAGATTTTATTCAGCTTACAGCTGCATCATGCCTCAGTGCCGTTGCGCATTCGATAATCCCGTTCGAAGCAAATGCCAGCAATGGTGGAGTCCCCCCTCAGGAGATTACTAGGCGAGCTATTCCTTTTATTGGCAGCTATCTCGAGATTACAATAACAAAGTCGCTGACGTCTGAGCCTGTGGATAATATTATTACCGCCTGCTTCAGTAAGTTGAAATCAAGCGCCAACGAGATGAATTACTTCTCAAGCGGCAACTTGTTAGACCAGCTGAACAAGGAGCGAGTCCTCCCGCTTGGTTCTCTTCCCTACCCCCTGAGAGAAACTCTGATTGCTGCGGAATGCGCGCAAAACACTGATATTGACGGTTTCAGCATCCTCTGTGGTGGTCTGACGAACCTCTGGCGCCGTGCGCGAAAACAGGAGACACTCCCACCAGAGAGGCTTTTGAAGGAGGCCTTGACTGATACGCAAAATTCCAGAATCCACATTTCTCGTGAACTTGTTCTGCTTGAGGGAAAAGGAACGCTCGACCTTGGAGGTATTGGCAAGGGCGCACTCTGCGATCAGGCCGCAAAGTTTCTTGCCAAAAACGGAGTCACTGAAGGGTGCGTTGACTGCGGCGGGGACATGCAGTTCATCGGCAACACTCCGCAGCTTGTTGGTATCGCCGATCCCGATTGCCCGACAAGAATTGCTGCCAAGGTCTATGTTCCACCGGGAGGGGCCATTGCCACATCCGGCATCGGTGAAACCAAATGGCACGGAGGGGGGCGCGACATGCATCACCTTCTTTCACTGAGCACCGGATATCCCTCTTCCCGATTCAAATCTGCCAGTATTGTCGCACCCACAGCTCTCACTGCCGACATGTTGGCCACTGTTGCCTGTGTCTCCCCATCCAGACACCTCAACGGATTTTTTCATTCTTCTTCCGGCAAATTGGTCCACTATCAGTAGCAAAGCGGTGGTTTGCCGCAAAAGCGGGATTATGTTAGAGGCGTCTTATCCTGGAGTTTCAGGAAAGAAAGCGAGGCCATGGTGTCGATGGCCTCCTAAGAGGGCAGACGGTGTAATTCCGTCGCGGTCCCGCCGCCGTAACCGGAGACGAACCCCATAATATAGCCACTGTCATTTTAATGATGGGAAGGCATGGGGGGAGAATGACCCGGAAGTCGGAAGACCTGCTTTCGACTCTGTTACGTTAAACCGCCTGGACGATGACCATTCGTGCTGGACGGAGACATGTGACAGGACAACGCTCAAAAGCTGGTGTGAAATTTGCCACATGAAGATTTAACGGGTGTGCTTGGTTGTTTGATCTGACCAAGGTGTTTGATCTGACAAAGGTGTTTGATCTGACAAAGGTGTTTGATCTGACAAAGGTGTTTGATCTGACAAACCGATACCCAAACTCTTCAGACATTTTTCCACATGCTTCGGGCGATGATAAGTTCCTCGTGGATTGGGAGCCGGAATTAGCACTGCTAGAGCATGTAGTTTATTGTTTCATGTGATTAAGCCATCTCATGTGGCCAATTTGCCTGAATGGTAATTGCGAAACATACCTGCGTATGGTTCGCCTCTGCTCTGTATTGTCGGTTAGTATTATCGGTCAGTTTTATATCGATAATAATTTCCTCACCTGCCTCTGACGCCTTCGGGCTATTTTCCACTTGCAACTTTTCAGCTGCGCACTGCGCAGATGTCCATCAAACAAAATGAAACTCCCGTAATTTGTTAATCAAATCCATATACGTGGAGATATAATGGAAAATTCAAATCGTCTTGTTTACGCCAAGGCATTCAAACACAATTCACTACAACACCTGTCCACACTTGCCTTTCTTGGCTTGAGCACCAGCCTGCTATGGACCTCACCCGTTTTTGCTGAATCAGAAGCAAATCATAAAAAAACTGTCGTTGTTACAGCATCCAGAATTCCAACTGAAATTTCTGCCGTTGGAAACAGTGTCAGTATTATCAGCGCCGAGGATATCCAGAGGATGGGCGCAAGAACAGTAAATGACGTTTTGCGACACATACCCGGTCTGGACGTTGTACGAAGTGGTGGTGATGGTCAAACTTCATCGGTGTTTATCCGAGGAGCCAAATCGGAACAGACACTTGTTCTGCTCGACGGAGCTGAGCTCAACGATCCAGGCTCACCGGCCCGAGGTTTTAATTTCGCAAATCTGACGACTGATAACATCGAAAGAATCGAAATCCTCCGCGGTGCCGGAAGTCCAGTATATGGATCCGATGCCATGGGCGGGGTCATCAATATTATCACCAAACGCGGCAAACCTGGGGCTTCAACAGTGGTTAGTGCGGAAGCAGGCTCCTATGGAACGTTTCGCGAAAAAGCCTCGGTCTCCGC
>JAQTWB010000168.1 GCA_028689495.1 bacterium | reverse complement strand
GGTAATCAGCCAGCAGGCTGTCCAGTAACTCCTTGGGTACGGCTTTCTTTGCTACGGTCATCTTTGCTCCTTGGGGCGCGGCAGTCTCCTGCCAAATAACCGTTTACACAAAAATTCTTACACCCTCGCACCGATGCGGTGATCTAGGTGGCGGAGTTGGCATCCGTCCTACGCCTAGCCGAATGCGCTGAATCAGGCAGCAATCTGTCGCTTACCTGCCTCTAAGGGACTTCCTGTCAACTCAGCGGTTTTGAGACCGGCCGTCAGGCCGGGTTCGTTGTCCTTATTCAAGAAGTATCGATGCGCATGGTCGTTCTCGGTTTGTTTCTGGATCGCTACTGGCAATCGTGTTGTGCTGGACAGGTATAGAGCAGACTATCATCCCTCTAATCGGCCTTGTTCAGTGCACGCATGCGCTGGGCCATGCAATAAACCGCTCCGGTGGGCCTCAGTCGTTCATCGTCACGACCGTGACCGTTGGCAAGGTGCGCAACCACTTCAAAAACTCGCCGCATTTCAGTATCGATGATCGGCTGCCATGGCCACGGCTATCTCCCTCACAAATGGCAAAAATGGATTTTGCCAAGTCAATTCCAACTGTCGTAGTATTCATTTGGACTTCTCATTTCTGCACTTCAGACTGATTGAAAGAAATTCAATCTTGGCACATCGATGCCGGATGGCTTATGCCACCAGCGGAATGTGGAAGTCCTCTTTATTGCCGTTCAGCCTTGAGATGTCGCGAATGGCAGCTTTCCTTTTTGGCGAATGCATACTCCGTGCCCGTGAAGCTGCCGTACCGGCCAAGCGAAAGTGGACGTTCAGGAACGTAGAAGTGAGGGGGCCGTAGTGAAGCATAGGGAACCACAAGCGCCGATTGTGACCATCTATAAGCCATGAACCGTCAGAGTTTTGCCTATCTTGGCGAGTGCGTTTGATAGTTGATCTCGATCACTTCTAAGGTCCTCCATAAAAAACAAGACCCCGGCCAGGTACGCCGCTATCAATGTCTCCACGTTTAGAAACACAACATCTTTGCTTGAATTGCTTGTGCAGGCAGCTTTCCCAACTGTGTAGTAAATCTTGTTCTTGGCGTTCCCATCGGTGTGGTTCTTGGACTCGGCGGTGCCCATGTGAAGCATTCCATTTCTAGCTGCCCATAAATCATCTTCAGAACAGTCGAGGTTGCCATGTGTCAAGATGTATTTTTTTACCCACGCTTTGAAGTCTTTCCCACAGGACAAATTCCCTGGAATTGAAAGCCAAGACATTTGATCAATTGCTGCATACGTAAGCATTACTGCTGCGACATGATGGCCTGCATCACGTAAACAGATAATTGCATCGGTGATTTTCTGCGCTTGACTGAAAATGGGTGAAGTTGATGCAGTATCCATGTGATCCTCTGATGTTGAAATTTGATCGAATCGGATTCCAGAGCAGGAGGAATTTGGCAACTCGCACGACTACCTTGGCATATCAAGGCTCTTGACGCCCCGATAGCATCGATATCGTCCTCTGGTATGCTTTCTGCGTTTCGTGGCTCGGGTGTCACCGAAAATGAGAGCCACGCCCCTTCGTTCTTTTATTTCTGGAAACCGTGGTTTGTCCTCGATTTTGTTTTTTGTCTAGCATCACTGTCGTTAATTTTCTAAGGGGGTATCGTGAAAAATTGGCCATTCGTAGTCGGCGTTTCAGTCTTGCTTGCCAGTTGTGCAGCCCCGCCCGTAGTTAGCTCTGGCGCTCCGTTTGATCGGCCCTCTGCCGAGGCCCTGCTACGCAAGGGAAGTAATGTCATTACTGGCAGCGCGTTTCTTCGGCAACAGGGTGGCGGCATTGTTACCTGCGCCGGCCAAAACGTTAGCTTGATTCCAGCAACAGATTATGGCAGACGGGTATTTGTTGCCCTATATGGCACCTCCACGGAACAAGCGCGGAATATTGTGCACAATGTCCGAATTGAGCCCCCGTCGGATGAATTCGGCCAGCTGCTAAAGAAAACGCAATGCGATGCACAAGGTGGTTTTTCATTCGAAGATGTTGCCGATGGTGAATTTTTTATCGAGACAACAGTTACCTGGATTGTCGCTGGTCGCCCAAATGGGGGGGCAATCTTTCGACCAGTGCGGGTCTCAGGTGGCGAGAAGATACGTATTATCATTTCGCCATAAAAATTGAGTAAATAAGGGAGCTGAACCTATTTGCTTGGAATTTCTGTGGCCGCTTGCCGGTGATGAATTTAAATAGAGGACGGTTGCTTCGCGACCCATTGCTGCCGTAGCTGGCTTTGGAAAGCTGACGCTCAAGAACTTGGAGCCAACCCGACGTGCCTAGCGGCCATCGGCAGGCGATAAAAAACAAAACTGAGTGGGAAAATACTCGCATCCGCCAACGGATTTTCCACAGAAAGCTTGAAAATTAAGCGGTTTTCGCCTAATTGTTAAGCGAGTCGTGTGCTTTGTGGAAAAAACAGGCTCGCCCGGTGGGGTGTCAAATCATTTCTCAAGTATGTAAGGCACCAGCGATTTTAGGTAAGGGCTACGGCGACTGAGTAGACATCATTGCAGGATTTCCGCCCTCGTTGAATGTGAAATTTATAACAACACCATTTCTGACTAAAACATCAAGCATCTTCTGATCGACCGTACTTTCTACTTTCATCGAAACTATGTAGCTTTTTGCCTTTGCGGATGACTGCACGTATAGATAAAGCCACTTTTCATCTGTATCACTGACTAATGTTTTGCTAAATGGTTGTCCAAATAGAGCAGCAAGCTCCAAAGTTGTCGTTTTTCCGCGAACTATGCTACTGACTTTTTCAGATGGGAAGTCTCGGCCATGCGAGAACGTCGATGTGGCGCAACCAAGCTGGGTGATGGAAAGCGCGATCGATAAGAGAATTGCTTTTATCATATTGGTTTCTCAAAACAATTTAATGGAAAATCAAAGCTCAAAGGGGCCAAGCTCGAATTTTCGCCGGCGCCCAAGCCAAATAACGCCGAAAGCATACACGTAATACAGTCGATTGTCCGCTTGTGGAAACAGTGGTCCACGGCCGCTCTTAGCTGATTGTGTGATGCCGCCAACGGCTACTTCGGAGCATTCCGTTGCGCAGTATTTGGGGTTAGCCGAACGGCGGATATAAAGAAATCTGTCCGACCGCAATGGGCACGAAGTGTAAGTAGGGGAATTCGCATAAAGCCAAAAAAAACAAGCCTCGGACAGGTCATACCGGCCCGCCCGAGCTTGCCAAAAATCATCAAGTCAGCGCAGTTGACTCTCCGCTTTGAGTCATTCTCTGAGCCTGAATCCCAAGTTTTTCGCTTAATGGTGATGCTTTCCTTGATCTGGTACCTGACGTCTCCGGCGTATCAACCAAAACATCTCGGCTGCAATCATCTTTGACCACCTCCGGGAAAAACTCCTCCACAACTTCGCCCCCCTCATCGTCGCTGTCTTCAAATCCCCCATTGCTCAAGCCCTGCCGAGCCGCAACTTCCAGCGCCTCCTGATCAAATCCCGCCGCCTGTCGCCCCTCGTCCATCCGCCTGGCCTCCAGCAAAGCCTCTTCCAATGAAATGCCGCTGCGCACCGTGATATCGACGTAGTAGATCGGCGTCCCATGACTCTGCCGCGTCGATTTGCCGCGCAAGCGAAGCTCCAAGGGCAGGCAGGACAGCCGATTCCCCGAAATCGCCTGAAAGTAGTGCAGTCGCGCCGCCAGCGTGCGGATGCTGTTGAATCCCGTCGTCCGAAAAACAAAACTCCCCAACGGATCATCATCGCCAATAATGACGTTCAACCGGCCATAAGGCTTGCAGGCACCGCCCTTGGCCAATACACAGCCACGACACCTTGCGACTGCCTGCGCTCCCTCGGATTGCGAGATGACCTCGGCGATGTCGGCAGGGCTCAGCATCGTTTTCCGACCGAACAGGCCGCGCATATCGGCAAGGATTTCGTCTTTGGTCATGACGGTGCGGTCTTCGTGTTTTGTGGCGTCCCCGACAGGAATCGAACCTGTAGCTGTCACTTAGGAGGCGACCGATTTATCCATTAATCGACGGGGACGCGAGGGGGAGGATTTTAGCCGTTTTGCACCTTGGCATGTGGCCTGGCTTTTTCTCCAAATTTTCTCCAGTAGTGGGGAAATTTTGGGTAAAAACCAGTAATGCTGGGTAGGCTTTTTGTTTTATAAATCAGTTTGTTATGTTGTTACTAATGGTGTTATGACCCCCTTAGGAGGGAGCCGTTATATCCATTTAACTATGGAGGCGAAGCGCGGTTTGGCAGGGGCGCATTGTACCGCAGGCGATGCCTCGGGAAAGGGCAGGCAGGGACGTTTGGACAATTTCAGATGTTC